>NZ_CP042239.1:1585937-1903125 GCF_007833215.1 Sphingomonas suaedae
GGTGATCGCCGCGCGGCGGTCGCCGATCTCGGTCGCCTGCGGACAGCCCTTGATGACCTGGCGCCGGATCGCGGCGGCATCCTCCTCGCGCGGATTGTCGTCGGTCACGATCACCAGATCGGCGCCGGTACAGGCGGCAAGCCCCATCGGCTCGCGCTTGCCCGCATCACGATCGCCACCCGCGCCGAATACGATGATCAGCCGCCCGGCGGCATGCGGCTTGAGCGCCGCGATCGCCGCCTCGATCGCATCGGGCGTATGGGCGTAATCGACATAGATCGGCGCTCCGCTCTTGCAGATCGCCGCGCGCTCCAGCCGCCCGCGCACCGGCTGCAACCGGGCAAGGTTGGCGAAGGTCTGCGCGGGATCGCCCCCGGTCGCGATCACCAGCCCCGCCGCGATCAGCGCGTTCGCTGCCTGATAGCCGCCGATCAACGGCAGCCCGACACGATATTCGACCCCGCCATGGGCGATCGTCAGCTTCTGGTCGAGCAAGGTCGGCTCGCGCGCGACCAGCCGGATCGTGTCGCCATGCTCACCGACGGTGATGATCCGGTTGCCGCGCATCCGGGCGATGTCGATCACCCGCTCGCTATGCGGATCGTCGGCCCACACCACCGCGACCCCGTTGGGATCGAGCACATCGGCAAACAGCCGCAGCTTGGCGGTGAAATAATCCGCCATGTCCTTGTGATAGTCGAGGTGATCGCGGCTCAAATTGGTGAAGGCCGCCGCGCGCACCGGCAGCCCCTCGGTGCGATATTGCGACAGGCCGTGGCTCGATGCCTCGAACGCCAGATGCGTCACGCCCTCGCGCGCCAGCCCGGCGACGTTTGACAGGAAGGTGACGACATCGGGCGTGGTCAGCCCGGTCGAGACCATCTCGCTCGCCGTGGTGACGCCCAGCGTCCCGATCGACGCCGCATGATGCCCCGCCATCAGCCACAGCTGGCGCACCATTTCCACCGTCGACGTCTTGCCATTGGTCCCGGTGACCGCCACCGACGTTTCGGGAAAGGGCGCGAAGAATTTCGCCGCGATCCGCGCGAATTCGGTGCGCGGATGATCGCTGACGATATGCGCCGCCCCCTCGACCTTGACCTCGGGGCGCGCGACCACCGCCACGGCGCCGCGCGCGATCGCGTCGGGAATGAACTCCTCGCCGTTGAAGCGCGTGCCGCGAAACGCGCCGAACACCGTACCCGGCGCCACCTTGCGGTGGTCGATCGCGAACCCCGTGACGATATCCTGCTCGCCCTTGCCGGTGAGTTCGCCCAGCCTCACTCGTCCACCCCCGCGCCGAGCGCTGCGGTCGCGGGCTTGGCCTTCGCGTCCGGCTCCCACAGCAGCGGGGTGAGGTCCGACACATCGACGTCCCGGCGCTCGTCGGGTACGACGCCCAGCATCGCGCCGGTCCGCATCACCACGCGGTTGACGACGGGGGCGGCGGTCCAGCCTGCGGTGGACTGGCCCGCGGACTGTTCATTTCCAATCGGCGAATCGAGCATCACCAGCACCACATAGCGCGGTGCGTCCATCGGGAAAGCCGCTGCGAAGGTCGAGACGTTCTTGTTGCGCTGATAACCGCCGCGTCCGGGCACTTCGGCGGTCCCGGTCTTGCCGCCGACGCGATAGCCCGGCGCATCGGCCTTGCTGCCCGTCCCGTGCGTCACGATCAGACGCAGCAACTGGCGCATCCGCGCGCTCGTCGCCTCCGAAATCACCCGCTGGCCCGCAGGCGCCTTGCCCGGCTCGACCTTCTGCAGCGTCGCCGGGCGCCATACGCCGCCATTGACCATCGCGGCATAGGCGCTGGCGAGATGCAGCGGGGTGACCGCGATGCCATGGCCATAGGCGGTGGTCATCACCGTGGTGCGCGCCCAATATTGCGGCCATAGCGGCTTGGCGGCGCCGTTCAGCTCGATCGGCATCCGGTCGTGAAAGCCCAGCCGCTGGAACATCGCCGCCATCCGGTCCTTGCCCAGTTCGTCGGCGATCCGCGCGGTGGCGATGTTCGATGAATGGATCAGCGTCTCGGGAATGTTCAGCCAGCGCTTCTGCGCATGGTCGTCGCGGATGCGAAACGCGCCGACCTGCAACGGCTGGGTCGCGTCATAGCGTTTGGACATGGATGGCGCGACGCCGCTCTCGATCGCGAACGCCATGGTCAGCGGCTTGAAGGTCGATCCCAGCTCATAGACGCTCTGCGTCACATTGTTGCGGAAATGCTCGGGATTGGCGCCCTTGACGTTGTTCGGGTTGAAGGTCGGCAGCGAGGTCATCGCCATCACCTCGCCCGTCGCCACGTCCAGGATCACGCCTGCCGCGCCGCGCGCCTGAAAGCTGGTCATCGCCGCGCCCAGCTCGCTCTCCAGCGCCGCCTGCGCACGCAGGTCGATCGACAGCGCCACCGGCTGGCCGCGCCGCGCCGGATCGGTCAGCTGCTTGTTGAGGATCAGTTCGGCGCCGCTGATCCCCTGGCCGTCGAAATTGACAAAGCCCAGCGCGTGCGCGGCCAGCGTGGCCTGCGGATACAGCCGCTGCGGCTCGCGCGCGAACTCGATCCCCGGCTCGCCCAGCGCATGGACCGCGGCGACGAGCTCGGGCACCGCGCGGCGCTTCAGATAGGTGAACTTGGCGTCGCTGTTCAGCATCTTGGCATAGTCGGCCGCGCTATGGCCGGGCAGCGTCGCGGCCAGCATCTGTGCCAGCTGCGCCTTGTCGCCGATCACCTTGCCGGGCCGCACCCCGATCGACCAGGCGTCGATCGTCCGGGCGAGCGGCGCCCCGTTGCGGTCGACCAGGTCGCCGCGCAGCGGCACCAGCATCGCGTTTACGCTCGTCGCCTGGGCCGGCTCGGCCATCACCGCGAGCAGCGCCAGTCGCGCGACGATTACGCAGATCGCGGCGGCGAACAACAGCGTCAGGATCATGAGCCGCACATGCGCGACCGCGATCGGCGAGGCGCGGTTGCCGTCGCGGGAGCGCAGTCGCGGCGCGGGGGCGACGAGGACGGTCACCGGATTTTCTTGGCCTCCGCGCGCACGCCCTGCATCAGGTCGCCAAAGCTCGAATCCTTGAGCAGCTTGCGGTCGAGCATCGCCACCGCCTCGTCCTTCGCAGCCCGCGCCGGTGCCGCGACGGCGGCGGCGAGCTTTTCGGGACGCGGGGCGGCGGCTTCCGCACTGGCGGTCGCGACGGCAGCGGCGGGCTTGGGCGCGGGCGCAGCGACGACCGCGTCCGATGCGGTCCGCGCGGCTCCCGCGACGACATCGGGCATCCCCTGCGGCACGATCATCGCGGCATAGCGCTCGGCCATGCCGTCGCCCTCCATCGGGCGCAGCGCGGCCAGCTCGGTATCGCTCGCCAGGAACTGGCGCGGGGTCGGCGCGGTGTAGCGCATCACCTCCCCGTTCCAGCGCTCGAGCTGGGCCAGATTGGCGCGCGTGTCGAATTCGGTCTCCAGCCCGCGAATATCCTTGCGCGCCTTTGCGATCGCACGCTCGACGGCCTCGACCTTCGACCGCTCGGCTGCGACCTGCGACGACACCAGGTAACAGGCGGGGGCCACGACCACGCCGGTCAGGAACCAGCCGAACCCGTTCAACGCCTTGATTGCCACCTTCGCCTCCCTGCTCTCGTCACTGCCACGCCGGTGCCGCGGTACGGCGGGCGACGCGCAACGTCGCCGACCGTGCCCGCGGGTTCACCGCAATCTCGTCCTCGCTCGGCCGCACCGCTTTCGCGGGGAGCTCGAAGCTCGGTGCCTGCGCCGCCGTCACCGCCGGGCGATGCCGCGATCCCGCCGGCTCGCTCCCGCTGCGCTCGCGCAGGAATTTCTTGACCATCCGGTCCTCCAGGCTGTGGAACGTCACCACCGCCAGCCGCCCGCCGGGCTTCAGCGCCCGCTCGGCCGCAGCCAGCCCTTCCTCGAGCTCGTCGAGCTCGCGGTTGAGGTGGATCCGGATCGCCTGGAAGGTCCTTGTGGCCGGGTCCTTCTTCTCGTGCGGGCGGTAGCCGAGCGCTCGCCGCACCACATTGGCCAGGTCCCCGGTGCGCGCATGGGGCCGTGCCTTGATGATGGCTTGTGCCACACGTCGGGCCTGTTTTTCTTCCCCGTAATTCCGCAATATCATGGTTAAATCAGACTCACTGATTTCGTTAACCAATTCGGCCGCAGTCATCCCCGACTGGTCCATCCGCATGTCCAGCGGGCCGTCGCTCTGGAAGCTGAATCCCCGCTCCGCCTGGTCGAGCTGCATCGACGACACGCCGATATCCAGCGTCACGCCATCGACCGGCCCCAGCCCCCGAATTTCCAGCTCACGGTCCATCGCGGAAAAGGGCGCCTGGATCAGGGTCAGCCGGTTTTCGCTTTCTGCCACAAGGGCTTGGCCGCCTTCGATCGCGCTTGGGTCGCGGTCGAAGGCGGCCACCTCGGCGCCCCGCTCGAGGAACGCGCGTGTATAGCCGCCGGCGCCGAACGTGGCGTCGACATGCCGCTCGCCGGGCTGGATGGCGAGGCCATCGAGCACCGCGGCAAGCAGCACCGGAACATGTGGGCGATCCTGGTTAACGGCGTCGTGGACCAAGGGTGCGCTCACAGCACCACCCCCTTCTCTTCCAGGCTGAAGCGGCACGCCGTCTTCAGCTTTTCGGAGATCGACGGATTGTCGAGCAGCGTCTTGGGATTCCAGATCTCGATCATCGCGCCCACACCGACGAAAAAGGCGTAGGAGGATTTGGGAATGCCGCCGATCCGGCCGAGGATGCCCGGCATCACGAAGCGGCCCGAAGGATCGAAGGCGATATTCTCGCTCGTCCCCACGCCGTCGCGCCAGATGTTGAAATCGACCTGCCCGCGATCGCCCGCAAATTCGAGCGCGCGCGCGTCCAGCCGCTCCATCATCGCGTCGAAATAGGGCTCGTCATAGGCGACCAGGCATTCGTCGGTCTCGTGCGTGGCGAGGATCGCGACGCGCGCTTCCTTGCTGTCGGTCGGGTGGCCGCTGTTCTTCTCCAGCGCGGCGCGCAGGGCCGAGGGGATGGCGACACGACCCTTGTCGTCCACCATCTGCAACCCCACGCCTCTGTAGCCGCTCCGTGCCACGCTCGCCCCTTTTTGAGGGCAAACCTTCCCCGCCTCCGAAGGCGTGCCATCGCACGCGCCCGGACCCATGACGGCCGACGATAAAGGTTTCCCTGTGTACCGCTGGCCTATCGCAAGCGGTCCAGGTTTTCAATGCCTCTACTCGGGATTCCGCGGTAAAATGCCCCACTTGGCACCACTTCCTACCGCTGTATTCACTTCATTCGTTAAGTGACCACCTTATGTTCCAGCCCCTACGGACCGCGCAGGGCGGCATTTCCCGCTCCGAACGGGTCAAAGGGGCGATGGTGGCGGGATTTCCCGGAAATTCCCGCGCGGACATGACCGGGATCGCCGCGAGTCTCATTTCGGCTCGGGGATCGGATAGGGGGTGATTTCCGGCGCCGGGGTTTCGGCGGTGCGCGGCGCGATGCCGAGTTCGGCGATCGGCTCGTCTTTCGGCGCGGCAGCGGTATTCGTCACCACCCCGTCGGTCATGTTGGCGACCACGTCGGGCTTGGACGCCCCTTCGGCCACCACCGGCTCCTCATTGTCCGCCGATGTGAAGATCGCGCTCGCCACCCCGATCAGCAGCAGCACGGTGGCAAGCCCGGTCAATCCGACACGGACTCGCTGCATACTCGACTGTGGATCGGTGGGTAACGATTTCATGGCTGTGGCATAAATGTAACGCCTTAACAGCCGATTGTCGAACGTCTGTTTGCTTCGGCTTCCGGCACCGGCCCGCTCCCCCACCCGGCCACCCATAGAATATACTGTCGTTGGGTGGCCGGGTGGGGGAGCGGGCCGGTGCCGCCTACCCTTTCAGACGTCCAGCCACTCGGGCACAGCCAGTCCTTTGAGTCGCAGCCACTCCGCATTGTACAGCGTTGAAAGATACCGGAATCCCGTATCGCACAGGATCGTCGCGACCCGCGCATCCGGCCCGAGCTCGCGCCCCAGCCGCACCGCACCCGCGACGTTGATCCCCGAGGACAGCCCCAGGCACAGCCCTTCCTCGGCCAGCAAGCGGCGGACCCACTCCATCCCCTCTTCGTCCGAGATGCGGAACTGCGTATCGATCGGCGCACCCTCCAGGTTCGCGGTGATCCGCCCCTGCCCGATGCCCTCGGCGACCGACGATCCCTCGGCCTTCAGCTCGCCATGCGCATAGTAATTATAGAGCGCCGCCCCATGCGGATCGCTCAGCGCGATGCGGACCTTCTCGTCCTTCTCCTTGAGGCCAAGGCCTACGCCCGCAATCGTCCCGCCCGTCCCCGCGGCACAGGTAAAGCCGTCGATCCGACCCTCCATCTGCGTCCAGATTTCCTCGGCGGTGCCCACGATATGCGCGCGGCGATTGGCGATATTGTCGAACTGGTTCGCCCAGATCGCGTTCGGCGTCTCCTCCGCGATACGGCGCGAGGTGTGCACGAAATGCCCGGGGTTCGAATAGGGCGCCGCCGGCACCAGCACCAGCTCGGCCCCCAGCGCGCGCAGCGTATCCATCTTCTCGCGGCTCTGCGTCTCGGGCATCACGATGATCGTCTTGTAGCCCTTGGCATTCGCCACCAGCGCCAGGCCGATCCCGGTATTCCCCGCCGTCCCCTCGACGATCGTGCCACCCGGCTCGATCAGCCCGCGTTCCTCGGCATCCTCGACGATGAACAGCGCCGCGCGATCTTTCACGCTCGCCCCCGGATTGGCGAATTCGCACTTGCCGAAAATATCGCATCCCGCCGCCGCGCTCGGCCCTTTCAGCCGCACAAGGGGGGTGTTTCCGATCAGCGCGATCGTATCATTTGCTACCTGCATGGCCGGACCATAGGCACGCCCCCGTCCGCCCCGCAAGCAAGCGAAACTATGCCGCCGCCGCTCGGGACTTGCCCCTGCCCGCCGCTGGCAGCTTCACCCCACCTATGGTAGAAAGCCGCAAGCCGGAGGTAGAAATGGGCGCGCAACTCAACATCAAGGATGCCGAGACGGTCGAACTGGCCCGCGATCTCGCCCGACAGCTCGGCAAGAGCGTGACCGAGACGATCAAGGAAGCACTCGAAGAGAAAGCCCGCAAACGCGAGGCCGAGATCGAGGAAAAGATCGCCGCGGTGCGGGAGATCAGTCGGCAGTTTCGCGCCGAAATGCCGCCCGAATGGCATGGCAAGACGTCAAAGGAGATCATGGACGAAATCTATGACGAGGATGGCCTTCCAAAATGATCGTCGACACGTCGGCGATCATTGCGATCCTGATTGGTGAACCAGATCAGGACGCACTGGCACGTATCCTCGCTCTGGCCCCCTCTCGGCAGATGTCGGCGGGCAGCTGGGTCGAACTGGAAGTGGTGCTGTCGCGACGTCGCGACCGCAACCTTCGCCCCCGTCTCGACGCGCTCCTGAAATTGTTTCCCGTCGACATCGCCCCGGTCACCGCCGAGCAGGCTGAGGTCGGAGCGACCGCCTATCGCACATTCGGCAAGGGCAACCACCCCGCCCGCCTCAATTTCGGCGACTGTTTCGCCTACGCTCTCGCCAGGACGACCGGCCAGCCCCTGCTCTTCAAGGGCGATGATTTCATCCACACCGACATCGTCCCCGCCGCGTGACCCGCAAGGCCAGCTTCCCGCCCATCACCGATGCGCGCACCCGCCTGCTCATCTGCGGCAGCCTCCCCGGCGACCGCAGCCTCGCTGCGCGCGAATATTACGCCCACCCCCAGAACCAGTTCTGGCGCCTGATCGCCGCGGTGATCGACCGCGAAGACCTCCCCGCTCTGCCCTATGAACCCCGCCTCGCCGCGCTGCGCGACGCGCGCATCGGCCTGTGGGATGCGGTCGCCAGCGCCACGCGCGCCGGCAGCAGCGACGCCGCCATCGCCGCGGTCGAGGCCAACGACCTCGCCACCCTCGCCGCCAGCCTGCCCGACCTGCGCGCCATCGCCTTCAACGGCGCCACCGCCCACCGCCTCGGCCTGCGCCAGCTTGGCGACGCGGCATCGCGCTGGACGATCCACGCCCTTCCCTCCTCCAGCCCGCTGCACACGATCGGCCTCGCGGCAAAGCTCCCGGCATGGCTGGAGTTGCGACAGGCATTGGCCGCCTAAATCCTCCCCGGCACGGGGAGGGGGACCGCCGCGAAGCGGTGGTGGAGGGGGCGCGAGGCAATGGACCCACGCGGCAACAAACGGGGCGTCCCTCGCCGCAGGAAGGATCAGACGCCCGACAGGCGCCTCGCCTTACTTCCGCGCCTTGCGCGCCGCATAGCGGGCATCGCGCGCCGCCTTCATCTCCGCCGCGCTCGGCGGGGCCAGCCGCGCAGCCTTCAGCGCTGCGGCTTCGGCTGCGGCAGCCTCCTCCGCCTCGCGCTTCACCCGCGCCGCCTCCGCCAGCGCCGCCTTTTCGGCCTTCGCCTTCGCGATCGCCTCGGCCTTCGCCGCGCGCGCCTCGGCCTGCGCCTTCTCCTTGGCCTCGGCCGCCTCGCGCCGCGCCTGCGCGACCGCCGGATCGATCGGCGGCTTGGCCTTCAGCTTGGCGAGCGCCTTCTCCCTGGCCTTTGCGGCCAGCGCGGTGCGTTCCTGAAACGAAGGTTCTTTATATGACGGCACGTATGTTCCTTGAAAAAACGAACGGATTGCCCCGACCCGGACGATGCAGCCATTAACGGCGTCAGCATCGGCCCTGTGGCGAACACCATGGCAAAAGGAGATCGCCATTATAGTCCGTTCAAGCGCCAGGTTTCAATCCACGTTCCCGTTACACCACGCATTGGCGATCCCTGCGTCCGTCGCCGCAGTTGCAATGCAACGCGCCGCTTTCTAGGCACGCCCGTGCAACACATCATATCTATGACCGAACGGAACACGCCATGCCGGGGTTACAATTGCAAAACCGTGTCGTCGTAAACCCCGCAGTTCTGTCGACCGCGGTCGACGGTTCGGTCGTATTGATGGATATCGAATCGGGCCGCTATTTCGGCTTCGATCCGATTGCGACCGACATCTGGACCGCAATTGCCCAGCCCTGCACGATCGACAGCCTGTGTCAGGATCTGGCCGCGCGCTACGATGCGCCGATCGAACAGATTCGGATCAGCGTTCTCGCCTTCCTCACCGACCTTCAGCGCAAGAAACTGATCGAGATTTCTCCGGAATGACCCCGCCTATCCCCTCGGCGGCGGTGTCCGGGTGAGCATCTTCCGCTATCGCGTCGCGGGCTGGACCGTTCAGTCGCCCCGCGCCCTCCCCTATCTCGAGGCGGACACCGATGCGGCGGAGGCGGACGCCGCGCATCCGCCGATCGCGATCGAATTTGCCGAGGTGGAGAAACTCCCCGATCCGGCAACACTCGTTGGCCCGTTCGCAATTCACGGGCCGACTCTTGTCGATCTGCAACCGCCAGGCAAGCTGCGGTTGAGAATCGGCGACGGCTGCCGGATCACCGTCGAGGGCGCCACGTCCTGCTCATCGGCCGAACTCCACACCCTGTTGTTCGGCCCCGCCTTCACCGTCCTTGCGCAACAGCGCGACCGGCCGCCACTCCACGCCAGCGCGGTATCGCTCGACGGGGTCACGATCGCGATGGCGGGGCATAGCGGCGCGGGGAAATCCACCCTGGCCGGCGCACTGATGCGGCGCGGGGGTCATCTCCTCAGCGACGATCAGCTGGTGATCGATCCCGCCACCGGCCAGGCCTGGCCAAGCTATCCCTCGACCAAATTGTGGGCGGCGAGCGCGACACAGCTTGACGCCCCCACCGACAGCGCAGCGCGGGTAAAGCCCGGATTCGACAAATTCCATGTCGATGTGACCGGTCGGTTCGTCACGGAACCCCGGCCGCTCGACGCCCTGCTGATTCTGGCCCCGACGCCCGATCTTGCCGCGCCGGAAGCGCAGCGTCTGTCGGTCGGCGAGGCGACCGCAGCGCTGGCACGGCTTTCCCATTACGCAGAAATCGCAACCGCAACGGGCCGCGCCGGGACAGTTCTGCGCCACGCCGCATCGATTGCGATGCGCATCCCGGTGTATCGTGTCGCTCGGTCGCACGACTTCGCCCAACTCGACCAGCTGGCCGATCTGGCGCTCGATCTGGCGGCGCGGCAATGACCGCGATTTGCGGCATCTGGAACCGCGACGGCCGGCCGGGGGCGGCGCAGGACGTTGCGCGGATGCGCCGCGCGTTGGCGCCCTATGGCAATGACCGGAGCGCCGCATGGGATGGCGACGCAGTCTCCCTCGGCTTGGGTCTTGCCCGGTTGCTACCCGAGGACCGGTTCGACCGTCAGCCGCTCGCGGGCGTGCGCTTTCATCTGGTAGCAGATCTGCGGCTCGACAACCGGGCGGAGTTGGCCGAGGCCCTCGGCCTGACCCAGCGGCTTGCAGTCCTTGCCGATTCCGATCTGCTGCTCGCAGCGTGGGAGCGCTGGGGCACCGACACGCCCGACCGGCTGGTCGGCGACTTTGCCTTTGCGCTGTGGGACGCCGACCAGCGCCGCCTTCACCTCGTCCGCGATCTGCTCGGCAACCGCCCGCTCTTCTATCATTGCCGCAATGATCGCATCGCGTTTGCTACCATGGCCAAGGGCCTCCACGCCCTGCCCGACATTCCCCTCGCACCCGATCCGCTGACGTTGATGGACTGTATCGCACTCGCCCCGCGCCGCGGCCCGCGCAGCTTCTTCGCAGAGATCAGCCGCGTCGAGCCGGGACAGCGGGTCACCGTCCATGCCGATGGCCGGATCGATCTGGTCGACTGGTATGACTGGGACACCCCCCGCGATCCCGGCCTGCGCAGCGACGACGATTTTGTCCAGGCCCTGCGCTCAACCTTCGACACCGCCGTCGCCGCCTGCCTGCGCAGCAACGATCCCGTCGGCAGCCAACTCAGCGGCGGCCTGGACAGCAGCGCTGTCACCGCGTCCGCCGCGCTTCACCTCGCGCAGCGCAATCAGCGTCTCTCGGCCTACACCCATGTCCCCATGGCCGGCGCGCGCCTCGACCATTGGGGCGATCGCACGCTCGATGAGGGGCCGCTCGCCGCGCTGCTGGCCGCGCGCCACCCCAATATCGACCATGTCCGGGTCGATTCGCGCGACAGGCAGATCGGCGACGACATGGACGCGCATTTCCACGCCGCCGAATACCCGCCGTTCAACCTGTGCAACCAGGTCTGGATGACCGAGATCTGCCGCCAGATGCAACTGCGCAGGGAACGCGTGATGCTGGTCGGAACGATGGGCAACATGACAATCAGCCATCAGGGCATCGAACGGTTGACGATGCTGGCGCGCAGCGGGGCCTGGCACACGCTCGCTTCCGAAGGTCTCGCCTTGCGTCGTCGCGGCTGGAAAACCCTTTCGGTCGCATCGGCGGCGTTCGGTCCCATATTGCCGCCAAGACTGGTTGACGCGATGCGCCGCGGCCTCCGACGGCCGGGTCGACCGCAAGACCTGCTCGTCTATGCGGCGCTCAATCCGGAGCTGACCCTCAGTGCAGACTATCGGGCGCATCTTGAACAGATCGGCCACGGCCTTCGTCTGCCGCAGCCGCGCACCACGCATGACCGGGTGATTTACGTGCTGCGCCATTATGACGTCGCTGGGCTTACTCACAAAGGGCAGCTCGCCCGCTACGGCATCGATCAGCGCGATCCGACAGGCGACCGCCGCCTGATCGACCTGGCACTGGCAATGCCCCCCCACCTGTTGCTCCGCGGCGGCCAGACCCGCTGGATCTACCATCGCGCATTTGGCGACCGCATTCCTCCGGAAATCCTTCAACAAAAGGGCAAGGGGATGCAGGGCGCCGACTGGCCCACCCGCCTGGAACAGACGCGCGGGACCATCGCGGCGGAGCTGGACCGCGCGAGCCCCACTGGCGACGCGTTGCTCGATCTGCCGTTGCTGCGCCAGCTGGCCGCCGAGCCGTCAGGGCCCGGTCCCGTCACGGACGACCAGCGCTATCGTCAGCGGATCAAGCTGCTGCGCGGCACCTCTGTCGCCCACTTCATCCGCAAGGCGGAACGGCGCAACGATTGAGGCTGATCCGTCAGGGCGGGGGCGATCGCGCAATCGCGCTCGGATCGGCCTTACGCGCCCGATATTGACTGGCGCTGCCGCGCGTAATCGATGCGCCGATATGGCGCGACAAACTTGATAAAGCACGCCATAGGGGTTAGGCGTATAGCGCAGCAACACTGGACCGAAAGGTCGATGGCCGGGGAAACCGCGATCGGCCGATTTTAGAACGGAGTATCTCAGGATGACCGAACGTAACGCCGTCGAGCTTGAGGCCCCGAATGGCGACGCCCTCAAGGTCTGGACCGACCCGGTCTGCAGTGAATATGCGGTTGACGAACTGACCGCAGCCGGCGGCCCCGGTCTCACCGATTCAGGCGTCTTGTCCTGACCATTTGATCGCCTGGCGTGAGCCCGAAGGATAGAATCTGTCGATTTTGAAATGGAGCATCTCGTGACCGAACGTGACACCTTCGAACCTAAGGCTCCGAACCAGGACGCGCCGAAGGTCTGGACCGACCCCATCTGCACCGAATATGCGGTCGATGAGCTGACGGCGGCCGGCGGCCCCGGCGTCACCGACGGAGGCATTTTTTCCTGACGATCTGATCGCCTGGCGTGGGCGCGGCCGTTGGGCGGGTCCGTGTCAGGCGGAACGGCGGGTGTTGCCACGATTGGCGTCCTCCACCTCGCGCGAAGTTTCTCGCCGGATCAGCGCCTGCTGATCGCTCGCGCTAGTTCGTTTCCGCTTGGCGCCTGTTTCCTTCAGGATCATGCTCCGGCGCGAGTCAGGGGTTACAGGGCTCACCAGCCCACAAACAACTTTCCTACAGGCCCCAATCCGTCAATCCTCCCCCGGCCCGGGCCCGCTCTTTGAGAATTGCAACCGCCCACCCGCCCCGCGCACCGCGAAGCCCGTCGCCGCCCGACCCTCGCGATAGTGTCAAGCCAGTGTGAACTTCCGCGCGTCGGCTGCGTGACTCCGCCGCCCCGTTCCGCTATTGTTCCGACATGCCCGACCCGGCGTTCCTCTCTCTGCCGCCACGTCCGCTGCGCTGGCTGTATCTCGATCTCAACAGCTATTTCGCCAGTGTCGAGCAGCAGCTGAACCCCGATCTGCGCGCCCGGCCGATCATCGTCGCGCCGGTGAACAGCGACACCACCGTCGCCATCGCCGCATCGGTCGAGGCGAAGAAGTACGGCATCCGCACCGGCACCCCGGTGTGGGAGGCGAAGCGGCTGTGCCGCGACCTGATCGTCACCCCCGGCCAGCACGCCAAATATGTCGAATTCCACGAGGCGATCGTCGCGGAGATCTGGCGCCACATCCCCGTCACCGCGGTCTGCTCGATCGACGAGGTGGCGTGCCGCCTGCTCGACAACGAAAACGATCCCGAAACCGCGATGGCGCTGGCGCGGCGGATCAAGGCCGGGATTCGCCGCGAGGTGGGCGATTGCCTGACCAGCTCGATCGGCATCGCTCCAAATCGCCTGCTGGCCAAGCTCGCCAGCGACATGGAAAAGCCCGACGGGCTGACCGTGTTGACTCAGGAGATGCTGCCCGACCGGCTATTCAGCCTCAAGCTGCGCGACATCGCGGGGATCGGCGCGAAGATGGAGAAGCGGCTGGCGCAACAGGGCATTGTCGACATCGGCCAGCTCTGCGATCGCCGCCCGCGCGATGCCGGGTCCGCCTGGGGCGGGGTCAATGGCGACCGGCTCTGGTATCTGCTCCACGGCTTCGACCTGCCCGAAAAGCCGACGCAGAACCGAACCATCGGCCACAGCCATGTCCTCAGCCCCAGCAAGCGCGGGCTGGAACCCGTCCGCCTCACCGCGCGCCGCCTGGCGCTCAAATCCGCCAGCCGCCTGCGGCGCAAGGGCTATGTCAGCCGACTGCTCGTGCTCCACGCCAAGTGGGAGGACGACAAGTCGATGTGGCGCAGCTCGATCAAGCTGCCCGCGACGCAGGACAGTTTCGCGGTGCTGGCGGCGCTCGATGCGATCTTCCCCCGGCTGGCGGAGGCGGGCCGGACGCGCCCCGGCGGCTTCGCGATCCGCATGATCGGCGTGACGCTGGCGGAGATCGCCCCGCTGGGCGCGGCGCAGGAGTCGCTGTTCGCCGCGCTCGATCCCAACGATCCGCTGGCGCGCGAGACGCGGACGCTGTCGCTCAGCAAGGCGATGGACACGATCAACGAGAAATTCGGCCGCCACGCGGTCTCGGTCGGGCCGATGGACGGCAGCCGCAGCGACCGGGTGGGAACGAAAATTGCGTTCGGCCGCATACCCGATCTGGACGAATTTCACGAGTGACACATGATATTGTATCGATGCGACGCAAAACGCGATTGCTATAGGGTATCCTTACTATCTTGACCGGCGATGCTGCATACGCAAAGGGAAGTTCCGCTATGAACATGCGCCTCCTCCCCGCCGCCATCGCGATCGCGCTGCTGCCGCTCGCTGCCTGTAAACCCGAACCCGAAGTGATCAGCGAACGCGCGCCCGATCCGATGGAATCGCAGCTCGCCAACGCCGCTCCGGTCGAACTGCCCCCGTCGATCAAGGCGACCGTGTCGATGCGCTGCCAGCCAGGCAACGCATTGGTCTTCGCCGAGTTTTTCCAGGGCGACAAGCTGGTCCGCCTCCGCACCGAAAAGGGCGGCACGCCGACCGATCTCAAGGCACCCGAAGCGGGCCAGCCCTTCACCGCCGATGGCGGCTGGAAGCTGACCGGCAATTCGGAGTCGGCCACCGTCGAGATCCCGGGCAAGGGCACGCTCACCTGCAAGGGCTAAAGCGCCCCATCCCATTCATTCGATCGAAAGAGCCGGTGCGAACCGGCTCTTTTTTTGTCCGCATGTCACATCCGCCCCGCCCCGCTCGTCATGTCCGTGCAACCCAGCAAGGAGCATGACCATGACCGCCAAACTCGACCCCTTCGCCGCTGCCCCCACCGTGATGAAGCCCTGGTTCGCCGCCTCCACCGCGATCAACGCCAGCCTCGAGCCGGCGCTGATCGAACTGGTCAAGATCCGCGCCTCGCAGATCAACCAATGCGCCAACTGCCTCAACATGCACACCGCCGAAGCCCGGGCACAGGGCGAGAGCGAACAGCGCATCTACCTCCTCTCCGCCTGGCGCGAGGCCCCCTGCTACACCCCCCGCGAACGTGCCGCACTCGCCTGGACCGACGCCTTGACGCGCCTCTCCGAAGGCCACACCCAGCGCGAAGCCTATAGCGCGCTTGCAGCGGAGTTCAGCGAGGAGGAACAGGTGAAGCTCACGCTGATGATCAACATCATCAACGGGTGGAACCGGCTCGCGGTCGGGTTCGACCTGTGGATCGATCCCGCCGCAGCAAAGGCGGCGGCGTGACTCCCCACGACACGAAGGGCGCAGCGGCGGACTCGTTCGATCCGCTGCGCCCCAAACTCATCCGCGTTGCCTATCGGATGCTCGGCTCGGTCGCCGATGCGGAGGACGTCGTGCAGGAGGCATTCATCCGCTGGATGGGCACCGACCGGGCGGCGGTGCGCGAGCCTGAGGCGTTCTTGCGGCGTACCGTCACGCGGCTTTGCATCGACCAGCTTAAATCCGCCCGCCACCGGCGCGAAACCTATATCGGCCCCTGGCTGCCCGATCCGCTGGTCGAGGAAGAGCCGGACGAGGACGTCACCCTTCCCCTGATGCTCGCGCTCGAACGCCTGTCTCCGCTCGAACGCGCCGCCTTCCTGCTGCACGACGTGTTCGGCGTGGCGTTCGACGAGATCGCCGCCACGCTCGACCGCGACGCTGCGGCCTGTCGCCAGCTCGCCGCTCGCGCCCGCAACCATGTCCGGCAAGCCCGTCCCCGTTTCCGGGTCGAGCAGCAACATGGCCTTGAGATCGCCCAGGCGTTCTTCGCGGCGTCGCGCACCGGCGACATGACCGCATTGGGCGCGATGCTGGCCGATGATGTCAGCGTCCATTCCGACGGCGGCGGCAAGCGCACCGCGGCGATCCGGCTGGTCATGGGCTTCCGCCATGTGATGAAGCTGCACAAGTCGCTTGCGGTGCTGTTCCGCAAATATGGCTCGCACCTGCTGCGTACCGGCTTCGTCAACGGCCTGCCCGGCTTCGTGACGATGGAGGGCGATGGCGAAATCCAGACGACTGCGCTGGAGATCGCCGACGGCCGCGTCGTCGCGATCTACATCACCCGCAATCCGGACAAGCTGCGCCACCTTTCGGCGTTGCACTAGCCGCCGCCATTCGCCACCTTGGCTGCGAACCAACGGAGGCGGTTTTGGCGACGATCGCAGTGTATAGTCTCAAGGGCGGCGTCGGAAAAACCTCGCTGGCGGTGAATCTCGCCTGGTGCTCCGCGATGCTCTCCGCACGCCGCACGCTGCTGTGGGACCTTGATCCACAGGCCGCTTCGACCTTCCTGCTCGGCGGCGGCGCGGGCCGTGCACAGGCGCAGGCGGTGTTCACCAAGGATATCGAGCCGTCGAAACTGGCGCACGCCACCGCGATCGACCGGTTCGACCTGATCGGCGCGGACGCGTCGCTACGTGGCCTCGACCTGTTGTTTCACGAACTGGACAAGAAGAAGCGGCTCGCCAAATTACTGTCCCAGCTCGACAGCGCCTATGATCGGATGCTGCTCGATTGTCCGCCGGGCCTCACCGAGACGAGCGAGCAGGTGATGCGCGCCGCCGACCTGATCGTCGTGCCCGTCATCCCCTCCCCGCTGTCCGAACGCGCGTTGGACGAGGTGACGCGCCATCTCGGCGGAAAGGCAAAGGTACCGCTGATGCCCGTCCATTCGATGGTCGATCGCCGCCGCAAGCTGCACGCCGAAGCGCTGGAGCGTCATCCCGACTGGCCGGTGATCCCGATGGCCAGCATCGTCGAATCGATGGCCGCGCGCCGCGCCCCGCTCGGCGCCTTTGCCCCGCGCAGTCCCGGGGCACGCGCCGTCGCCGATCTTTGGCAGGCGATCGAACTGCGCCTGTCGAGACCCAAAAAGAAATGACGCGCGTCACCTCGCGTTCCAGCGACCTCGATCCCGATCTCGTCCTGCGCGCCTATGCGATGGGCGTGTTCCCGATGGCCGAGCATCGCGACGATCCCAGCGTCTTCTGGGTCGAGCCGCGCCAGCGCGCGATCCTGCCGCTCGACGGCTTCCACCTCTCGCGCTCGCTGCGCAAGACGATCGCCAGCGACCGGTTTCGCGTCACGGCCGACACGGCGTTTGAGCAGGTGATCGCGCTCTGTGCGGAATCGGCCGACGATCGACCGGATACCTGGATCAACCCGGCGATCGAGCGGGTGTTCGTCGCGCTCCACCGTCGCGGCTTCGCGCATTCGGTCGAATGCTGGGACGGCGACCGGCTGGTCGGCGGGCTTTACGGCCTCGCGCTCGGTCGCGCCTTTTTCGGCGAGAGCATGGTCAGCCGCGCGCGCGATGCGTCAAAGGTCGCGATCGCCGCGCTGGTCGCACGCCTCCGCGTCGGCGGTTTCGCCCTGCTCGATTGCCAGTTCATCACCGACCACCTCGCCTCGCTGGGCGCGGTGGAGGTGCCGCGCGAAGATTATCTGTCGCTATTGTCCGATGCGCTGGGCGAGGGCGCCGCCGGGCTTGGCGTCGCGGCAGGCGCGGCATCCTGTCCTTCATCGGCGGACTTCGGCGCGCTCGACCGTTTCGGCGCTGGATCGGACGCACCCGCTCCCACCACTTCGCCCCCGGTATCGGGGAAGGTCATCGCACAGCTCTTGACCCAGACATCGTAGATCGGGTGCTGGACGACGTTGAGGCCCGGCCGTTCCTTGAACAGCCAGCCCGAAAAGGCGCGCGTGAACTTCCCGTCGGTGCCGCGCACATCGACCTGCGCGAAGGCGCCGGTATATTGCTCCGTCTCCCAAGGCGCGGTCTTCTCGCACGCGCGCAGCCGGACGATCACATCGCCCGCGCGCACCGCCTGGCCGGGCTTGAGCGTCAGGTCGCGCGCCTCGCCATTGCGCTTGTTGAGCAGCCCCAGCACCGCGACGCGATCCTGCATCGGCGTGACGCCCGATACCGACGCGGTCGGGCCGGCATCCACCGCCACCACTTCCTCGCCAGTCCCGGCCTTTGGCTCGACCTCGACCCGGTCGATCACCGGCGCATCATTGCCCGCCTCGCCGCCCTTCCCGCACGCCGTCAGCGCAAGCGGCGCCAGCAGCAGCGCAGCGGTCCGCGACAGGCGCATCAGGCGCCGGGCGTCCAGGCTTCGTAATCGCCGGTCGCCGCGACCCGCTTGCCGCCCTTTTCCAGCGCGCCCGCCGGGCGATAGGCCAGCGCAGTGCCGGTCAGGTTGGGCACGGCGGGCTGCTCCCATTTACGCAGCGGCGGGAGCGCGCGATCGGGCACATCGTCGATCTGGTGGTGAAGCCAGCTGAACCATTCGGGCGGCACCCGGCTCGAATCATTGGATCCCTTGTAGATCACCCAGCGGCGCGGGCGGCCGTGCATGTCCGCCCCGCCCTGAAAATAGAGATTGCCGAGTGAATCCTCGCCGACCTGCTCCTTGCCGCGCAGGCCGACCCAGGTGCCGAAGGTGGAACCGTTCCACCAGGTGAAGATGTTCGCGAAGATACCCATGGCCCGCGCTTTACGCGGCGCGGGCCGCTCGGGCAACGGCGTTCATCGCTTCATGAACCCGGCAACCGCATCGACCAGCCCCGGCGCCAGCGGGCGACTGGCATCGGCATAGGTGGCAAGGTTGGCGGCCCGCGCATCGCTCTCCACCTCTTTCAGCACGTGGTTCATCCTGGGCAGCTGGACATAGACCGCCTTGGGCGCGGCCGCGCGCAGCGCATCGGCATCGGCCTGCGCGACCTGGATGTCGCGACCGCCCTGCACGATCAGCATCGGCCCCTGATAGGCTGCGGCAAGCGCGGCCGGATCCTGCTTCAGCACATCGATCAGATAGGTCTGCACCCCCTGCGGAAAGAAGGGCGCGATGGCGGGTGGGAGCGCGTCCGCCGCAACCGTCCGCCCCGCCTCCAGCGCATCGATCATGCCCAGCAGCGATTCGAGGAACGGGGCATTGGCCGGGTTCGCGCGGAACTGTTCGCGCATGACCGTACCCAGCTTGCGCCCCGGCCCGGCGATCAGGATCAGGCCGCAGATGTCCGCATCGCGCTGCCCGGCGGCCAGCGCAACCAGCGCCCCCTCGCTATGCCCGGCGACCCAAATACATTTCGCAACTGCCCGATCCTTCAGGATGCGGGTCCATGCGACGACGTCATCGGCATAGCCGACGATCGTCGCGCTGTTGGGATCGCTCACCGCCGCGCGGCTTCCGAACATCCCGCGTTTGTCGACCCGCGCGGTGCTGATGCCGTTCGTGGCCAGTTCCTCCGCAAGCTGCCGCAGATAGCCAGCCGTCACCCCCATCGGGCTGTTCCCGTCGCGATCGGTGGGCCCCGATCCCGGGACGATCAGCACCACCGGCGCTCCCTTCCCCGCATCCAGGAACGTCCCGGCGAGCGCCCCTTCCGGCCCCGGCGCCTCGATCGGCACACCGGCCGGCGTCGTTTCCTGCGCCAGCGCTGCGTTGGTGCCCAGCAGCATCGCCGCAGCCGCTCCGATCGTCCGAATCATTCTCGCCTCCCGAAATAATGATATCATCTTTATATCATCATCCAGGTCTGCGCAATTACCTACCAGCGCACTTTGTCTCCAGGGGAGATGCCCAGTTCCGCTGCCCTGCCGCCCAACACTTCCAGCACCGCCGCCACCGGCTCGCCCGATCGGATCGGATCCGGCGAGAAGGGGACGGTATTCTCGGCGATATGCGCGATCGTGCCGTCGGCGCGGATGAAGATGATATCGAGCGAACTCGGCGTGTCCTTCATCCAGAAGCTCGCCTCGCGCGGCCCGCCGCCACCGGGAGGATAGGGGGCGAACAACATCCCCCCATCGGCGGGGATGTCGGTGCGGAACATCAGCCCCCGCTGCTGCTCCGCAGCGGTACGCGCCATCTCGACCTTGAAGACATGCCGCGCAGCCCCTGATTCGATGGTAACGGTGGTCAGCGCCGCTTGCGAGGCGGGTACCGCATCCTTGCTCTCGCCGCCGGTGCAGCCGGGCAGCAGCGCGCACGCCGCCAGCGCCAGACTCAATGCGCGGTCAGGCCGGCTCGACCAGAACCGCGAGCGGGCCCTTTTCGCCTTCGACGATCCGTGCGCGCAGCGGTTGTTCGGGTTCGACGTCATAAATCTCCGCACGGCGCAGCGTTTCCATATGCACGAATATATCGGCCGAATCGTCGTCGCGCACCAGAAAGCCATAGCCTTTCAGCCGATTGAACCATTTGACGGTCACCGCCTCGAACGGTCCGGCCTCTTCGATCAGTTTCAGCCGGTCGATCCGGTCGCCCGCGCCTGGCCGCGTCCGCAGCGGTTCGACCGCATCGGTCAGGTCGAGCGAGACGATCTCGCGCGCCTGCAATCCGCGCTCGCGCTGCACGACGGTGCATTCGACCCGCGCGCCTTCGGGAAGGCTGCGGCGGCCGAGCGGCTGAAGCACCGAGAAATGGACCAATATGTCGCCCGCACGCTCATCATCGGCAACGATGAAACCGAAGCCGCGGGTCACGTCAAACCACTTCACGGTTCCGGAATGACGCTCGCAATCGGGCGCAGTCGCCAGTGCCGGTGCCGCGTTCGGCTCGGTCAGTTCGACAAGGTCGCTCGACGCACGCTGCGGGTCGGCTCGCATTACGACATTTCCCCCTGACCAACGATGTTAACACAGCATTTCCGGAAGGTGCGAATCCTTTGTTACGATGTTCGATCGAGCAATCTTATGAGGCAGGCCGTCCTCCTGACAGGCGAATTGCGCGCATTTCGATCGGGTCAGATCAGATCCTCGACCTCCGAATCCGGCTCCATCCGGGCGATTCGCCATGCCAGCGCGGGGGAATGCCCCGCACGCACCATCGCGGCGACCTGTTTGGCCATCACATCGCGGTCCGCCGCTTCCGCCGCATAGGGGCCGATCCGTCGTCGCCGGGCAAAGGCGAGCGCGGTTTCGGTGGCGCGTTCCTCGACCTGCGGTGCGACTGCCTCGGCGTCGTCGCCAACGATCCCGGCATGGCGCAGCGCTTCGCCCACCCGCCGCGCGCCCAATCCCCGCCGCGCCATCGCCGCAGCCTTGGATTCGGCATAGAGCCGGTCGTTGACATAGCCCAGTTCGGCAAAACGTTCGGCGATCGCCGCCGGGTCGACAGCGTCTCCTTCCCACCCCCGTTCGCGGATCTTGCGCGCCAGATAGGCCGCCAGTTTGCCGCGCGTCGTGGCGAACCGCTCGACATAGCGCAGCGCCAGACGGTCCAGCGAAGCGCGGTCGAGCGGAGGAATGGGGCGACGTGGGGAGCGCATACGCCTTGTTTGTGCCACACTGGCAACCGAATTTGAACGACAGTGCGTAGCAGAGCCGCCCGCATTTCTGATGTGGGGCCTTTTCGTCGATGACGGGCGGGTGGCCTGACACGATCAGGGGCACGGATTTTAGGATATGGCTTTGGACGTGAAGGAACAGGTCGAGGTGAAGGAAGCCACAGTGCAGCCGACGCCGACCGACGACAATCTTCCCCGCCGCCTGGCGGATTTCGCGACGCTGGGTGAAGCGTTGGACTATGCTGCGCGGGGCACGCGCGGGCTGAACTTTCACGATGCGCGCGGCACGCTGACGCGCGCCTACCCGTTCAGCGAGATGCGCGCCGACGCGCTCGACCAGGCACGCCGCCTGATCGCGGCGGGCGTGAAGCCGCTCGACCGCATCGCGCTGATCGCGGAAACCGGCACTGATTTCGCCTCGCTGTTCTTCGGCGTGATCTATGCCGGCGCCTGGCCGGTGCCGCTGCCGCTGCCCACCAGCTTTGGCGGCAGCCAGCATTATATCGACCAGCTCTCGGTCCAGCTCGAAAGCTGCGATCCGACGATGTTGTTCTACCCCACCGAACTCGCCGCGATGGCCGGCGAGGCGGCACGCCAGAAGGGCGTTACCGGACTCGATTGGGCCGAATTCGCAACGCGTGAGGCTCCAGAGGCGGAGCTTCCCCAGGCGAAGACCGACGACATCGCCTATCTTCAGTATAGCAGCGGCTCGACCCGCTTCCCGCATGGCGTGGCGATCACCCACCACGCACTGCTCAACAACCTCTCGGCGCACAGCCACGGCATGGAGCTGCAGGACAGCGACCGCTGCGTCTCCTGGCTGCCCTGGTATCACGACATGGGGCTGGTCGGCTGCTTCCTGTCGGTCGTCGCCAACCAGGTCTCGACCGATTATCTCAAGACCGAGGATTTCGCCCGGCGTCCGCTCGCCTGGCTCGATCTCATTACCCGCAATACGGGCACCACCCTCTCCTATTCGCCGACCTTCGGCTACGATATCTGCGCGCGCCGCATGTCGAGCCAGACCAAGGCGTCGGAGCGGTTCGACCTCAGCCGCTGGCGCGTCGCCGGCAATGGCGCCGACATGATCCGTCCGGACGTCATGCAGTCGTTCGTCGACGCCTTCGCCGATGCAGGCTTCCAGGCCAGCGCCTTCCTGCCCAGCTACGGCCTCGCCGAAGCCACGCTGGCGGTTTCGATCATGCCCCCGGGCGAAGGCATCGTCGTCGAACTGGTAGAGGAAACCCAGCTGTCGGGCGGCACCGATGCAGGCGGCAACCGCCCGCAGCGCTATCGCGCGATCGTCAATTGCGGCAAGCCGGTCAAGGACATGGAGATCCAGATCCGCGAGGAGGATGGCACCCCGCTCCCCGAACGCGCGATCGGCAAGGTGTGGTGCCGCGGCCCCAGCGTGATGGTCGGCTATTTCCGCGACCCCGAATCGACCGATGCCTGCATGGTCGATGGCTGGCTCGACACCGGCGACATGGGCTATATGTCCGACGGCTATGTCTATATCGTCGGTCGGGCGAAGGACATGATCATCATCAACGGCAAGAATCACTGGCCCCAGGATATCGAATGGGCCGTGGAGCAGCTGCCGGGCTTCAAACAGGGCGACATCGCGGCCTTCGCGATCACCACTCCGGGCGGCGAAGAGACCCCCGCCGTGCTCGTCCAGTGCCGCACCAGCGACGACAGCGAACGCCAGAAGCTGCGCGAGGACATTCGCGAGCGCGTTCGCGCCGTCACCGGCATGAACTGCGTGGTCGAACTGATCCCGCCGCGCACCCTGCCCCGCACCAGTTCGGGCAAGCTCAGCCGGGCGAAGGCCCGCAACCTGTATCTCAACGGCGAGATCAAGCCCTACAGCATCGCCGCCTGAGCGAGCGGACCTGGGAAGGGCGGGAAAAATTTTCCGCCCTCCCCCTGCGCCCTAACTGATCGCTAACCTCCGCTCCGGTAATCATGCCGGGTGACCAGCCAGACGACCTCCCAGTTCGCCAGGCCGCGTATCGATATGCGCGCGCTTCTTGGCCTCTATGATCCGGCGGACACGACCGACTGGGGACCCATTCGCGCCGCCCAGATGAATGCGGGCAGCCAGCTCGCCTTGTTCATGCTCGCCGCCAATGTCGTCGGCGCCAGCCTGATCGTGCTCAACTTCGCCGCGCTGGTGCCGCTGTGGAAACTGGCAAGCTGGGGCGCGCTGGTCGGCGCGGTCGGCGTCGCGGTCGCCTTTCGCCGCCTCGCCGTGCGCCACCGTACCGAACGCACCGCAACATTGGGCGATGTCCGCGACACGGTGCTCGACGGGCTCGCGCTCGGCGCGGTCTGGTCGATCGCGCCGCTGCTGTTCGGCGCCAATGCCGATGCGCAGGCTGCGAGCGGCATGTGGATCATCCTGTCGATCCTGATGGCCGCATCCTCGGTTGCGATGGCCGCGCTCCCGCTGGCGACGATCATGTTCCTCGTCGTGCTGGGCGGCGCCAATGCGGTTGCGATCAGCCTGATCCATTCGCCCGCGCTGGGCGCAGCATCCCTGCTGTTCACGCTGCTGCTTGTCTTTGCCTGCACCGCGCGCGGCAAGGCGCTGGTGGTGATCCGCGCCAACGAAATCGCCCTGGCCGAACGCGACGAAACCGTCAGCCTCCTGCTCCGCGAGTTCGAGGACAAGGCCGCGGACTGGCTGTGGGAAACCGATGCGCAGCGTCGGGTGATGCGCGCCAACCCGCGCTTCGCCGTCTCGCTCGGCGTCGATCCGATGGCGATCAACGGAATGCCCTTCCTTCAGGTGCTGGCGGGCCCCGCCTGGGAAAGCGGCAATTTCGCGTCGGGCCTGCGCGGTCTCGCCGAATCGCTCAAGAAACGCGAGCCGTTCCGCGACATTCTCATCCCGGTCTTCGTCGACGGCGAGGAACGCTGGTGGGAACTCACCGGCTCGCCCCGGTTCAACGAGGACGGCAGCTTCATCGGCTTTCGCGGCGTCGGCTCCGACGTCACCGAAGCGCGCGAATCCGCCAACAAGATCAGCCGCATGGCGCGTTACGACACGCTCACCGGCCTGCCCAACCGCCTGCTCATCAACGAATCGCTCGCCGTCGCGATGAGCGAGGCGGACAGGTGGAACACCCGCTGCGCCTTCATGATGATCGACCTCGACCGGTTCAAGGCGGTCAACGACACGCTCGGCCATCCGGTCGGCGACCGGTTGCTGATGCGCGTCTCCGAACGGCTGAAACAGCTGATGAGCGCCAACGACATCATCGGCCGCCTGGGCGGGGACGAATTCGCCGTCGTGGTCCGCGATGCCAGCGACGCCGCCGCCGTCGAGCGGCTTGCCCGCACGATCATCGACGTGCTCTCCGCGCCCTATGACGTCGATAACCACACCCTCTATATCGGCGCCAGCGTCGGCCTTGCCTTCGGCCCGCGGGACGGGCGCACGGCGGAGATGCTGATCCGCTCCGCCGATCTTGCACTCTATCGTTCCAAGGATGCGGGCGGCGGCCTGTTCCACGCCTATGAGCCCCAGCTCCATGTCGAGGCGGAAGAACGCCGCGTCCTCGAAATCGCGCTGCGCGGCGCGATCGAGAATGATCAGCTTCACCTGCTCTACCAGCCCGTCGTCCAGGCCGGCACCGGCGCGCTGATGGGGTTCGAGGCGCTATTGCGCTGGACGCATCCCGAATTCGGCCCGATCTCGCCCGCGAAATTCGTGCCGCTGGCCGAAGACGCGCGCCTGATCGCAGCGATCGGCGAATGGGTGCTGCGCCGCGCCTGTATGGAGGCGGCGGGCTGGGACGATCCGATCCGCATCGCGGTCAATGTCAGCCCCGAACAGCTCCACAACGCCAATTTTGCCGCCTTCGTCGCCCGGGCGCTCAAGGAAAGCGGCCTCCACCCCAGCCGTCTCGAACTCGAAGTCACCGAAAGCGTGTTCATGCGCGAGGGCACCGCCGCGATTCAGACGCTGGAGGCGATCCTCGACATGGGCGTGCGCCTCAGCCTCGACGATTTCGGCACCGGCTATTCCTCGCTCGGCTATCTTTCGCGCACCCGCTTCAGCTCGATCAAGATCGACCGCAGCTTCGTCCAGGGCGCGTCCAAGGGCCAGAAGGAGGCGATCGCGATCATCCGCGCCGTTGTCGCGCTGGCCGACAGCCTCGGCATGGCCACCACCGCCGAGGGCGTCGAGACCGAGGACGAGCATCGCCTGATCCAGGCGCTCGGCTGCACCAAGGTCCAGGGCTATTATTTCGGCCGCCCCCTCCCCGTCACCGAAGCCCGCGCCCTCGCCACCCGCGACAGCGACAGCGGGATCGCCCAGGTCGCCTGACGGCGCGGGTGAGCGGCTATTGGGAGATCCGGGCGGCCTAGAGTCGTTTTCAGCAGAGCTGACACCGGCCCGCTCCCCCACGGGCTCCCCACAAAGTAATACTTTGCGGGGCTACCCGCACCCGGCCACCCATTGAGTGTACCTTGTGGGTGGCCGGGTGGGGGAGCGGGCCGGTGCCGCCTAACTGAAAACGAGCCTAGGCGTTCGCTTCGGAATAGGGTTCCATCGTGTTTGTCGCCTCGTTGAAGCAGAAAAGCTGGTCCGGGATCGAAGCCGAATTGCCCTGAACCGTATCGGTCATCGGCACCTTGCGGCACAGGCGGGGCGGTCCGGAGAGTGAGGGAGACACGACGCTCGCTCCCCCTTCATTTACGTACCGCACCTGGTGAATTTGGCGCGTCGGCTGATAATCCACGGCTTGCGCGCGTAGAATATGGGTCTGCCCCTCGTCATCCATATAATTTGCGGTGTAGCTCCCGCGGATTGCGGCCTGCCGCTGAGCGGCAATGATCCGGTCCTTGCGCTTCGCAGTCTGCATGAGAATCGCACAGACGACACCACCGGCTGCTGCGCCCGCAACGATTCCGGCACCTCGGTTTCTCTTGCCGCCGAGCAATCCTCCCAGCAGCCCCCCGACAAGAACCGCGCCGACGCATTTGCCAACGGCCTTGTCGACCTCGCTTTTTTCGATCTTCGGTTTCCGCTCCTTGGGCGCCCCATGTGCAGGTACCGCGAGACAAAGCGACGCCGTAAGCAAGCCATATGCAGTGGTTCGGATCAGATGCATGACAATCCCCCCTTTCCGAACGGACCTATGTCCGCTCGGATAATGTGAACCGAAAATCCTTGGCATTTGGGTCGTCGCCGATCTGGGAAATGCCGGGATCATACACGCGGGCGACCAGCTTCCCCTGATCGATCGCCATTTCGAAGCGGCGCATACCGCCAAAGGGCTGCGAGCCGTCGGAGCCAATCGCCGCCTCACTGCGATCAGCATAGAATCGATGGGCGAAGCCGCGATCGTCGCTTCGCAAATCGCATTTGCCCGCCCCGCGACAGGTTGCCATGCCGCTAAGGGGCACGGTCTTTTTCGAGATCCCGCGCATTTCAAGCCAGCTATTGACCAGGTTCCCGCGCGCATCCACCGCGATACGTGCTTCAGCAGGATAGGTTTCGCCGCCGATCGCGATCGTGCCGACATAGGTTTTCCGCCACATTGGCGGTCCAGGCAGCCCGGAAGGCGCGCCATTTGAAAACGCGACGAGATCCCCCCCAGACCCGAGCATGAACGCGTCAAGATAGTTGCGGGTGCGGTCGCTATTCGCCATCGCGACCACGACTTCCACGCCGGCAAGGTCAAGACCCGCGTTCTTTGCGTCAGCGAACCCTGCCTTTCGCGCCTCTACGGGATTGGGATAGGAGGGCGCCTTGCCGATCGCGCCAGGCGCGATCAGGACCATTCGCGCCATGCCGCCAGCCGGATCATAGAGGCGCGTTGCAGAGCGGATCGACGCAACGAATGCCGACTGTGCAAAGCCCCCGTCCCGCTCCGCTCCGCCATCGGCCTTGGCCTGAGAGGCAACGTTGAGCGATGCGATCAGCGCTTCGCGATACCCCTCTTTCTGCTCCTTGATCTCATTTGCCGTGCCGCGCCCGAAAAATGTGTCGGACGCCTTGCCGATGGTCGAGTTATTCTTCTCCAGTTGCGTGCGCTCGGCTTCGGTCAACGATGGGGCGCAACCGGAGAAGATCAGTTGAGGTGCTGCGCCGGTCGGGGAGGTCAGGAAGACCGTAACCAACTCGCGCGGCGCCAGATTTCCGGTGTCGCCGGCGACATCCGGGTCGGCAATGGCGAGCAGCGCGTCGCGCAGTCTCGCATTCTTGGCGCTGAAGTCGGAGCCACCGGTCGATTTCACCAGACTGCTGGGATCGATCAGGATCACTGTTTGACGGCCCGGTCCTGCCAAGCCTTCCACATTGCATGCGCCCATGAACTTCTTCGCGGACACGGACTGGCCAGTCTCCTTGGTTTCTGGCGACGACCAGCACCCCGCCAGCAACAGTGCGGCACAGACGCCGACGAACAGATTGCGCATCGCCATGCCTCAATATCCGCTACTGATATATTTCAGCCGAAGCGGCGACGCCGCCCATTCGCCTGAAGTCATGATCTTGCGGCGGCCTGGATCGAGCAGTTCGGAATCTGCCGCATTGAAGCGGCCATTTGGATGCGCCCGCCTCACCGCGTCGCGATAGCGCTGGAGCAGCCCCTCCACCTCGTGATCCTTCTTCATCAAGGCATCGAAATGTGCACGATTCCGCTGGAAGGTCTGGCCACTCGACTGAACGTTGTTCTGCATCTCTTCGGTCTTCAGGGACTCACGACAGACCTCGTTCAGCTCCTGAAGCTTCTTTACGACCTTCTCCTGATAGCCCTTCGTGACTTCGTCGTTCAGCTTGTCGTACCGGATTTTATAGGCAGGATAGGTCGGATCCTCGTCGTGAAACGAGTAGGAGATGGCCGATCCCAACAGCCAGATCGCGACATTGCCGAACATGGTTCCAAACATCATGCCGACGAGGCTGGGCGGATCATTGCCCATCAGAACCGCTTTTTCGATGATCGCGACCACGAGAAAATAGCGTCCGAAACCGATCAGGCCCAGGCCAATGGCATCGGCCATCGTTCCCAGCACGCCATAATACCAGATAAACCGGCGCTTCCGGTCCCGCTCGGCACTATGCATATGATAATGCCATTGCTTGACGAGCTTGCCATGCGCATGGCTGGCAAAGGCGATCGACAATGCGACGGCGACCGTCATGCCCAGCGCGAGCGCCGGCACGCCCTTGGCGACCGGAGAGGCCAGCAGCGTTTCAAAGTTGATCAGGAACTCGAGCGCGGCCAGCCCAAACAACAGCAAAAAATAAATCAATTTGCTGCGCGTATTGGGTTCTCGACCGCCATGTTTCGCCTTCTGGTACTCATAATCCCGTTCGGCGCGATCACGGTCTTCGATCCGTCCTGCATATTCAAGGCGGAAATCAGTCACCGCCTTGTGGCGGCGACTTGCATTGTCGGCGAGAATCTCGTCCCGTCGCGCTTCCATGATGAACGTCGGAACGCTTTTCGGCTTGTCCTCGGCGAAGCGGGACTTGACCGCAGCGAGTGCCGCCAGACGTGTGGGGGCAATATACTGCCGATACCACGAAGCCATGTGCGCAGTGATATTGTCAGGGAGTTCCGACCGGTCATCAACTAGATCGGCGACTTGATCCGAATTGTGGAACTCATGATCGATCCCCCCCATCAACTCGTTGGCTGCCGGTCCGTTGCTCGACAGGTCGAGCGCTACATAGTCCATCAATGCCGTCGGCGACGATGCCCAATAGGACGCATCGCGTGCCACCACCCCATGTTCGGTCATGTTTCCCCCAGAACTGCCCTAAAAACGCGTCGGCTTCTCCATTACTCGCTTTTGCGGAACCATCCGCAACACCATCTTGTTCGGCGCGATCAATTCCACATGACGCTTTCCCGAATCATCTAATTTGAGACTATCCGACATTTGATCGGGCGCAGCAATTGCTGCTTTTCGATCGCGATTCAACTTCGCGCGTCGCCCCTGCGGGTCCGGCCGCACAGCAAGACCTGGCCTTGCCTCAACCAGCGTCCGATTGGTCTCGGCCGTGGCCACAATGGCGCGCGGCGGTGGCATCCGCTTGCACGCCGTCGATGCAGCATCCGCGGGAGCCTTGCACCGATGCGGCTGATCCTCCTCCAGCCAAACCGCAATCGGGTCAGCCCGCGCGCCGAAGATGAACTCGACCCGGCGATTTACGGCCATCAGTGCAGGGTCGTCGTTCCGCACAAGCGGGACCGATTCGCCAAACCCCGCACGCCAGATCGCAGTCGGTCCGACCCCCATCGTCTTGAGCATCGACGTCACCGACGCCGAACGGTCCACAGAAAGGTTATAATTATACTCGGTGCCGCCTCGATCGTCGGTGTGCCCGACCACGAACATGACGACATCCGGCGACTGCCCTTTCAACCCCTCGATGATGATCCTCAGGATGTTCACGGCATCCGGGCGAATCTTGGCGCTTGCCGTGTCGAAGAACGAACTTTCCGGAAAAACCACCCGCAGCAGCGGAACGTCGCGCCGGAACACGCTGGGCAGCCGTTCCCGTCCAACGATAAACTCGGAAAATTGCGGCCGCTGCTCGATCGGATAATTCATGGAGATGCGGCGCATGAGGCGCGCGCGACCATTATGCTCCAGGCACATCATATCTTGCCAGTCGAGCACATAGGTGCCGCCGGTTTGGGGAAGATTGCGCGTGGGATCAACGCAGATTGATTTCTCGGCAAGCGGCACGTCGCGCTGGACCTGCGCCCCCCCGGGCGATGCCCAGAACATCGCCGCCAACAGTCCGCAACATAAGGATAGCCCGATACGCGCCATGCTCTGCCCCCGGCGTCAGGCGTTCCAGCCTAACCTACTGGTTGCGGCAGACAAGCCGCGCCCGAACATTTTCGTCTCACCGCGACCGCGCCCCCGCCATCAGGCCCGCGCCCGCGCCACCCGCGACCGTTCGAACGCCATCGTCCAGCTGGCCCGAGGCGGCGGGATTGACCCGAATCGCAGTGGCGCTACCTTCGGCGCTCGATCCCACAAAAACGGATGAGGATGATGGTCTGGCAACGCATCGGCGCAACCCTGCTCATGGTAGCGCTCCCATCGGTGACGCTCGGCCAGTCCGCGCCCTCGCCCGCCCCCGGCGCCAACCCCATCGTCCGTGACCGCTTCACCGCCGATCCCGCCCCGCTGGTGATCGGCGACCGCCTCTATCTCTATGTCGGGCATGACGAGGCCGGCCCGGGCGAGATGTTTAACATGCGCGACTGGCGCGTCTATTCGACCACCGACATGAAGACATGGACCGATCACGGCGCGATCATGCACGTGCACGACTTCAAATGGGCCAAGAAGGACGCCTGGGCGGCCCAGGCGATCGCGAAACACGGCAAATACTGGTTCTACGCCGCAGTCGAACATGACGACACCCATCCCGGCAAGGCGATCGGCGTCGCCGTCTCCGACAGCCCGACCGGCCCGTTCGTCGACGCAAAGGGCTCGGCGCTCATCACCAATGGAATGACGCCCAAGGGCGACCATAGCTGGGAGGATATCGATCCCACCGTCTTCACCGACGATGACGGCACCACCTGGATCGCATGGGGCAACCGCCAAGCCTATATCGCCCGGCTCAAGCCCAACATGATCGAGATCGACGGCGATATCACCGAAATCACCCCGCCGCATTTCGAGGAGGGCCCCTGGCTGCACAAGCGCGGCGACCTCTATTACCTCACCTATGCCTCGCTCGACCGTTCGACGCACGAGAATGAGCGCGTTTCCTACGCCACCGCCCCCTCGATCCGCGGCCCATGGACCTATCGCGGCGAGCTCACCGGTTCGGCACGCAACAGCTTCACCATCCATCCCGGCATCGCGCAGTTCCGCAGCAACTGGTATCTGTTCCTCCACCATGCCGGGCTGCGCATCGGGGACCGCGAGGGCGCGCTCGGCCGCCGCGCGGTCACCGTCGAATATCTCCGCTACAACCCCGACGGCACGATGAAGCCTGTGGTTCAAACCGACGCGGGGGTCTCGGTCCCCCCGCCCCGCTGAGCCGACCCCGCCCGCATAACTGCGGCGCTACGGGGGGGCCTCAAAACCCCCTTGCAATGTTGGAACTGGTTTCGGAACACTCACCGATGACCGGTCCCCGCCCCTTCAACAGGCGTCAGGCCAAGGAGAACGACGCCTTCCTCGCTGCGCTGCGCCGCACCGGCAATGCGCGGGAAGCGGCGCGCAGCCTCGGCTTCCACCGCTCGACAATGCTCAAGCGCCGCGCGCGCGACGCCGCCTTCGCCGCCGAATGGGACGCCGCGCTCGTCCTCGCCCATGCCCGACTGAACGGCCCCGACGCCCATCCCGACCAGCCCGGCACCAACGAGCCGCGCGCGATCCGCACCGCATCGGGCCGGATGCAGCTGCGCACCCTCCCCCGCCGCGCGCTCGACCGCGCCGCCGAACAGGCATTCCTCGCCGCGCTCAGCGCCACCGCGAACGTCCGCCTCTCCGCCGGAGCCGCCGGCTTCAGCCACTCCGCCTTCTACGCCCGCCGCCGCCAAAGCCCCGCCTTCGCCCGCGAGATGCAGCTCGCACTCGAAACCGGCTATGAACGCGTCGAGATGGCGCTGATGGAGGCCGCGCTCGCGTCCAGCTATCGCGACGACGCCTGGCGCCACAATAATCCCCCCGCGATCCCGTCGATGACGGCGGACGAGGCAATGATGCTGCTGCGCCTCCACCACCAAAGCGTCCGCCTCCAGGACGAACCCCCACACATCAAACGCCGCCGCGGCGAAAGCCGCGAAGCCCACAGCTACCGCCTCTCCGCCATGTACGAAGCGCGCCTGCAACGCGACCGCGACGCCTTCGACGTCGCCGAAGCCGAACGCCGCGCAGCGACGGCGGCGACGAGCGAGAGCCCGCATGAGGAGCCGTTTCCGACGCTCCCGGCGCTTGATCAGGTCACGGGGTGGCGGAAGGGGAAGGGGTGACGGGGGGCGAAAACTGCTACGACGGCTAGTCGAGACCGTAAATCCGTTCAGAATAGTGGCGCACTTCGGCAGTCGCCAGCGCCTCTAGCGCTCGCAAATATGCAAGAAATTCATCCTTATTCGCATAACTAAAGATTTGAGCGCGATATCGCAGTTCTTCGCGCAACTCCCCTTCATTGAGCAATAAAGCGCATTCACGATCGACGAACATTGCATCAACGTAGGGTGCATAGGCCGCGATCGCTTGGAAGTCCGTCATAATTCCACGGGTAAACTTGCGTTGCCCCATCGTTACACGCCGACCGAATGCCGCAAAAAGGTAAGCGAATATCCTGTTGAACGGCACGTCCCGCAGCCGCGGCCAGTCCCAAAAGGCACCGACACGCAGCATCGCCTCTTCCTCGGTCCGACCTTCACGCAAGAAGTCGCGCAACGCAAAGAACTCTCGCCACACTGGATCGAGCAAGGCATCGAGCAGATCGATGCCCCCGCCCGCCGGGCCGGTGTTTGCCATACGCTGCATGGCAGCGGCGAGCGCCGTGCGCCGGTGTTTTCCAAACTGCGATTCCCGGCGGAGCAACTCACGAAACGTGGGCTTTTCCTCAGCCCACATGGTGATCAACTCCCTCAACGCATCGAATCCCCTGTCGCGCTCCCGGCGAATGCCATCAGCAAACTGCGAGTAGTCAGCATTTACGCTGATTCGAATGTCCGATAGCCAATCGTTGCGTGGTCTTTGCAACACCTGATCGGGAGTGAACGCCAGCTGAGGTTCACCGCCATCGCGAAACGCTCGAGCAAACGCAAAGACCTGATCCATTTCGATATCTCGGCTTTCGCGTAGCGAGGCATCGCCGCCGATATCTTCATATGCGTCGCGCAAGCCACGAGCATCATGAAACACGATAGTTTCATTCGAATGCAGGTCGGAATGCGGAAAAATCGCCTGTTGAAGCAAGACTATGCGACGAAGAAGAGGTATGAGTTCTTCGTAAAAATCCTCATGCCCGAGCGGTGCTCGACTGCCAGCCTTGATCTTGAAGACAGCGCTAAACACGAACTGATCGAGGTAGATGGTGGCTTTATCTACTTTGGGCAGAACTTCGCCATAACTGAACCGACATTCGGTACAGCGCATTGTCATCACGTCTCGGCCTGCACTGAGAAAACCGAGTGTCATCCTGCGGCATTGAGGACATTGCTCGAATGGACCTCGCTCCCATGTGAAGCGCTTAGTGGTCACTACGCCGCCCCTTCCCCAAAACTCTCTGCTCGCCACACATAGCAAAAAAGCCGGGGCTCTCACCCCGGCTTTCCCGTAACCCAAAACCGTATCGAAGCCTTACTTCGACCGCTCCACCTGATCGAAGTCCAGTTCCTCGACCACACCGCTGAAGCTCACGAAAGGGCCGTCCAGCACCCTGCCTGAGTCACCGATCTCGTAATCGGCCGTGATCTGGTGCTTGGGGGGCTGCTGCGCGCGTCAGCTCCCTTGTCAGTGCGACTTGGCTACGCAATATTTCCCGGTCAAGGTGTCGGGCGTCACGACCAGCGCTTCCAAGGCGGCCTAACAGCTCACGGCCCATTTTCTCGACTTGGAAAACGTTGAGGCGCTGACGCGTGCAGATATCCACAGCTCGGCATAGTGCCAGCAAACCTATCCGGCGAGGTTTTATGCGCGCTCTGACACTCCTGCTCAATGCGATCCTCTTGGCCGCCATCGCACAGCCTGCAGCAGCAGCCGATCTGATTGCATTCTGGGACCAGCCGGTAAAGGGCGGCAACGTCTTCAACGCCAGTCCCAAGGACAGAGCCTATTACGAGGCTCTGAAGGATACCGGCGCAACCTGGGCGCGGCTGACCTTCAGTAAATGGAAGGGGAAAAAGCGTGACTTTCTGATCGGCGATGCAGACGCGTATCAGGGCCTCGTCCCGGAGGATCTCGCGGTGTTGCTTGCCGAACTGGACGCAGCCCATGCAGCCGGCCTGAAAATAGTCGTCGCGCCATTGACGCTGCCAGGCAGTCGCTGGATTCAGCAAAATGGGAACAAGTTTGACGACAGGCTGTGGACGGATGCCGCCTATCAGCAGAAGGCCGTCCAATTCTGGAGGGACCTGGCCCTTGCGCTGAAGGATCACCCGGCGATCGCCGCCTACAATGTCCTGAACGAACCCGCCCCGGAAAGGGCAAGCCTCCGCGACGAGAACGGATCCGCCACACAACTGCGCGATTGGTACGATGCGCACGCTGGAAGCACCCGGGATCTCGTTGCCTTCTACGACAAGGTGATCGGAGCAATTCGCAACGTGGATTCGCTCACGCCGGTGATGGTTGATGGCGGATGGTACGCCAATCCGCGTTCCCTGGCGTCCTGGCCAAGAGCGCTGTCGGATGATCGGGTTCTATATGCCTTCCACATGTACGAACCCTATGCCGCAACAAGCGCCCCGAATATGAAACGGGATGTGCCGCTTCGCTATCCAGGCGTCACCACGGATTATGCAGGTGGGAAGGCAAGGTGGGACCGACATTTGGTCGCCGCCCATGTCGGCGCCGCATTCGACTGGGCAGCGAAACAGGGCCTGCCGCCGACGCGTGTCGTCGCCGCCGAGTTCGGCTGTATGCGGCGCTGGGTGGATTGCGGCACCTATCTGACCGATGTGATGGACGTCGTCGAAACGCGCGGCGGGCACTGGGCCTTCTATTCTTTCCGCGAGGATGAATGGGAAGGCATGGACTATGAACTTGCGCCCGACTTGACGCCTGGCCGGTTCTACTGGCTAAAAGGCGAAGGCAAGATCGACAATCTCCGGAGAGACGGAAAGCTTATGGACCTGCTGCGAAGCCGCATGGTGCCGTGACGTGCACATCAGGTCGTCCCGGAACCACCCTCCGCTGCGCTGCTCCCCACCCTCTCGGCCGGGCACGTCAGTCGAAACGGCTTCGCCCGACCAATCGCTGAAAGCGGACGGCCGGGAACCGGCCTACTTCCGGACATCCGCCACCAACCAAAAAAGCCGGGGCGTCTCCACCCCGGCTTTCCCGTAACCCAATAAAGCATCGAAGCCTTACTTCGACCGCTCTACCTGGTCGAAGTCCAGTTCGACCGGCGTCGCACGCCCGAAGATCGACACGCTGACCTTGACCTTCGACTTGTCGAAATCCAGTTCCTCGACCACGCCGTTGAAGCTCGCGAAAGGGCCGTCCAGCACCTTGACCGAATCGCCGATCTCGTAATCGACCTTGATCTGGTGCTTCGGCGCCGCTGCGGCCTCTTCCTTGGTGTTCAGGATACGCGCGGCCTCGCCCTCGCTGATCGGCTGGGGCTTGCCCGACGATCCCAGGAATCCGGTGACCTTGGGGGTGTTCTTGACGAGGTGATAGACGTCGTCGTTCATGTTCAGCTTGGCGAGAACATAGCCGGGGAAGAATTTCCGCTCCGACTGCACCTTCTTGCCGCGGCGGACTTCGGTGACGGTCTCGACCGGCACCTCGACCGCCTCGACCAGCGCGTCGAGGCCCAGCCGCGTCGCATCGGACAGGATCTGGTCCCGAACCTTGTTCTCGAAGCCCGAATAGGCGTGAATGATGTACCAGCGCGCCGCCATGGATGTTCCCGTTATCTGGCCGCTCAGCCCGCGAGGCTGAGGAGGAAGTTGACGATCGCGCCGAACAGGCGATCGATGCCGAAGAAGAAAATGCCGAGCAGCGATGCCATGATGAACACCATCACGGCGGTCATCACGGTTTCCTTTCGGGTCGGCCAGGCGATCTTCTTTCGCTCTGCCTCGACCTGGCGCATGAATTCCAGCGGATTCGTCTTCGCCACTTTCTGCCTCGCAAATAATGTGCCCGTCAGCGGAACAGGTTTCTCCGCCCGGCCCCTCGGTGAGAGACCCGGCGATGCCCATCCACGCTGTCGGATTGGGGACGCTATCTAACGAGTAGGGTGCGGCGAGGCAAGGGGGCGAGGCGGGCAAAACACCCGGGCGGACCTGAAAGCGAAAGGGCGCCCGGTTGCCCGGGCGCCCTGCTTTCACGTCGCGTCGGAACGCAATGTTCAGGGGCTGGTGGGTTCGTCATCCCCGAAGATGCTGATCACCTCGGTCGCCTCGAGAACCCCGATCACGACGATCACCGCACCCAGGATGTAGAGTGGCGAGAGTTCGCCAAACTGCTTGTTCGACTTCCCCTTCGCAGAGCCCGTCCGCGCACCAGCCGCGCCCGCGAGGCTGAGCGACTTGGCGCTCGACGTCACGCTGAGGGCCTTGGCGGACCCCGCCTGCGCGGCAGCGACGTTGCCCGTCAGGAGCAGCGCCGCACTCGCCATCGCCGCAATCATCTTCATCCGCATCGTGTTTCTCCGATCAACCGCCGGCTTCTCCGGCTTTAAATTCGCGATCTCCAAAGACCGCGGACAAGAGATCATGCCAGGCCTGTCAGATCAACAGACATGTTGCAGTGCGGCAGGTTTTCACGCTAAAATCACGCTGAGTGTGACCTCAAATCAACGTGATCACCGCGAAACCGCCGATCAGCAGCACCATTGCCAGCCAGCCGAGCAGGGTCAGCCGCTCTTCGATGAACGCCTGAACCGGCGCTCCGAATCGGTGGACGAGAAAGGCGAGCAGGTAGAAGCGAAAGCCGCGGCCGATGATCGCAAGCAGCACGAACAGCGGGAAATTATACTGGAAAAACCCGTTGGCGATGGTGATCAGCTTGAACGGCAACGGCGTGATCCCTGCGGTCAGCGTCACCACCGCGCCCCATTCGTCATACAGCGCGCGGACGCTGTCGATCTTGCCGCCCAGATGGTACAGGTCGATCACCCACTGGCCGATCGTGTCGAACAGAAAATAACCGATCGCATAGCCAAAGATTCCGCCGACCACCGACGCGACGGTACAGATGGTCGCGATCCAATAGGCGCGCTGGCGCTGCGCCAGCATCATCGGGATCAGCATCACGTCCGGCGGAATCGGAAAGAAGCTGCTCTCCGCAAAGGACACCGCCGCCAGATAACGATCGGCATGACGATGACCGGCGAGCCTCAGCGTCCAGTCGTACAGCGCGCGGAACATGCGGGCGAAACCTCTGCAAGGAGTCCGGGCGCGCCCGGGAAGCGGATGGCAGGGGAGCTCGGATTCGAACCGAGGGCCTTCGGTTTTGGAGACCGACGCTCTAACCAGCTGAGCTACACCCCTGTGCGGCGACGCCCTTTAGACGCGGTTGGAACGGCGCACAAGAGCCGCAATGCGCGGCTGGGCACATCGCGGTTCCGAACAGGATGAGAACATGCGAATACCAACATTGCAAGCGGAAAGCCACGCGCACTTGCCTTTTCGCGCACCCCCCGCTAAGGGCGCCCGCTTCCACGAGGCATCGTTGGAATTGCGGGAGCATCGGGCGAAAGTCCGGGGCGCATGAACCGCTAAACTTGAACCGGGCGGAACCCTAGGCTTCGCCCCGCTACAGAGTGAGTGCAATGGCTAAGAAAATTACGGGCTATATCAAGCTCCAGGTACCTGCGGGCGCCGCCAACCCCTCGCCGCCGATCGGCCCTGCCCTGGGTCAGCGCGGCGTGAACATCATGGAATTCTGCAAGGCGTTCAACGCGGCGACCGGCGAGCAGGAGAAGGGCACGCCCCTCCCCACCGTCATCACCGTCTATGCCGATCGCAGCTTCAGCTTCGAAACGAAGCAGCCGCCGGCAACCTACCTCATCAAGAAGGCGGCGAACCTCAAGTCGGGCTCGAAGGAGCCGGGCAAGGTAAGCGCGGGCAAGATCAAGCGCAGCGCGCTGTCGGCCATCGCCGAGACCAAGATGAAGGATTTGAACGCGAACGACATCGACGCCGCGACCCGTATTCTTGAGGGCAGCGCACGGTCGATGGGCCTCGAAGTGGTGGAGGGCTGATCCGATGGCTAAGCAGACCAAGAAGCAGAAGGCCCTGGCTGGCACCGTCGACCGCGAGAAGCTGTACGGCGTGGATGAAGCCATCGCGCTCGCCAAGAAGAACGCCACCGCCAAGTTCGACGAGACGATCGAAGTCGCGCTGAACCTGGGCGTCGATCCGCGTCACGCCGACCAGATGGTCCGTGGCGTGGTGACGCTGCCCAAGGGCACCGGCAAGACCGTGCGCGTCGGCGTGTTCGCCAAGGGCGCGAAGGCGGACGAGGCGCGTGAAGCGGGAGCGGACGTCGTCGGCGCCGAAGACCTGCTCGAGATCGTGCAGGGCGGCAAGATCGAGTTCGATCGCTGCATCGCGACCCCGGACATGATGGGTCTGGTCGGCCGTCTCGGCAAGGTGCTGGGTCCCAAGGGCCTGATGCCGAACCCGAAACTGGGCACCGTCACCATGAACGTCGCCGAAGCGGTCAAGGCTGCCAAGGGCGGCCAGGTCGAGTACCGCGTCGAAAAGGCCGGCATCATCCATTCGGGTATCGGCAAGGCGTCGTTCCCGGCCGAGGATCTGCGCGCCAACTTCGACGCGCTGGTCGACGCCGTGGTCAAGGCCAAGCCGTCGGGCGCCAAGGGCAAGTATCTGCGCAAGGCCGCGGTCTCGTCCTCGATGGGCCCGGGTGTGAAGATCGACGTTGCCGAGGTTTCGGCGGCCTGATCTTCGGCACCAGCCGGACATGAAGAACCCCGGGGGCGACCCCGGGGTTTTTTCGTTACGGACCCGCCCCTCGCCAAGTGCGCGAAAATGCGCTAGGGGCCGCGCAAACCCCCGCGACCAACCCGATACCGACGCGCTGCCCGCGGGGCGCGCGCCAATTTGTGAGCCTGATGCCCTTTTCGCACCTCCCCCCGCGCCTCGCCGAGGCGCTGACCCAGCGCGGCTATGAAGCGCTGACCCCCGTCCAGGCCGAAGTGACGCAGGAAGCCGCTCAGGGCCGCGACCTGCTCGTCTCCGCCCAGACCGGCTCCGGCAAGACCGTCGCCTTCGGCCTCGCAATGTCCGGCGACCTGCTCGAGAACGGCGCACTGCCCGCCCCCGGCCTGCCCCTGTCGCTGGTGATCGCGCCGACGCGCGAGCTGGCGCTTCAGGTCGCCAAGGAACTGACCTGGCTGTACGCCGCCGCAGGCGCGCGCATCGCCACCTGTGTGGGGGGCATGGACGCCTCGCGCGAGCGCCGCGCGCTTTCGCACGGTACGCACATCGTCGTCGGCACGCCGGGCCGGTTGCGCGACCATCTCGAACGCGGAGCGCTCGATCTCAGCGCCACCCGCGTCGTCGTGCTCGACGAGGCGGACGAGATGCTCGACATGGGGTTCCGCGAGGAACTGGAAGCGCTGCTCGACGCCACCCCGGACCAGCGCCGCACCTTCCTCTTCTCCGCGACCCTGCCCAAGCCGATCGTGGCATTGGCCAAACGCTATCAGCGCGACGCGCACCGCATCTCGACCGTCGGCGACGATCGCGGCCATGGCGACATCGCCTATCAGGCGATCGCCGTCGCCCCGTCCGACATCGAACATGCCGTCATCAACCTGCTCCGCTATCACGAGGCGGAGACGGCGATGCTGTTCTGCGCCACCCGCGACAATGTCCGCCACCTCCACGCCAATCTGGTCGAACGCGGCTTTGCCGCCGTCGCCCTGTCCGGCGAGCATAGCCAGTCGGAGCGCAACCATGCACTCCAGGCGCTGCGCGATCGCCGCGCTCGCGTTTGCGTGGCGACCGACGTCGCCGCGCGCGGCATCGACCTGCCGACGCTGAGCCTGGTCGTCCATGTCGAACTGCCCCGCGATGCCGAGGCGCTTCAGCACCGCTCGGGCCGCACAGGCCGCGCGGGCAAGAAGGGGACGGCGGTCCTCATCGTCCCCTATCCGCGCCGCCGCCGCGTCGAATCGACGCTGAAACAGGCGCGGATCAATGCCGAATGGCTCCCGGTCCCCGGCGTCGAGGATATCCGCGCCAAGGATCGCGAGCGGTTGATGGACAAGCTGATCGCCCCGGTCGAGGTTGACGAGGAGGATCGTGCGATCGCCGCGAGCCTGATGGAAAAGATGAGCGCCGAGGATATCGCGGTTGCGCTGGTTCAGGCGCACCGCGCATCGATGCCCGCCCCCGAAGAGCTGATCGACCGCGGCCCGTCCGATCAGCGTGGTCCGGTCCACCGCCCCGGCTTCGACGATACCGTGTGGTTCCGCATGAATATCGGCCGTCGCCAGAATGCCGATCCGCGCTGGATCCTCCCGCTGATCTGTCGCCGCGGCCATGTCACCAAGAGCGAGATCGGCGCGATCCGTATCGGCGCGGGAGAGACCCGTTTCCAGGTGCCACGCGCGATTGCCGACCGCTTCATGCGGGAGGTCGCCAAGTCGGCGGGCGCGGAGGAGGATGTGCTGATCGAACCGGCCGACGGGCCACCCCCGCCCGGAACGCGCGGCGATCATGCTCCGCGTCACGGCAAGCCGCGCGACCACAGCCGCCCGATGCACCGCGCACGGCCTGCCGGGTCCGGTGCCGGTCGCGCTCCGAAGCCCCATCGCGGCAAGCCGCCGAAGAAGTGAGCCTCTTAAGCCCCTCCCCTTCAGGGGAGGGGTTGGGGTGGGGCGCCTAAGTCTCACCGAGACCGAGGCGCCAAGAGGATAGGCCCCACCCCCAACCCCTCCCCTGAAGGGGAGGGGCTTAGAAAGACGATATGCCTCCCGCCACCCACATCCTCGTCGATGCCGATGCCTGTCCGGTGAAGGACGAGATCTACAAGGTCGCATGGCGCCGCGAAGTGGCCGTCACGATCGTCGCCAACAGCTTCATCCGCATCCCCGATCACCCGCTGATCGGACGCGAGATCGTCTCGGACGGGTTCGACGCGGCGGACGACTGGATCGCCGAGCGTGCCGGGCCGAAGACGGTCGTCATCACCGCCGACATCCTCCTCGCCGACCGCTGTCTCAAGGCCGGGGCGAGCGTCCTCTCGCAGACCGGAAAGCCCTTCACCACCGCTTCGATCGGCGCGGCAATCGCCACCCGCGCGATCATGGCCGACCTGCGCGCGGGCGGCGACCAGATCGGCGGCCCCGCCCCGTTCGCCAAGCAGGACCGCTCGCGCTTCCTCTCCGCGCTCGACGAAGCGCTGGTCCGGCTCACACGCGCAGGCTGAAACATACCGAATATGCAATCGCAGTCGTTACACAGGCGTGATAGCGTTCCCACGTCCCCTAGCGGAGGCGTGCATGACCGAAGAGCGCATCACCCAACCCGACGGCACCGGCATCAATTTGCACATCTGGCCAGCGACCGGCACGCCGCGCGCGGTGATGCTGCTCCAGCACGGCTTCAACGCGCATGGCGGGCATATGGAATGGCCCGCAGCACGGCTGAGCGAAGCGGGCTATGCCTGCTATGCGGTCGATCTGCGCGGGCGGGGAAAGTCCGATGGCCCACGGTTCTTCGTCGATGATTTCGACGACTATCTCGCCGACCTTCATCTCGCCTTCGACCGCGCCCGCGCCGACCATCCCGGTCTCCCCATCTTTCTGATCGGCCACAGCGCTGGCGGCGTGGTCGCGACCAGCTATGCGCTCCGGCATCAGGCCGCGCTGGCGGGACTGATCTGCCACAGCTTCGCCTTCCGCGTTCCTGCGCCGCGCTTCGTGCTCAACCTGCTGCAATGGCTCAGCGGCCCCTTCCCGCGCCTCGGCGTGCTGAAGCTCAAGAATGCCGATTTCTCGCGCGATCCCGCCCATGTCGCGATGATGGACGCCGATCCGCTGATCGCGAACGAAACCCAGCCCGCCAAGACGGTGGGCGAGATGTGGAAGGCGGACAAGCGGCTGGAGGTCTCCTTCGGCACGCTCACCCTGCCCGTCCTCATCATCCATGGCACATCGGACCATGCGACCCTGCCCGCAGGCAGCCAATATTTCTTCGACCGCGCAGGCTCAGCGGACAAGACCCTCAAACTCTATGACGGCCATTATCACGACCTGCTCGCCGATATCGGCAAGGAAGCCGTGATGGCCGATATCCTCGCCTGGACCGACGCGCGGGTGCCCGCTCCGGCTTGACCCCGCCGCGCCAAGCGGCCAGATGCACCGCGAACGCCGGGTCTGCCCGGTGCGGCGCGCCGCCTCTTACGGGTTTCCGGCCTGCGTGCCTTTCTTTCTCCACGAGCCCGATCGCATGGAGGTCCACATGGCGTGGCTCATCCTCGGCATTGCCGTGGTCACCGAGATTATCTGGGCGCTCAGCCTCAAATGGGCCGCGACCGTCGGCACGTGGCAGGCGTCGATCGTCCCGATCATACTCAGCTTCGTCAACATGGCGCTGCTCGCGCTGGCGATGCGCGACATCCCGGCGGGCACCGCTTATGCGATCTGGACGGGCCTCGGCGCGGTCGGCGTCATCATCGGCGGGGTGATCCTGTTCGGCGACAAGGTGTCGCCCGTACAGGCCGGGTTCATGGCGCTGATCGTCATCGGCGTTGCCGGAACCAAGTTGAACGCAAGCATGTGATGGGGCCGGACGGCGGGTGACATTCGCCCGCGTCCGCCCTATCATCGCCTGCACCGGTGATAAGGAAGCAGTTTTCGATGGTTGCACGAACCGGGCCGCATCTGGTCGCGGCCTCCCTCGCGCTCGCGGCGGCAACGTCCGCGCTGGCCCAGACGACTGCCCCCGCGCCCCTGCCGAGCGCGACGCCCGGCGCGCCGCCGCTCCAGATCCAGCCACTCCCCGCCCCGCTCCCCCTGCCGACCGTGACCCCGGAACAGGCGCAGCAGTTGCGCCAGCTCATCGCCCAGGGCCGCATCGCCCACGGCCTGCGTTATTCGACCCAGGCGGCGGAGATCCTGCCCGCGGACGATAGCGCGCTCGTCCGCGCCGCGCTCGACTATGCGCGCGCAATCCATATCGGCCGCCTCGATCCCGCAGATTTCCAGGAGGATTGGGCGTTGCGCCCTGCCGAATGGGACCCGCTGCCCGGCTTCACCCGCGCGCTGGCCAAGAACCGGCTTGCGACATGGTTTCGCGATCTCGCCCCACCCTATGCGGGCTATGAGACGCTGCGCGAGGGCCTTGCCCGCTATCGCCTGATCGAGGCGGCGGGCGGCTGGAGCGCGATCCCCGCCGGACTGGACATGAGCGTCGGCGCCACCGGCCCCCGCGTTGCGGCGCTGCGCGCCCGGCTGGCGGTCGAGGATGAGGCTGTTGCCCGGTTGGGCGAAACCTTTGACGAAGAGCTCAAGGATGCCGTGGTGCGCGCCCAGCGCCGCTATGGCCTCAACCCCACCGGCACCGTGTCGAAGGGCACGCTCGGCGCGCTCAACGTCCCGGTAGAGAGCCGCATCCGCCAGATCATGGCGAATATGGAGCGCTGGCGCTGGATGCCCAAGACGATGCCGACCGACCGGGTCCAGGTGAACATCGCCTCGGCCAGCGTCGCGGTGTTCGAGGGCGACCGGCCGGTGATGTCGATGCGCGGCGTCACCGGCAAGCCCGGCGGCGGCGAGACGCCGATGCTGGTGTCGACCATCCATTCGATCGTCGTCAATCCGCCCTGGAACGTGCCCGCCGGAATCGCCGCGCGCGAACTGTTCCCGAAGGGATCCGCCTATCTGGCGCGCAACGGGTTCAAGGTGATCGGCACCGGCGCGAACCGGCGGTTGCAGCAACAGCCGTCGCACTCGGCGCTGGGCAAGTTCAAATTCGACTTCAACAACCCCTTCGCCGTCTATCTGCATGACACGCCGAGCAAGGGGACCTTCTCGCGCTATGACCGGCTTGCCAGCCATGGCTGCATCCGGCTGGAGCGTCCGGGGGAACTGGCCAATCTGCTGTTGCAGGGCGACCCCGAATGGACGCCGGAAAAGATCGCCGAGACCGTCGCGACGGGCGAGACGACGCGCGTCCCGCTGCAAAAACAGGTCGCCGTCTATCTGCTCTACTGGACCGCCTATGGCAGTTCGAGCGGGGTGATGAATTTCCGGGGCGACCCGTATAATTGGGACAAGGTGCTCGCCTCCAAGATCGAGGCGCGCTCGGCCACCCAGGCGCAATCCGCCGCACACTGAACCAAGGGGAAATCGCATGAACCGTCGCATAACCGCTGTCGCCGCCGCACTGTTCGCGAGCGTTGCGCTCGCCGCCTGTTCGGGCGGCGAGGAGGCCGCGGCGCCGGCCAACGACATGGTCAACGAGATGGACATGGTCGAAGAAGCGCCAATCGAGAATCTCGCCGAACCGGAGCCAACCCCGACCCCCAGCGCGACCCCCACGCCGGTCGCGGCAGCCCCCCTGCCCGACGAGGAACAGATCATCGACGACGCGGAGTCGGTCGGGATGACCGCGCGGGTGGACCGCGGCGAGCCGGTGGGCAACACCGTCGCACCCGTCCAGTAACGGCGGCGCGGGCTGAGGACCGCTTGACTCCTGCGGCCCAGCCGCTATGTGCGCGCCTTCGCGTTGCGGGGTGACCTGCGCGCGTACCGTCCGAGACAGCAGGTGACCGGAATGTGCCGGTCTTAATGTCCTGCCAAGACGGGGACACAGATTTTACCGGCCGTTTCCGCATTGCGGAGCGTCCGGGTCAGCCCGCCGGAGCGATCCGGCCCTGACGATCATGCCCCTCGGACGAGGGGGCCGGGCATCCGCCCGACCTCCGGCGTAACCGGCTCCGATCCATCTGGATCGGGGTATTTTGAGGAGACCGGCATGGATCGTGCTCAGAAGACCGAAGCCGTTGCCGAGCTGAACCGCACCTTTGGCGAAGTTGCAGTGGTGGTCGTCACCCGCAACCTCGGGATGACCGTCAAGCAGTCGACGGACCTCCGCAACAAGGCGCGCGAAGCCGGTGCGAGCTACAAGGTCGCGAAGAACCGCCTTGCCAAGATCGCGATCGACGGCACCGATTATTCGGTGCTGGCGGACCTGCTGACGGGTCCGACGGCGCTTTCCTATTCGACCGATCCGGTCGCCGCCGCAAAGGTGGTGGCCGATTTCGCCAAGACGACCGACAAGATCGAGATCGTCGGCGGCGCGATGGGAAGCCAGCTGCTCGACGCGGACGGCGTGAAGGCGCTGGCATCGCTGCCTTCGCTCGATGAACTGCGTGGCAAGATCGTCGGCCTGCTTCAGGCCCCGGCGTCGAAGCTCGCAGCGATCACCCAGGCACCCGCGGCGCAGCTCGCCCGCGTGTTCAATGCCTATGCGGAGAAGGACGCCGCCTGAGGCCGCGTTCATTTGCGATTTTTCGAACCAATCTGAATTTTTGAAGGGAATATCAAATGGCTGACCTGAACGCTCTTGTTGACCAGCTGTCGGAACTGACCGTCCTCGAGGCCGCTGAGCTCTCGAAGCTTCTCGAAGAAAAGTGGGGCGTCAGCGCCGCTGCTCCGGTCGCGGTTGCGGCTGCCGGCGGCGCCGGCGCGGCTGCTCCGGCTGCCGAAGAGAAGACCGAGTTCGACGTGATCCTCACCGGCGACGGTGGCAAGAAGATCAACGTCATCAAGGAAGTCCGCGCGATCACGCAGCTCGGCCTGACCGAAGCCAAGGCGCTCGTCGAAGGCGCGCCGAAGCCCGTCAAGGAAGGCGTGAGCAAGGACGAAGCCGAAAAGCTCAAGAAGCAGCTCGAAGAAGCCGGCGCGACCGTCGAGATCAAGTAATCTCGCGGCTGCATCGCAACTTCACGAAGGGGGCGGTCCGGCAACGGGCCGCCCCTTTTCATTGGGGATGACGCGAAGCGAGCGGCCAATAAATCCTCCCCGGAACGGGGAGGTGGCAGCGCGCAGCGCTGACGGAGGGGGGCTGAGGCATCGAAATCCCTTGCCTCGGGCCCCCTCCCCCAGCTTCGCTGGTCCCCCTCCCCGTTCCTGGGAGGAATTTAGTTACCCCACGTCCTTCGGCACATAGCGCTTCGCCGCGAGCCGTCCGAAGCCTTCGCCCGCGCGTTCGACCCAGAGCGGCCCCAGCCGGTCGCTGCCCGGCGCGGGGACGGTGCCGACCATGAATGCATCGCGCAGCGTGCGGATCGACAGTCCGGCATACCATTTGAGCGCAACCGGCACGATCGGCACGAACATCGGTTTTCCCTGTACGGTGACGACGCGCATCTGATCGCCGGGCAGGCTGACCTGCGCCTTGAGCATATGGATGCCGCCCGATGCGATGCTGAACGGCTCCGACCCCGGCGCCATCCGCGCCGCCCCGTGGAAGGCGGCGATCTGCGCGTCCTGGTCGGCATTGGCGCCCAGCAGCGCGAGCACCGCGCGGACATTGTCGGCGGATTCGCGCCCGCGATTCTGGATGTAGAGTTCCAGCTCGACGCTGACGAGGCCGTCGCGGATCGCCGCGCGCAGCGGACGGATTTCGGTGACCAGCGGCCCGGGCGGCGGCGTCACCGGCGCGGCGGGAGCCGCAGGTGATGGCGGTTGCGCGGCTGGCGCGGGCGGCACGGCGGGGGGAGCCGGGGCGGCACCCCCCGCCCCCGATGTGCGCACAGGCGGTCCCGGTGTCGGCGGCGACGCGACGACCGGCGCGGCGACAAGAGCTTGATCCTGTTCCTCGTCGGGATCGCGGCGGCGGCGGCTCGCGATCCACCAGCCTCCCGCCAGCCCGGCCAGAAGCAACCCCGCGCCCCCAAGCACCGGCCAAAGCCATGCGGGCGGACCCGCGGCGGGCGCTGCCGCGATATCCGGGCTCAGCGTGCTCTCCACCGCCGGAGCGGCGGGGGGTGCCGCAGGCGTGATGCTCATCGGCGGCGTGCGTGCAGGGTTTGGGGAAGGCGTCGCTTGCGGCGCAGTTGTTGTGGCCTGGGCAGGCGTAGGCGTCGGACGCGGTCGCGGACTTGCGGGCGTCGGCGAGGCACTCGGGCGTATCGCGGGCGTAGGGGTTGCCGCGGGGCGCGGGGTCGCGGTTGGCGCCGCGGTCGGTCGCGGACTCGGCGTCGGCGTCGCGCCCTTGGGCTGGAGCTGGAAGTCCCCGATCGGCGGCGTGATGATCACCGGCCGCTGGCTGCTCTGGGCCATAGCGGGGATCGCGAGGAGCAGGAAAGAGGTCAGCGCGGTCGTCGCGCGAAGGTTCAACGCAGTCACGGGCCGCGCGTTAGCATGAGAGAGGCGGCCCCGCGCATCAAAAAATGCGCGGGGCCGCCCGAAAATCGGCCCATCCCGGCGCACCGCCGGGATGGGCGTGTGAACGGAAATCACACTTTGGCCGGAACGCCGAGCAGTTCGGCCTCGATATCGGCGTACATCGACGGATCGTCCTGGATCGCGATCGGCACCAGATGCGCGCCACCATTTACGCGACCGATCTTGAACGCGGCGGCGGTACGCCCCTCGCGCCCATCGGGCAAGCGATAGCGGGCATCGGCGACCAGCACGGGCGTGAAGCCCTCATCGTCCCCGGCGATCGCGTCGACCTCCTCACGCGACATGGTGAGCGATCCCTCCAGCGTCGTCCCGTCACCCGGCGCGATGCGCTCGGCGGGGCGGATCGATTCGACCGGCGGGTTGACCAGCAGACGCTCGATCTCGGTCTCCCGCGCGGCATTCTCGCCAAGCATGAAGGCGCCGATGCGGACATCGTCGGCGGACACAGCGCCCGCATTGGCGACGGTCAGTTCGAACCCGACCATTGCACCGCGGCGGCTCATCCCCGCACGGATCGGTCGCATCGCCAGTTCAAGCTGCGGGCGCGATCCGGTCGGCTTGGCGTCGCCCAGCACCGCCGCGATATCGGCAGGATCGGCATCGACCATCTCGGCATGTTCGAGCGCGGGAGTCCGGCCCGGTTTGACCTGGGTCTTTGCGCGCACCGGCGCGGCAACCGGCTTGGGTTCGGGACGCGGAGCGACGAAGCCGGCAAGCACCGGCGCGGCGGCAACCGGATCGGCAACCGGATAGTCCACACGCGGTTCAGCACGCGCCGCAATCGGCTTGGACTCGATCTCGCGTTCGGCGACCGGCTGGACGGGCCGCTCGACGGGCGCGGCAACAACCATTTCCTTTTCGACATAGGGTTCGTCGTCGCGGCGACGGCGCAACAGCATCGCGCCCGCGATCACCACAGCGATTCCACCGAGCGCGGCAAGAATCAGCCACATGGTACCGCCCGGCTCGCTCTGTTCGACCGGGGCGGGCAATTCATCCGCCGCCTGCGGCTCGACCGGCGCAGCCTGGACCGCCGGATCGGCGGGGGGCGGCACAGGGGTCAGCGCCTCCGGCGCAGGAGCGGCCTCGGCTTGCGGAGCGGGTTCGGGATTGGGCGCCGGGGCAGGCGCAGCCGGGGCGGCGGCGCGCGTCGCACGGGCCTGACGCGCCGCTGCCTGACGCGCCTCTGCCTGGCGGGCTTCGGCCTGACGCGCGGCGGCACGCTCGCGCGCCTCCGCCTCCGCCTGTTCCAGCGCAGCCGGGGCGATGGTCGTACGCGATTCACCCGGTGGCGTCTGGACAGTAGTCGTGGTCGTGCTGGGCACCTGCACCTGAGGCGGCGCGACCGGCGCAGGTGCAGGCGCAGGCTGCGCCGGCACAAGCACCATCGGCGGCGTCACCGCCTCCTGTGCAAGGGCGGTTGAGGGGAAGGCGGCGGCGGCGAGAAGCAGCGCCGCGGCCCGGCGAAGCGCGGGTCGCGCATGGTTTGCTGTGTGGGTCATAACGGGGGGTCAACAAGTGGAACCCGCGATTCGTCGCAGCCCAGCCTCGCAATTGCGGTGAATTGTTTACTTCGATCGTCCAAGTGAACATCCATTCTGACCACGAAACGAAAAGGGGGCGACTTTCGCCACCCCCATCATCGAACTACAGCTTTTATGAATATTTGTTCAGGGAACAGTGACGGTCTCGAACTCGATCCCCTTCAACTCCGGCAAAGCCTGGAGTTGCGGCGTGACGACCTTCAGGTCTCCGACAACCACCAACGTCATCTTGTCGAGTGGAAGGCGTCGTGCCGCCTCGCTCATCTGCGCCGGGGTGACGGCGAGCGTCGCCGGGACATAAGTGTCCACCCAGTCGCGCGGCAGGCCGAGCGCGTCGCGCGTGGCCAGCGTGTTGACCAAAGTTCCGGCGGTCGAGTTGGTGATGACGAACAGTCCCGCCATATATTGCCGCATCCCGGCCGCTTCCTCGTCACCCGGCGGCGTCTGCTGGAGCGTGCGGATCTCCTTGAACACCTCGGTCAGCGACGGACCGGTGGCCGCGGTGGTAACGTCCGCGTTGAAGGTCCACACCGCATTGGTCGGCAACAGACCGACCCCCGATCCGGGCGAATAGGTATAGCCCTTTTCCTCGCGGATATTGCGCGTGATGCGCGAGCTGAACGACCCGCCCAGCAGCGCATTCATCACCCGCATCGGAATATCCCCCGCACTCCCCGCCTCGGGCGCGGGGAACATCAGGTTGATCGTCGATTGCGGCGCGTCCGGCCGGTCGACCAGCAACACCTGCGGTCCTGGCTTGGGATCGACCGGGATCAGCTCCCGCTCCGGCCCCATAGCCCAGCCGCCGAACGCCTTTTCCACCGCCGCCTTCACCGCGGCGGCATCGAACCGGCCCGCGATATAGAGGTGCGCACGTTTGGCGCCGAAATTGGCGGCGTGCCACGCCTTGAGCTGCGCGGCGCTATAGGCACCGAACTGCTCAGGCGTGGGCAGGACGCGACCATAGGGATGGTCGGCGCCATAATAGGCGCGGGTGATCGCCGCGTTGGCGAGCGTCCCCGGCTGGGTCAGTGCAATCGCGAGACGTCGGTTCCAGTTCGCCTTGACCCGCGCCAGCTCACTCTCCGGAAAAGTCGGGCGCTGTGCGACATCGGCGACCAGTGCGATCGCGTCGGGCGTCCGCTCGGACAGCACGTTGATCGATACGCCGGAGCTGGTGGCTCCCGAGCCGGTGCCGAGCCCGCCACCCATATCGGCGGCCTTCTGCGCGATCTGCGCCGCGGTCATCCCCGCCGCGCCTTCGCGCATCATATCGAGCGTCAGGCCCGCGAGCCAGGTATCCGGCCCTTCGTTGATCCCCCCGGCATAGACCTGAAGCGACACCACCGCCTTGGGCGCAACGCCGTAGGGAATCAGCGTCACCTTCATCCCGTTGTCGAGCGTATAGGTCTCGCTCGCGGGCATTTTGAACGCCTTCGGCGCCGGGATCGGCGGCGGCGTGGAGGGAAGTTCCTGCGCGGCGGCACCGGCAACCGGGGCGGCTAGCAGGGCGGCAGCCGTCAGGCTTGCGATCATGCGGCGCATCTCACTTGCCTCCTTGCTGGGCAGCGGCGGGCGCAGGCTGGGCCGCGCCGGGATCGATGACATAGATCGACCGGTTGGTGGGGCGCAGATATTCCTGCGCGGTCTTCTGGATCAGCTCCGGCGTCACCTTGGCGAAGCCGTCGTCGAGCGTGTTGACCAGGTTCGGATCGTTGTCGAACAGCGCATAGACGGCGAGCAGGTCGATCAGGCCGACCCGCCCAGTCCCGTCGATCGTTGAATAGAGCGAGGAGCGCATCTTGGTTCGCGCGCGTTCCAGCTCTTCCTTGCCGACCGGCTTGGTCCGCAGGTCCTCGATCACGCTGTCTACCGCCGTCTTGATCTCATCGCGGCTGCGATTGGCGTCATGCGTGAAGTTGAAGCTCCACAGCATCGGCCCCTGATAGTTGAACATGTTGCCCAGCGGGTAATTGATCCCCCCGCCCACTTCGCCCGCAATGCCGGTCTCTGCCACCAGCTTGCGATACAGGCGGCTGTCCTGCCCCTTGACCAGCATCTGGTCGATCAGGCCCATCGCATACCATTCGGGCGTGCCGCGTGCGGGGACGTGATAGCCCGCCGCCCAGCCGGGCTTGGGTGCCAGCCGGTCGGTGCGCGCGCGGAACTTCTCTTCCGTCTGGCGCGGCTCGCTGATGTCGGGGAGCACGACCGGCGGCGCCTTGGGCATCCAGCCGAAATATTTCTCCACCATCGCGCGGGTCTGCGCATAATCGAGGTCGCCTGCGACCACGAGCACCGCGTTGGACGGCTTGTAGAAGCGATCGAAGAAGGTCTTGGCATCCTCGACCGTCGCCGCCTCGATCTCCTTCAATTCGCCGTAGAAATTATGGCTGTTATACCAGTTGGTGTTGGCCAGCATCGGCAGGTCGATCCACGGCCAAGTGCTGTAGGGCTGGTTGAGGACGTTGACCTTCACCTCATTGCCGACGACGCCCTGCTGGTTCTTCAGCACCTCCTCGTTGATGACCGGCGCCGACATGCGGTCCGCCTCCAGCCACAGCATCCGCTCCAGCGCGTTGGACGGCACCACCTCGAAATAATTGGTGAAGTCGTAACGGGTCGATCCGTTCAGCACGCCGCCCGCATTGCTGATCGTGCTGATATGCACGCCCTTGGGCGCGTTCTTCGATCCCTGGAACAGCAGATGTTCGAACAGATGCGCAAAGCCGGTGCGCTCGCGCGGTTCGATCCGGAACCCGATGCCGTAATAGACGCCGACGGTGACGGTCGGGCTGATGTTGTCCTTCGCCAGCACGACGCGCAGCCCGTTGGGCAGCGTGAAATATTGCGTTTCGACCTTCAGCTTCGCGGGCGCCTCTTGCGCCTCCGCGGGCATTGCCGCCAGCCCGAGCGGCAGCGCCGCCCCGGCAAGCGCAAGCGCCGCCACCCATCGTTTCATCATCATGATCATCCCCTCTGGATACGAACTGTATTAAGCTATCAGTACAGCGCGAGGGGGCAAGGGTATTTGCGGCGTCAGATCCCGCCCGACATGACCGCGCGCCCGCTTTCTTCCAGCCGCCGGGTCAGATCGTCGATGCACGCCTGAACCAGCGCGGGGTCGGTCGCACGCACCACGAAATTCGCGCCGGTACGCCCTTCGCGGAAAAAGGGGTAGCTGCCGATCGCGACGCCTTCATGCGCCTTTTCGGTCTCGCGCAGCAGATCGGCGATCTCGCTTTCCGCGACCCAGCAGCCGATCGTTCCGCTCACCACCGGCTTTCCGCCCTCCAGCGTGCCGGTCAGCGCGTCGAGCATCCCCGCAGTGATCGACGGCACCCCGGCAAGGATCAGGATATTGCCGATGCGAATGCCCGGCGCGCCCGACATGCGATTGACGATCAGGTCCGCGCCCTCCGGCACCCGCGCCATCCGCAGCCGCGCGTCGGTCAGGCCACCGCGCGTCTCATAATGTTTCTCCAGCACCGCGCGCGCCTGGGGGTGGACCACCACCGGCACGCCAAGCGCCGCCGCGATCGCATCGACGGTGATGTCGTCATGCGTCGGCCCGATTCCGCCGGTGGTGAAGCAATAGTCATAGCTGGTGCGGATCGCGTTCACCGCTGCGACGATCCGCTCCTGAACGTCCGGCACCACGCGCACTTCGGACAGGCGAATGCCCTGGACGTTGAGCCACAGCGCGATCTGCGCGACATTCTTGTCCTGGGTCCGACCCGAAAGGATCTCGTCGCCGATCACGACAAGTCCTGCTGTCCAGATGCGTTCGCTCATATCGAACGCCATAGCGTGCACCCGCGGCCTCGCAAAGCGCCGACATTTCCCCTATATCGTCGCGATGACCGACTATGTTGCCGTAACCGCCGACACGAACTTCGCCCGCGACGGGGCGATCAAACTCTACGGGTCCGACGGGTTCGCCGGAATGCGGGCCGCGGGCAGGCTCGCTGCGGAGATTCTCGACGCGCTCGTGCCGCATGTCGTGCCCGGCGTGACCACGGCGGAGCTCGATGACATCGTCCACCGCATGACGCTCGACGGCGGCGCGGTCCCCGCGACGCTGGGCTATCGCGGCTATACGCACAGCTGCTGCATCAGTATCAACCATGTCGTCTGCCACGGCATTCCGGGGTCCAAGACGCTGAAGGATGGTGACATCGTCAATATCGACGTCACGCCCCTGCTCAACGGGTGGCACGGCGACACCAGCCGCATGTATCTCGTCGGCGACGTGCCGCTGAAGGCACGCCGCCTCGTCGACGTCACCTATGAGTGCCTGATGATCGGCATCGAGCACGCAAAGCCCGGCAACACGATGGGCGATATCGGACACGCGATTCAGCGCCATGCCGAAAAGCACCGCTATGGCGTCGTCCGCGACTTCTGCGGCCATGGCCTTGGCCGCGTGTTTCACGACGCGCCCGAAGTCGTCCATGTCGGCCGCCCCGGCACCGGGCCTGAGCTGCGCCCCGGCATGTTCTTCACCATCGAACCGATGATCAACATCGGTCGCCCCGACGTGAAGCTGCTCGACGATGGCTGGACGGCGGTCACGCGCGATCGCTCGCTCTCGGCGCAATTCGAACATTCGATCGGCATTACCGAAACCGGATGCGAGATATTCACCCAGTCGCCCACCGGGCGCCACAACCCGCCGTATCTGTGAGGGTTGGCGCATAATGGCCGAGGGAAAGTTCGAGCGCCACCGCCAGCCATGGCGGCAGGACGAGATTCAGAAGCTGCATACGCTGGCGAAGAAGGGCATGGCGCTGAAGGCCATCGCCAAGGCGCTGACCCGCAGCGAGGAATCGGTCAAGGACCGCGCCAAGGAAGACGGCCTGACCATCGCGAAGTTGCGGTGAGGGTTCAAATCCTCCCCGGAACGGGGAGGGGGACCGCGACGCGAAGCGGCGTGGTGGAGGGGGGCCGAGGCACCGGACTCCCTTGCCTCCCGCCCCCTCCACCATCCTTCGGATGGTCCCCCTCCCCGTTCCGGGGAGGATTATGAACTACGACGCCATCATCCTTGGCGCAGGCGCAGCCGGCCTGATGTGCGCGCTCACCGCCGGCCAGCGCGGCCGCCGCGTGCTGCTGATCGACCATGCCGATCAGGTCGGGAAAAAGATCCTGATCTCCGGCGGCGGCCGCTGCAATTTCACCAATCTCGGCATCGCCCCCGACCGCTACCTCTCCGCCAACCCGCATTTCGCCAAGTCCGCGCTGCGCCGCTACACCCAGCATGATTTCATCGACCTGGTCGACCGGCACGGCATCGCCTGGCACGAAAAGACGCTCGGCCAGCTCTTCTGCGACGGCAGCGCCAAGCAGATCGTCGCGATGCTGCGCGACGAATGCGAAGCGGGCGGCGTCGAAATTGCGCTCGGCCACGCGATCCGCGACGTGACCCACGCCGACGGCAGCTACACCGTCACCTGGGGCGACCGCAGCGTCAGCGCCCCCGCGCTCGTCATCGCCACCGGCGGCCCCTCGATCCCCAAAATGGGCGCGACCGGCTTCGCCTATGACCTCGCCCGCAAGTTCGGCCTCAAGGTGGTCGAACCCCGCCCCGCGCTCGTCCCGCTCACCCTCGGCGGGGACGAGGTGCTGTTCCGCGAACTCTCCGGCGTCGCCGCCCCGGTCGCCGCCCGCGCCGGAAAAACCAGCTTCCGCGAAGCCGCCCTGTTCACCCATCGCGGCCTGTCCGGCCCGGCGATCCTCCAGATCAGCTCCTATTGGCGCCACGGTCAGCCGGTCGCGATCGACTTCCTGCCCGACCGCGCCCCCGGTTGGCTGACCGAGGCGAAGCGCAACGCCCCGCGCACCACCCTGCGCAAGCTGCTCGGCGACGCCCTGCCCAACCGCCTCGCCGACACGCTAGCCGACCAGCTCGGGCTCGACGGCGAACTCCACGCCGCCGCCGGCAAGCGCCTCGCGCAAGTCGAACGCGCTCTCGCCGCCTGGGCCTTCCACCCCAACGGCACCGAAGGCTATGCCAAGGCCGAAGTGACGATCGGCGGCATCAGCACCGCCGAACTCTCCTCCCAGACGATGGAGGCCCGCGCCGTCCCCGGCCTCTACGCGATCGGCGAAGCGGTCGACGTCACCGGCTGGCTCGGCGGCTATAATTTCCAATGGGCCTGGTCGAGCGGCTGGGCTGCTGGGATGGCGGTTTGACCTGCTAAATTCCTCCCCTGCACGGCAGGGGAGGTGGCATTGCGCAGCAATGACGGAGGGGCCGCCCCGAAGAGGGCGGAACTTTGCCGAGCTGTTCACGGCCCTCTGCGGGGCCGCCCCTCCACCACGCCCTTCGGGCGCGGTCCCCCTCCCCTGAGGCAAGCTCAGGGGAGGAATTTACGCGCAGCCCCCGCCCGATTTCGACCGTTGCCGCCGCCGTTCCCCGATGCCACAACGCCGTGCGGAAGGAACCCGATGCGCACCACCGCCATTGTCTTGTCGTTGCTGCTTGTCCTCCCCGCCGCTGCGCAGGACGCCCCTCCCCCCGCGCTCCCCACCCTCAGCGCACAGGATCAGGCCCGCGCCGACACCCTGCTGATCCAGGCCGCCGAACACCTCATTGCCGGACGCCGTGCCGATGCCGCGCCGCTGATCCGCGACGCGCTCGCGCTTGCCGGTCCCGCCGACGATGTCGCGAAGCTGCAAGGCCAGACCCAGTTCGAAATCTATTCGCGCTGGCTCGACGCCCGCGCCGCCGCAATGAAGGCGCGCGACTTCGCGACCTTCGCCCGCTGGGCCTGGCTCACCGCCGCCTATCGGATGAAGGGCACGGCCGAGCGGACCAGCGAGACCGGTCCGGTCGCATCCGACGATATCGACGACATCTTCTTCATGACCTACGGCCTCGTCCTTGCGGGCGAGGAGGATCGCGCCCGCGCCTTTCTGGCCCCCTTCGCCGCCGCACCCGACCCCAGCTTCGAAATCGCCTTTGCCACGGACATGGCGGGGCGTGCGGTCAGCGTCCAGAATTGGGGTGGACAGGACAAGCCCCGTGCCGCGCGCCTCGTCGCCTTCGCCATCGCCGCTTTCGACCGCCCCGCCGCCCGTGCGCCCGATGCGGTGCGCGACCTTTACCGCGTCCAGGGCCAGATCCTGCGCACCGCCGGAGACTTTGCCGGTGCCCGCGCCGCCTATGCCAAAGCGCGCAAGCCCGGCACGCCGCCCGCCGACGCGGAACTCGCGCTGATGTTCGCGATGGGAGAGGTCGATGCGGGCGTCCGCGCCGTCCAGCAGATGCTGGGCGAATCCCCCTCCCCCGCCCTCTCGCGCGCGGCGGCTGACAAGCTGGTCGAGATCGCGGGCCAGACCGGCAGCGGCAACGCCGCCACCATCGCAATCTATGAGCGCGTCTATCCGGTCTATCAGCGCCTGCTGAAGTTCGACGATCTCAAGCTCCAGAATGCCGGATCGGTGCTCGCCAACCTCTATGTCGAAACCGGCGAACCGGCGCGCGCCGAGCCGATTCTGACCGGCCTGCTCGCCAGCGCCGAGAAACGCTGGGGGCCGGAGTCCAACGGTGCACTGACATACGTTCTCGAACTCGCCGGAGCGGTCGAGGCGCAGAACCGGCTGGCCGAGGCGGAATTGCTCTATCGCCGCATCTGGAACCTTTCGCTGCGCTACGACAATTACGAGCCGGACGATTCGCGCGAGGCGTTCGAGGGGATTACCCGCACATTGCTGGCGCGCGGTCTGGTGGCCGACGCACTTGCCTTCACCGCTGACGGCATCGCCCGCGTCCGCGCGGCCGGGGACGAGATCAATGTCTGGCGCCGCATGTTCTACCTGCTCGCCCGCGCCGACGCGCTCGAAGCGTCAGGCGCGCTGGCGGATGCGGAGACGCTGGCGCGGGAAGCCGTGTCGCTCGGCGACAGCGACGAAAAGATGAACATCGCCGCCGCCTTCGACGATCCCAATGTCTTCGCCCGCGCCCGGCTCGCGCATTTGCAGGAGCGACAGGGTCGCGCTGCGGAGGCCGAGCCGATCCGCCGCCTGCTGCTCAGGAAGATCGAGCAGAACGACATGATCCCCTGGGAGGGCGAATATCGCACCGCCGCCCTGCTCGCGCTTGCCGCGAACCTGACGATGCAGGGGAAGGAGGAGGGAACGAAGCTGTTCGGCGAGCGGCTGGCGGCGAGCACGCGGATCTACGGCACCGACAGCCCCCAGTCGCTCGACGTCGCCGAGCCCTTCGCGCGCGCACTGCTGCAATCCGGCCGTGCGGGCGCGGCGCTCACCCCGGCCCGCGTCGCGCTCGCGGCGCGGACCTCGGCGCGCTTCGTCGGCGATGCAGCGCGGGCGAGCGCCAGCGACATCGCCCTCGCCCGCAAACGCACCGAAGCCGCCCGGCTGATGGTCGAGGCGGCATGGCAGGCGAGCCGAAGCGGCGGCTAAGGCAGACCGTTCAACCCTACCGCTTCTTCCCCTGATGGCGGATATTCGCCGGTCGCCCGCGCCGGTGCAGCGGGCGCGGCGGTCCGCCCTTGCGGCGGCGGTCGCCATCGCCACCCGGCCCCGACCCGCTGCCCTTGCCGTCGGGCAGTTCGAAGCGCAGCGCGCCGGACACCGGGTTCGCCTCGGCGAGCCGCAGCTTGAGCCGCTGGCCCAATGCGAATTCTTCCCCGGTCTCTTCGCCCACCAGTCGCTGCGCCGCCTCGTCATAGCGGAAATATTCGCGGCCCAGATCGCGGACCGGGACCAGCCCGTCGCCGCCGATCCCCTCAACCGTCGCGAAGAATCCGAAATTCTGCACGCCGGTGATCCGCGCCTCCAGCACCTCGCCGACATGGCTGGCGAGATAGGCGGCGACATAGCGGTCGATCGTGTCGCGCTCCGCCTCCATCGCGCGGCGCTCCAGCTTGCTGATGAGTTCGCCGGTCCGCTCCATGTCCTTGTCGGACGGCAATTCGCCGCCCGGACCCAGCTTGAACGCCTCGGTCAGCGCGCGGTGAACCACCAGATCGGCATAGCGGCGGATCGGCGAGGTGAAATGCGCGTAGCTGCCCAGCGACAGTCCGAAATGCCCGGCATTCTGCGGGCCGTAATAGGCTTGCGTCTGGGTCCGCAGCACCTGGGTCATCACCTCGGCGTGAAAATCCGCCTCCTTGGTGCGCGCGATGACATGGTTGAACGTCTTGGGCCGGATCACCTGCCCCAGCGCGAATTCGACATCGAGCGTCTTGAGATACTCCTTGAGCGCGACCAGCTTTTCGCGGCTCGGCGGCTCGTGGATGCGGTACATCACCGGCGCCTTCTTCTTTTCCAGCGCCTTTGCCGCCGCGACATTCGCCGCGATCATATAATCCTCGATCAGTTTGTGCGCGTCGAGCCGCTCGCGCGGTGCGACCGACAGGATGCGCCCCTTCTCGTCGAGCACGATCCGCCGTTCGGGCAGGTCCAGATCAAGCGGCTCGCGCTTCGCCCGCGCCTTGTTGAGCGCCGCCCAGCAGTCCCATAGGGGTTGGAGGATTTTCCTTAGCCCCTCCCCTTCAGGGAAGGGGTTGGGGTGGGGCAGTGCGTCAGCCGCGTCGTCCGGAGGTGAGGCCCCACCCCCAACCCCTCCCCTGAAGGGGAGGGGCTTTTCATCAATGGTCGCCTGCGCATCCTCATAGGCGATATTCGCCGCCAGCTTCACCACCGCCCGGCTGAACCGCCAGTCCCGGATCTCGCCATCCGCCGAAATCCGCATATGGCACGCCAGCGCCGCGCGCTCGACGCCCTGCTTCAGCGAACAGACATCCGCCGAGAGGACCTCGGGCAGCATCGGCACCACGCGGTCGGGAAAATAGACGCTGTTCCCCCGCTTGCGCGCCTCGCGGTCGAGCAGCGATCCGGGACGGACGTAGAAGCTGACGTCCGCGATCGCGACGATCGCCTTCCACCCGCCCTTGTTGGCGGGGTCGTCGTCGGGCGTCGCCCACACCGCATCGTCATGGTCGCGCGCATCGGCGGGATCGATCGCGACGATGGGAAGGTCGGTCAGGTTCTCCCGTCCCTCACCCAGCGGCTGCTTCGCCACCCGCTCCGCCTCGGCCAGCAATTCCTCCGAAAACACGTTCGGAATCTCATGCTTGTGGATCGCGATCAGCGAAAAGCTGCGCGGCGCGAACGGATCGCCCAATATCTCCGTCACCTTGGCGAAGGTGCGCGATCCCCGGCCGCTGATGTCAGCCATCACCAGATCGCCCGGCTCGGCGCCGTTGCGCTCCGAAATGACGGGGCTTGCGCGCTCCTTCTTCTCCAACCCCTGGAGATAGAGCCGCCCGCCCTCTTCCTTTACGACGCCCAGAATCGCCTCGTCGCCCTTGGCGAGCTTCTTCATCGGATGGGCAATCCAGCCCTTCCCCGCCTCTTCGGTGCGCGCGAGGATGCGGTCGCCGACACCCAGCGCGCCACCCGGCCCGCGCCTCTCGCGCACGCGCAGCCGCGGCACGGGAATGCCCTCGGCTTCCCAGCGCTCCGGCACCGCCCAGACGGTATCGCCATCGGCCTCGACGATGCGCAGCACCGTCACCTTGGGCACGCCGCCCATCTTGTGAAACGCGCGGCCGGGCGCGGTATCGACCAGCCCCTCGTCCGCCATATCCTTGAGCAGCGCCTTGAGCGCGATCTTCTCCTGCCCCGACAGGCCGAATGCGCGCGCAATCTCGCGCTTGCCCGCTGGCTTGTCCGACGACGTGATGAAATCGATGATCTGCTGCCGCGTGGGCATACCCGGCGCGGGCTTGTTCTTTGTTTTGTTCTGTCTTGTCATTGAACCCCAAGATAGTGCGCGGCGCCACCAAGTCCAATCTCCCCAACGAAATATGCGGCATCGATCGCGCCCGGCCCGCACAGCGGCGCCTATGATAGGTCAAGATACCCTACCCGCAGGATCCCGGCTCATGAAGGTAACCCGTCGCCACCTGTTCGCAGCCCTCGCCGCAGGGAGCGCCGCGCTCGCCAGCCGACCGCTGATCGCGTCCGAAGGCGTCAAATCGGCGATCACCCCCGACGCGGCATTGGCGACGCTCAAAAAGGGGAACCAGGCGTTCACCATGGGCCATGCGTTCAACTACGGCCTGAACGACAGCCAGCGCCGCGCCTTTCTGGCCGGCCAGCGCCCCTTTGCGACGATTGTTTGCTGTTCCGACAGCCGCGCGGCCCCGGAACAGATTTTCGAAACCGGCGTGGGCCAGCTGTTCGTCGTGCGCAATGCGGGGAGCACGGTAGCCAATCCCCAGGCGATGGGCAGCATCGAATATTCGGTCGCCCATCTGGGCGTTCCACTGGTCGTCGTCCTCGGTCACACCTCCTGCGGCGCCGTGAAGGCCGCGATCGACGTGGCGGACAAGAAGGCGGTTCTTCCGGGCAGCCTTGGCGCGATGGTCGATCCGATCGTGCCTGCGGTGCACACCGCGCAAAAGATCGCCGGCGACCTGGTCGAAAATTCGATCCGCGAAAATATCCACCATGTCGTCCACGACCTGCGTGCGCCCGGCCAGCGGTTGCTTGCCGAACCACGCCGGTCCGGCAAGCTCAAGATCGTCGGCGCCGAATATCATTTCGCATCGGGGATCGTCGAGTTTTTCGACGTCGAATAACGGTCAGAACCGCGGCGGTGCGCCGCCCGCGCGGTACGCCGCCAATGCCCTGCGCACTCGGTCCGCCGCGCCGGGCATCCCGGCCGCGCGCAGCAGCGCTTCGTGGTCCGCGCCGAGCATCGCCACGACGCGATCGCCGCGCCACGACTGCACGACCAGCCGGTCGAGCAGTCCGCGCTGCACCGCGATCGCCTGGGCCAGCTTGGCGCCGCCCTGCGCCGCCAGCGCATGGGCGAGTCCGACACGGGCGCGCACCTCCTGCGCCGTGGCGATCAGCGGCGCTCCAGCCTGGACTGCAAGCGCGCGATAGCGTTGTTCCGCTCCCGCCCAGTCCTTCGCCGCCAGCGCCATATCGGCCGCCCGCCATTCCGCCTCCGCCGGAAACCTCTCCTGCGCCGCGGCAAAGGCGGCGCGAACCAGCCCCAAAGCGCGCCCGCGCTGGATCTTGAACCGGGCAATATCGCGCGCCTGCACCTCGCCCGACGGGCGGTCGTGTCGGAATGCGGTGGCGGTCCGAAAGCTCGCCCGCGCCAGCTCCACCGCCTCGCTGCCCCGCCCCAGCGCCAGCAGCATATCGGCGGTCTTGTCGAGATAGCTGGCGTCCCCGGTCGCGGTCATCCGCTCCGCTCCCGGCCCATCCACCGCGATCGTGCGCCGCTGCCGGTCCACCGCAATCGTCCAGCGTTGCCGCACCAGCACGTCGCTCGGTCCCGACTGACGCTCGCGGATCGCGGCAATGGCGTCCAGGCCGTAGCGGATCGCCCCGCGCGCCTCATTGCCCATCGCGCCTTCTTCCTGAAGCGCGGCCATCGCCGCCTCGATCTCGCCGATTCCCGCATCGGGCCGGCCCTGTTTCTCCAGCACGTCGGCCAGTTCCACCGCACAGGGTATCCGGTCGAGGCTCATGCACTCATACTCCGGATTGTCCGCCATCCGTGCCCGAATGGCCGCTTCCTGCGCGCGCAGGTCTTCGGGCGACTGCGCAGCCGCAACCGCAAGCAGGATCGACAGGCCAAGCCCCATCCCGCCATCGTCGCCGCGCCTGCCCTGGGGGTCAACCGTCGAAACCGGTCGATCCGCCGCGCGCAAGCCATTAGGCTGTCGGCGTGACCTATGACCTTCTGATTGCCGGCGGCGGAATCAACGGCTGCGCCATCGCCCGCGAAGCCGCGCTGCTGGGGCTCAAGACGTTGCTCGTCGAACGCGATGCCCTTGCCGCGCACACCTCTTCGGCGTCGAGCAAGCTGATCCATGGCGGACTTCGCTACCTCGAAACCTATGAATTCCGGCTGGTGCGCGAGGCGCTGCACGAGCGCGAGCGGATGCTCGCCACCGCCCCGCAACTGATCCGCCCGATGGCGTTCGTGCTGCCCCACGCGCACGCCGTCCGCCCCTGGTGGATGGTCCGCGCGGGGCTGTATCTCTACGATCTGCTCGGCGTCGGCTCTTCGCTCCCGCGTTCACGGTCGCTAGGCCGCGATGATCCACGCCTCGCCCCGCTGATCCCCGACAGCAGCGGCTTCCTCTATTGGGACGCGCAGGTCGATGACGTCGCGCTGACCCGCGCCAACGCCGCCGACGCTATCGCCAACGGCGCGGAGGTCGTCACCGGAGTCGCGGTCACCGGCGCGCGGCGTGGCCACACCGGCTGGGACATCGCGCTGTCCGACGGGCGCACCGTCGCTGCACGCGCGATCGTCAACGCTGCCGGGCCGTGGGTGAAGCAACTGCTCGCGACCCTCGCCATCCCGACCGACAGCGGCCTGCGGCTGGTCAAGGGCAGCCACATCACCGTCCCCGCTTTGTGGGAGGGCGATCACGCCTATATCCTGCAACAGCCCGACCGCCGCGTCGTTTTCGCCGCGCCGTGGCAGGGGCAGACGATGATCGGCACCACCGATGTCCCGGTCGCTCATCCCGATGACGCGGGGATCGATGCAGCGGAAATCGACTATCTCTGCGCCGCCGCAAATCGCTACTTCAGACAGCAGATCGCCCCTGCGGACGTCACCGGCACCTGGTCCGGCATCCGCGCGCTGCATGACGACGGCGCGGGCGAGGCGCGCGCCGTGACGCGCGACTACCACCTCGAACTCGACACCGACGGCGCCCCGATCCTCTCGATCTTCGGCGGCAAGATCACCACCGCCCGCGCGCTCGCCGAACATGCGATGAGGAAGCTCGCGCCCGCACTCGGCATCACCGCCCGGCCAGTCACCCGCGATCGCCCGCTGCCTTGACCGTTTCGCGCTGACGGGGCGGTGCCGCCTATCTGAACACGACTCTACTTCACTCCCGCCACCCAATCGTCGATCTTCTTCTCCAGCACCGGCATCGGCAACGCGCCGGTGTCGAGTACCGCCGCATGGAACCCGCGCGGGTCGAACTTTGCGCCCAGCGCCGCTTTCGCCTTCGCCTTGGCTTTCAGGATCGTCAGCTGTCCGATCTTGTAGGCCAGCGCCTGCCCCGGCATCGCGATATAGCGTTCGACCTCGGCGGTCGCGTCGGTCTGCGACATTGGCGAGTTGGTGACCATATAGTCGATCGCCTGGTCGCGGCTCCATCCCTTGGCGTGCAGCCCGCTATCGACCACCAGCCGCATCGCGCGCAGCATCTCGTCGGTCAGGCCACCCATGCGCTGATAGGGGTCGGTCTCCATCCCCAGTTCGGGCCACAGCGTTTCGGCGTACAGCGCCCATCCCTCGACATAGGCAGTGTTCCCGCCAAAGCGCATGAAGGCCGGAAGCGCGGCATTCTCCTGCGCCAGGCTGATCTGGAAATGATGCCCCGGCACCCCCTCGTGCAGGTACAGCGTCTCGGCGCCCCAGGTATAGCGGGTCGGCAGATCATAGGTGTTGAAATAGAAGACACCGGGCCGCGATCCATCGGGCGTGCCCTGCATATAGCTGCCCGCCGCATCGGTCTTTTCGCGATAGGCGGGGACCGGGCGGATTTCGAGCGGGGTCTTGGGGATCAGCGAGAATTGCTCGCGCACCCGCGCGTCCACACGCTTGCCGATCGCCTCATATTCCTCCCGCAGCGCGTCGGCGCTGGCGGGCTGGAAGCGTTTGTCGGTACGCAGATGGGTGAAGAATTCCTGCAGGCTGCCCTTGAACCCCACCTTCTCCTTCTGCGCCTCCATCCCGGCGGTGATCCGCTTCACCTCCGACAGGCCGAGATTGTGGACATAGTCCGCCGTCAGCGGCAGCGTTGTGTTGCTCTCGATCGCATAGGCATAGAGCGCAGCGCCGCCGGGCAGGTCCGACGTACCCACCGTATCGCGCGCGGCGGGGAGATATTCGCTTGCCAGGAAATCGCGGATTTTCTTGTGCGCGGGCAGGATCACGTCACGGATCTGCGCGGCATAGGCGGCCTTGAGCCGCACCTGATCGGCTTCCGCAATGCCATCGGGGAATTTCTGCACCGGGCCATAGAAAACGGACTCCTCCACCCCCTGCGCGATCAGATTGTCGAACTGGCCGATCATGTTGGTGACGACCAGTTTGGGCTGGACGATCCTGCGCTGCATCCCCTCACGGAACAGGCCGATCACCCGATCATACATCGCGGCATATTGAGCGTTGCGCTTGAGGTTGTTCTCATAGTCAGCAACCGTCTTGAACGGCGCCGCGCCCTGCCCCGATGCGAAGTCAGGGTAAAAGGACTGGAAGCCGGTGAAATGGTCCATCGGAAGATATTTGGACACCGCCAGGATTTCCGGACGATAGCCCTTGAGCGCGCGCAACTGATCCGCCTCGAACACGTCATAGGCAATCTTGTTGACCGGGGTCAGCTTGGCCCGGTCGATCTTGCGCAGCGCCGCCAGATCCGCCTCGTTCGCCGCCTTTTCCGCCGCGATATAGGCGTCGGTATAATAGGTACCGAGCTGGTCGGCATAGCGCTGGTCGCCGCGAAACAGCGCCATGATCGGGTTGCGCTTGAGCGACGCTTCGTCGCTTGCATGGAACAGCGCCTTCAGTTTCGCGTCCTCCGCCCCTTCACCGGGAAGAGCAGCGGGAGCAGGCTGTTGCTGCGCGGAGAGCGCGGGGATGCTGACCCCCGCGAGCAGGCTGGCGAGGATCAGGGGGGCGAGGCGCATGGCAGGGTCCTTGGCAAAGGTGTAATAGCGGCACATTACACCCTCGCCCCCGCGTCGCAAGGCTGCACCGCAATCGCGCAACCGCGGCGCGGCGTTGCCCATTTGTTAGGCAGTTGTTAACGCCCGATGGGGCTGGCGCCGCGCAATTGCGCGGCCCTGCGATCTGGCACGCCTCATGCAAAGTCGCGCGGCAGGGGCGTTCCGCTTGATCGCGATCGATATCGTCGCCAGCATCGGCGCGGTACCGGCCGATCGGGACTCGCACCGGCGTCACAGAGGGAAGAAACCGTGAAAAAGATCGAAGCCATCATCAAGCCGTTCAAGCTGGATGAGGTGAAGGAGGCGCTTCACGACGTGGGCGTCTCGGGAATCACCGTGACCGAGGCCAAGGGATTCGGCCGTCAGAAGGGGCATACCGAACTGTATCGCGGCGCCGAATATGTCGTCGATTTCCTGCCCAAGGTGAAGCTCGAAGTGGTCGTCGAGGATGCACTGGCCGAACGGGTGGTCGAGGCGATCGCCGCCGCCGCGCAGACCGGCCGGATCGGCGACGGCAAGATTTTCGTCACGACGATCGAAACCGCGCTGCGCATCCGCACGGGAGAGCGCGACGACAACGCCATTTGACGCACCGCAATAATTTCACGAAGCTGCACCGCAGCGCAACATGATTCTCCGGCACCCGCGACGGGCGCCGGACCCGAAGAGCGAAAGAAAGGGGCTTGGTTCCAATGGCTAACAGCGCAGCCGATATTCTGAAGATGGTGAAGGATCAGGAGATCGAATGGATCGATCTTCGCTTTACCGACCCCAAGGGCAAGTGGCAGCACCTCACCATGGTCGCATCGGTGATCGGCGAGGACGAACTGACCGACGGCCTGATGTTCGACGGTTCGTCGATCGCGGGGTGGAAGGCGATCAACGAATCCGACATGATTCTGAAGCCCGACCTCGACGCCGTCTGGACCGATCCGTTCAGCGCGACGCCGATGCTGATCCTGGTCTGCGACATCGTCGAACCGTCGACCGGCGAGCTTTATTCGCGCGACCCGCGCTCGACCGCGAAGCGCTCGGAAGCCTATCTCCAGTCGCTCGGCATCGGCGACACCGTCTATGTCGGCCCGGAAGCCGAATTCTTCATGTTCGACGATGTGAAGTTCGAGAACAGCTATTCGACCAGCTATTATGCGATCGACGATATCGAGCTGCCCGGCAACTCGTCCAAGGACTATGAGAGCGGCAATATGGGCCACCGCCCGCGTGCCAAGGGCGGCTATTTCCCCGTCGCGCCAGTCGATAGCGCCGTCGACATCCGTGGCGAGATGGTCTCGACCATGCTCGAAATGGGCCTGCCCTGCGACAAGCATCACCATGAGGTGGCCGCCGCGCAGCACGAGCTGGGCCTGACCTTCGGCACGCTGGTTCAAACCGCGGACCGGATGCAGATCTACAAGTACGTCGTGCATCAGGTCGCCCATGCCTATGGCAAGACCGCGACCTTCATGCCCAAGCCGATCAAGGAAGATAACGGCTCGGGCATGCACACCCACATGTCGATCTGGGACAAGGGCTCGCCCCTGTTCGCGGGCAATGGCTATGCCGGCCTGTCCGAAATGTGCCTCTATTTCATCGGCGGCGTCATCAAGCACGCCAAGGCGCTCAATGCCTTCACCAACCCGTCGACCAACAGCTACAAGCGACTGGTCCCCGGATATGAGGCGCCGGTGCTGCTCGCCTATTCGAGCCGCAACCGCTCCGCCTCGTGCCGCATCCCCTATGGTGCGGGCAGCAAGGCGAAGCGCGTCGAATTCCGCTTCCCGGATGCGCTGGCGAACCCCTATCTCGCTTATGCCGCGCTGCTGATGGCGGGCCTCGACGGCATCCAGAACAAGATCCATCCGGGCGACCCGATGGACAAGAATCTCTACGACCTGCCGCCCGAGGAACTGAGCCTGGTCCCGACCGTCTGCGGCTCGCTCCGCGAGGCGCTGGACAGCCTCGAAGCCGATATGGACTTCCTCCTCAAGGGCGACGTGTTCAGCGCCGACCAGATCGCCGCCTATATCGAACTCAAGCGCGAAGAGGTCGCCCGCTGGGAAATGACCCCCTCGCCGGTCGAATACGACATGTATTACAGCTCGTAATCGTCCGAACCAATGTCATGATGGGCGTTCCGGCTTTGGCCGGGACGCCTTTTTTTGTCCCATCGCAAAAAGGTGCAAAGTAAAAATCACGGTCACCACAATAACGATTCGACTCGCAACGCGTTCAGGCATAGCAAGGTGCGCAAATCGGCACGCGATGCCCGGCCCGGTTCAGGAGGAGGACAGGATATGGCGTTCCCAACGGCGGTAAACGATCAGATCACCGACTCGGTAACTCAGGCGAATACGAAGGTTCTGGGCGACGCACCTGCGGTAGCGATGGGAAATCTCTATCAGGCTACTGCGCAGGCGCTTGCCAATGCCGCGCACAATGCCACCAACGCCCAGCAACAATCCAATGTGGCGGCGCAGGCCGCGACGACGATGGGCGTCGCCACACTCTATTCGCTCGACACCGCGGCGGCCGGCCTCGCGGCCGAGGACATCCTCAAGAGCTGAAGTCCGCCGACCCGCAAATTGGGTCGCCTGTCGCTTTCTGATTCAGAAAGGAATTCGCCTTGGCCTTTCCAACCGCCGTTAACAGCCAGATCACCGATGCGGTCACGCAGGCCGATGTTCAGGTGGTCGGCGTGTCGCCCGCCATGGCGCTCGGAAACCTCTATCAGGCGACCGCCCAGGCGCTTGCCAATGCCGCGCATAATGCCACGGCGGCTCAGCAACAGATGTGGATCACGGCACAGGCCGCCACCACCGCCGGTGTCGCGCTGATCTACGGCCATACCGCCAGCGGCGTGCATACGATGGATATCCTGAGCAGCCCCGTCCGCGGCCTCGGGGCCGAGGCCGCGCCCCCGCCCCCGCCCTCGGGCGAATGATCGCTTAGCCGGAGTTCGACCCATGCCCGATCAGCCCCCCGAGCAGCCCGACGACGACGCGCCCGGCCCCGAGCCCGCAGACGGCGGAGCGAGCGGCACCGTCAACAGCCAGATCACCGATGCGGTAACCGCGCTCAACGTGCTGGCCGCGGGGGGCGCTCCCGCCAGCGCGGCCGCGATGCTGGGGCTGGTCGCCGCGAACACGATCGGCCTTGGAATGCACAATGCCGTCACCCGGCAACAGGCGGATGCAGCGATCGCCTCCGCCTCGATCACGGCCGCCTGCGCCCGGATGCTGGGCGCGAGCCTCGCGCCCGGCGTAGCGCCGATGACGCCGTCCGCGCTTGTCGCCGCCGCCGAAGCCCAGGCACAGGCGGCGATCGCCCTTCTCCAGGCACAGAAAGAGGCCGACGGCGCCATTGCCGACGAGGCCACCGCCGCGCTTGCCCGGATCGCTGCTGCCGCGAGCGCCGCTTCACCGGCGCCTTCGCCCTCCCCGGAAAAGGGCGCGGCGCCCAAGGCAAAGGCCGGAAAAGCGCAATGAGCGATCCCATGACCGTCAATCCGCAAGTCACCGACGCCATCCACCAGATGCAGTCGGCGGTGCTTTCGCCAGAGGTCGTGCTGACATCGGGGGCAGGCAAAGCCTATCAGTCGGTCGCGCAGTCCGCCGCGATCGCGGTCCAGGACGCCACCGACGCGCTGCGCAACGCGACCACCCTTGCCACCGCGGCCACCGCCGCCGCCACCGCACAGTTCCTCGCCACCGGCGATCCCCGCTATCTCGAAGCGCTGCCCAGAATGGCCGCGATCGCCGACAAGGCCATTGCCGACTATCAGGCCGTTGGCGAGGCGGCGGCCTCGGTGCTGAAGGCATTTCCCGCGGGCTGACACCGGATCGGAGAGAGAGGATGGCCGCGAAGACAAGGACCAGCAAAGCGCGTTCGGGCGCCGGGTCCATGGCTTCCGACACCCCCGCAAATGCAGAGCGGCGCGACGCCCGGCGCCGGGACCGCGCGGCCAGTCGATCGCGCGCCGATGTCGCCGCTGCGCATGAGGCGGCGGAGACGGCGGTCGCCGCCGCCGTGACGGCGATGCGCAACCCTCCCGAACCGGGCTGAACCCGGGATCGCCCGTTTCGGTCGCGATATCGGGAGAGACGGCACCGGACCGCGACCAGCCCAACCGCGCGATCTTGTGCGGTGCAGCGTTGCCGTTGCGCAACGTCACACAATTGTCCTCATTTCGCCTCAACAATGAAATGAAAAACGCACCGGAGTGACATCAAGCCGCCCTATCGCGCCCCTCGACTCAGCGCCCGCCGCAACTGACGGGCCGTTTCCAACGGGGGATTTTCATGCGCAGCACTCGTGCAACCTTTCTGCGATCCGCCTGTGTGGCGCTCGCCATGCTGGCCCCTTCGATCGCCTGGGCGGGAGAGATTGTCGGCACCGTGACCGACAGTGCCGGAACGCGCGGGTTGCAGGGTACTCAGCTGCGGATCGTCGAGCTCAACCGCGTGACCGAGGCAGGTCGCGATGGCCGTTTCCGCTTTGCCGATGTTCCCGCCGGTACCTACACGATCGAGGCGAATTATATCGGCTCGGAGCCGAGCCGTACGACCATCCAGGTCACCGAAACCGGCGTGGTCACCGCCAATCTGGTACTGGGCAGCGCCGATGAGGTGGTGATCGTCGGCCAGGCTGCCAGCCTCGCCAGCAGCCTGTCGCGCCAGCGTGCGGCCGATGGCGTGGAAAACGTCCTGACCCGCGACGATGTCGGCCAGTTCCCTGACCAGAACGTCGCCGAGGCGCTACGCCGCGTGCCGGGCGTCAACATCCTCGCCGATCAGGGCGAAGGGCGGTTCGTGTCGGTCCGCGGTCTCGACCCCGAACTCAACGCCGCATCGATCAACGGCACCCGCGTCCCCGCGCCGGAGAGCGATGTCCGCTCGGTCGCGCTCGACGTCGTCGCGGTCGAACTGATCGAATCGATCGAGGTCAAAAAATCGCTGACCCCGGATATGGATGCCGACACGATCGGCGCCTCGATCGAGATCAACACGGTCAGCGCGTTCGACCGCAAAAAGGACCTGCTCTCGGTCAAGCTGGAGGGTAGCTACAACGACTATGCCGATGCCCTGACCCCGAAGGGCAGCATCGATTTCTCGACCCGTATCACCGACAATTTCGGGATTGCGGGTGGCGTCAGCTATTATCGTCGCAAGTTCGAGACCGACAATATCGAAGGTGCGGACTGGAACGAGGACGGCGGCATCTATTATGCCGAGGAACTTCAGTATCGCGACTATGACGTGGAGCGCGAGCGCATCGGCGGATCGCTGAGCCTCGACTTCCGTGCCAGCGACAGCACGACGCTTTATGCGCGCGGTCTTTACAGCCAGTTCTCCGATCAGGAATATCGGGGCGACGTGATCCTCATCATGGATGAGGCTCCGGCATCGGGCACACCGACCTCGGCATTCTTCACCGACGCAGATGGGCGCATCGAAGTGCGCCGCCGCATGAAGGATCGGTTCGAGGAACAGAAGATCAAGTCGCTGACGCTGGGCGGCAAGACCGAAACCGGTCCGTGGAAGCTGAGCTATTCCGCCGCCTGGGCAGAGGCGAGCGAGCTGGAGAATGGTTCGGTCGATCCCACCCGCTTCCGCGCGCGGTTCGACGGGCATGGCGTCGATGTGAATTTCGACTATTCCGATCCGCGCAAGCCGCTGTTCGAGGTGTCGGGCAACACCACCCGCTTCAACGATCCGACGCGCTATGGTTTTAACGAGCTCGAGCTGACCACCCTGTCCGATTCAAAGGACACCGAATGGACCTTGCGCGCGGACCTGTCGCGCGAGTTCGCGACGGATAGCGGCACCTTCACCGTGCAGGGCGGCATCAAATCGCGCTGGCGTGAAAAGTCTTATGACTTCAACGCGATGGTCTATGATGACTATGATGGCGACTATACGCTTGCCGACGTGCTGGGCGGTCAGACCTACCGCATCCAGGACCTTGGTCCGCTGCCGGACCACAACGCGCCAACCGCCTTCTTCAACACCAACCGCGCGAATTTCGAACTCAACGCGCTGGACACCGCGATCAACTCGGCCTCTTCGGACTATGCGATCGACGAAGACGTGCTGGCCGGTTACCTGCTCGGCCGTTGGGACAGCGGCGCTCTGCGGGCCATCGGCGGCGTCCGTGTCGAGCGCACCAAGAACAATATTCGCGGTTTCCTGACCGAGACCGACGGCAATGACGTCACCGTGTCGCCGACGCGGTTCCTGCGCGATTATACCGACTGGCTGCCCAGCCTGACGCTGCGCTACGAGCCGGTTCGCAATGTCGTGCTGCGCTTCGGTGGCTATAAGAGCCTCGTGCGTCCCAAGCTGTCCAACCTCGCGCCGCGCTTCGTCATCAACGATGACCTTGAGGCCGAATTCGGCAATCCGAATCTGCGCCCCTATAGCGCGTGGAACATCGACGCCTCGGCAGAATGGTATTTCGGCAACAACGCCGCGCTGACCGCCGGCGTGTTCTGGAAGTCGATCGAGGATTTCATCGTCGAAGTGCGCGATGGCGATCCGGGCACGGCCTATGGCGTCGATTATGAGGAATCGGTCACCTTCCAGAACGGCGAAACGGCAAAGGTGAAGGGCCTCGAACTGTCCTTTGCCCAGCAATTCTCGTTCCTGCCCGCGCCACTGGACGGGCTGCTGCTGAACGCAAACTACACCTACACCGATGCGAAGGGCACGGTGTTCACCGATGGCGACCCCACCGATCCGCGCCGCATCAACCTCCCCTCGGCGTCCAAGCACACGTTCAACGTCGTGCTCGGCTATGAAAAGGGGCCGATCTCGCTGCGCGCGGCGGGCACCTATCGCGACAAATATCTCGATGAGCTGGGCGGCTCGGCCGAAGAGGATCGCATCGTCGACAACCACTTCCAGCTCGACCTGTCGGCCAAATATGCGATCACCAAGGGCGTCCGTCTGTTCGCGGAATGGATCAACGTCACCGATGCCCCCTATTTCGCCTATCAGAATTTCGGCGGCCAGAAGCGCATTCTTCAGTATGAGGAATATAGCTGGACGGCGAAGTTCGGCGTGTCGGCCAAATTCTGAAGAGGGTGATTGACCGTTGAATATCAAAGACCTCACCCTCGCCCTGCTCCCGCTGCTGGCAGCTGGGTGCGCGACCACCGGGGCGGATGTCCCGGTGGTTCCCACCACGCCCGCCGCCAGCGTTCAGGCGCGCGGCCAGACCGATGCCGTCGGCACCGCCAATGCCGATGCGGCGGACGATCCCGCGATCTGGCGCAACCGGGCAGACCCCGCCGCCAGCCTGATCGTCGGGACGGATAAGAAGGCCGGGCTTCACATCTATGACCTCACCGGCAAGGACCGGTTCTTCATCGATGTGGGTCAGGTCAACAATGTCGACCTCAAGGACATGGGCCCGCTCGGCGTCATCGTCGCGGCCAGCGACCGCAACGACCGCAAGAACGCCAAGCTGGCGCTGTTCCGGCTCGACACGGCGGCGGCGAAACTGATCCCGCTCGGCACCATTCCGGTCGGCCCCGGCGAAGCCTATGGCCTGTGCCTCTATCGCAGCGGCGCCACGCTCCATGCGTTCAACGTGATCAAGGACGGCACGATCCGCCAGGTCGCGCTCGACCTGTCCGGCGCCACCCCCTCGGGCACGATCGTCCGCACGATGAAACTCGCGACCCAATCCGAAGGCTGCGTCGCCGACGACCGCACCCATCGCCTCTATGTGGGCGAGGAAAATGCGGGCGTCTGGCGCTTCGACGCACGCGCCGGTGGCGCGGTCGAGGGAAAGACGATCGCCAGTGTCGACGGGCAAAAACTGGTCGCCGATGTCGAGGGCGTGACGCTCGCGCCCGAAGGCGAGGGCAATGGCGGCTATCTGATCGTCTCCAGCCAGGGCGATCATGCCTACAGCGTCTATCGCCTCTCTGACGATTCCTATGTCGGTCGCTTTCGTATCGCCGCGGGCAGCACTTACGGCGCCACGGAAGAGACCGACGGGATCGATTTCGCCCCCGGCGATTTCGGTCCCACCTATCCCGACGGGCTGTTCGTGGCGCAGGACGGCTATAACCCGCCCTATGCCCAGAACTTCAAATACGCCGCCTGGGCGGACATCAAGGCTGCGCTGGGAATCGAGTAAGCGAAAGCGAGGGGCGGCGCACCCGCAGATGCGCCGCCCCAGGTCCATGAACAGGCCGCCCAGGATCACCCCTGTTTGCAATGCGCCGATGAACAGGCCATTGAAAAACACATAGAAAAGGGGACGGATTCGATGCGGTTCACGGCAATCGGTCTAGCGGCGGTGCTTGTCACCGGGTGTAGCGGCGGCGGGAGCGGTGGCGGCACGGTTACGCCTCCGACCAATCGCGCACCCAGTTTCACCTCCGGGGCGACCGCTTCGATGGTCGAGAACGGGACCTCCGTATTCACGGCCACGGCCACTGATCCGGACGCCAATTCGCTCACCTTCTCGATCGCGGGCGGTGCCGATGGATCGCAATTCGCGATAACGGCTGCAGGTGCGCTCAGCTTCGCGACGGCTCCGAATTTCGACCTCCCGTCCGACGCCGATGGGGACAATGTCTATCAGCTGCAGTTGCGTGTGAGCGACGGCAGCCTCTCCGCGACGCAGGAGGTCAGCGTCACGGTTACCAATAGCCGCGAGGGCATAGCCGTCCGACGCGTCGGGACCGGTTTCGACCAGCCGCTCTATGTCGCCGCAATTCCCGGCAATACGGATGTGTATGTGGCCGAAAAGGGCGGCGGCATCTGGCGCCTCGATCCGACCACGGGCGCCAAGTCGCTGTTGTTCACGGTCGGCAACCTCACCACGGACGGCGAGCGCGGACTGCTGGGGATGGCGCTACCTGCCGATTTCGCCACGTCGCGACGCTTCATGGTGTTCGCCACCGGCGCCGGTGGCACCATCGAGCTGCGCCGGTATAACATGCTTGCTGCTGGCTATCCGCCCAGCTTGCTCGCAACGCTCTCGATCCCCCACCCGGGGGCCAACAATCACAATGGCGGCTGGATGGGCTTTGGCCCCGACGGCTATCTTTATGCTGCGATCGGGGACGGTGGCGGCGGGGGAGATCCCGGCAACAATGCCCAGAACCGCAACGTCCAGCTCGGCAAGATTCTCAGGATCGAAGTCAACACCGATCCCTATGCGGGAGCAACTGCCCAATTCTTCAGCCCCGCGCCGGGCAACCCGTTCCTTGCCGGGGGCGGCGACCCTTATGTGTTCGCGTACGGGCTGCGGAACCCGTTCCGTGCATCCTTCGCTCCCGATGGCCGATTGTTCATAGGGGATGTCGGCCAGGACGCGCGGGAGGAGATCGACGTGCTCCGCACCGATCAGCCGGGCCTCAACTTCGGCTGGCGTTTTCTCGAGGGAACGCTGCCCTATAGCGGCGGCGCGCCGGCCGGACTGACGGCGCCGGTGACCGAATATGCCCATGGTACCGGGCTGCGAGAGGGTCGATCGGTGATCGGGGGCTATGTCTATCGCGGTCCCATCACCTCGCTCGCTGGCGCCTATGTGTTCGGCGATTTCGTCAGCGGCAACATCTGGAGCGTTCCCGCTTCTTCACTGGTCGCCGGGACCACGCTCGCATCCAGCAAATACGAACGCCGCAATCAGGACTTCGCGCCCGACGCGGGAACGATCGACCAGCTCGTCTCGTTCGGCGAGGATGCCGGGGGCAACCTCTATCTGATCGACCTGGATGGCGAGATCTTCATGGTGACTCCCGGCTAACGCTTGCGGTCGCGCCATCGGACGGCTTTAACGCTACGATGCTCAAGCTGCTCGCCCCGCTCGCCCTCCTCGCTATCACCCTGCCCGCGAACGCGCAGACCGGCGCCGAAGCGAAGATGGCCGCGACCGTCGCCGCCGAAACCGACCGCCACGTGGCGCTGCTCGAAAAGCTCGTCAACCAGAACTCTGGTTCGCTCAATATCGACGGCGTGACCAAGGTCGGCGCGATGGTGCGCGCCGAGCTTGAGCCGCTGGGCTTCGCGGTCGAGTGGATCGACATGAAGGAGACCGGCCGCGCCGGGCATCTGGTCGCGACCCACAAGGGCAATGGCAAGGGCAAGCGCGTCCTGCTGATCGCGCATCTCGACACCGTGTTCGAACGCGAAAGCCCGTTCCAGACCTTCGTCCGCACCGGCGACCGCGCGACCGGTCCCGGCGTCGGCGACGACAAGGGGGGGATCGTCATGATCGTCGCCGCGATGCGCGCGATGCAGGCGGCGGGAACGCTCAAGGATGCCGATATCAAGATCGTCCTGACCGGCGACGAGGAACGCACGGGCAGCCCGCTCGCACTCGCCCGCCGCGACCTCGTCGAAGCCGGGAAATGGGCCGATGTCGCGCTCGAATATGAAAATCTCGCGCGCGAGGACGGCAAGGATACCGGCACCATCGCGCGGCGCAGCTCGACCAACTGGACGCTGACCGCCACTGGCAGGACCGGCCATTCAAGCGGCGTGTTCGGCGAGTCACTGGGCTATGGCGCCGCATATGAACTCGCCCGCATCCTCGACGAGTTTCGCCGCACCCTGCCCGAGCCGAACCTGACCTTCAATGTAGGCGTGATGGCCGCAGGCACTCCTGCCACCCTCGCCGACAACAATTACCAGATGAGCGCGGGCGGCAAGACCAATATCGTCGCAGCGCAGGCGGTGGCGCGCGGCGACCTGCGCGCGCTGACTCCGGAGCAGGAGGCCAAGGCACGCGCCGCGATGCAGGCGATCGTCGCACAGAACCTGCCCGGCACCAGCGCAAAGCTCGACTTTCAGGAAGGGTATCCGCCGATGGCGCCGACCGAGGGCAATCGCGCACTGCTGGCCAAGCTCAACGCGGTCAACCGCGATCTCAGGCTGCCCGAAATGGCCGAAATGGACCCCGCCCGCCGTGGCGCCGCCGACAGCGCCTTCGTCGCCGCGCATGTCGATACGCTCGCGGGCCTCGGCGTCGCGGGCGGCGGCGCACATGCGGAGAATGAGTGGATCGACCTGACCTCGATCCCGCTGCAGGCGCTGCGCAGCGCCGCCTTCATCACCCGGTTGAGCCGCGAGAAGCGCTGACCCAAATCCGTCACCCCCGCGAAAGCGGGGACCCATCTCTCGGACGCGCCTCCAACGCGCCGGCGAGGTGTGCCGACCTTTCGGGAGATGGGTCCCCGCTTTCGCGCGGATGACGGTGGCTGTTTATGGAACGTATCGCACCCCCCGCGCGTCATGCGGACATGCTCAAAGCCATCGCCCTCAACTGCACGCTCAAGGCCGACACGGCCGAGCCCTCCTCTACCGATGCGATGATCGCGGTCCTCAAGACCGCCTTCGAAAAGCAGGATGTGGAGATCACCGAAACCGTCCGCGTCGCCGCGCTCGACATCAAGCCGGGCGTCACCTCGGACGAGGGCAAGGGCGACCAATGGCCAGCCCTTCGCGAAAAAATTCTCGCCGCCGATATCCTGATCTTCGGCGGCCCGATCTGGATGGGCCAGATCTCCAGCATCGCCAAGCGCGTGCTCGAGCGGATGGACGCCTTCATCTCCGAAACCGACGATCAGGGCCGGATGCCCAGCTATGGCAAGGTCGCGGTCGCGGCGATCGTCGGCAATGAAGACGGCGCGCATTTCAGTTCGGCGCAGCTGTTCCAGGCGCTGAACGATGTCGGCTATACCATCCCCGCAGGTGGCGTCTGCTATTGGGTCGGCGAGGCGATGGGCTCCACCGATTTCCAAGATCTCGACGACACACCGGACAAGGTCGACGAAACCGCCGCGATGTTGGCGGGAAACGCCGCGCACCTCGCGCGCCTCCTCAAGGAAAATCCCTATCCGGGAGAGGGCTGAGCCTCAGGGCATCAGCAGCGTCGCGCCCATCGTCTCGCCCGCCGCGATCGCGCGATGCGCCTCCGCCGCATCCTTCAGCGCATAACGCTGGCCGATCTCGACCTTCAGCACGCCGCGCATGACCAGATCGAACACCCGCGCCACGCCCGCCGCCCGTTCCTCCGGTGTCAGGTAATAGTGGAAGGCGGTCGGCCGGGTCACGAACAGCGACCCGTGCTGGCTGAGCGTGCCAAGATCGACATCCGTCACCGGCCCGCTGGCATTGCCGAAGCTGACGATCAGCCCCCGCCGCGCCGCCGATTTGAGCGACGCCTCCCAGGTTGCCATGCCGACCCCGTCCAGCACCACCGGAACCCCCTCGCCTCCGGTGATCGCGCGGACCCGCGTCGCGATGTCCTCATTGCGATATTCGATCACATGATCCGCCCCCAGCGCCCGCGCGCGCTCGGCCTTTTCGGGCGATCCGACGGTGCCGATCACCTGCGCGCCGAGATGCTTGAGCCACTGGACGAGCAGCTGCCCGGTGCCCCCGGCGGCCGCATGGACCAGCACCGTCATGCCCGCCTGAACCCGCGCACAGCGCTCGATCAGATATTCGGCGGTACATCCCTTCAGCATCACCGCCGCCGCCAGCTCGAATGACAGGGTGTCGGGGATCTTGAACCAGATTTCGGCGCTGGCGTTGCGTGCACTCGCATAGGCGCCAAGCCCGGGTCCGAAGGTCGCGACCCGGTCTCCTACCGCGAATCCCGCGACCCCCTCGCCCACCGCTTCGACCACGCCCGCCGCCTCGCTGCCCAGTCCGCTCGGCAGCGCGACGGGATACAGGCCCGAACGGTGATAAGTATCGATGAAGTTGAGGCCTATGGCGACGTGTCGCACCTGTAGCTGGCCCGGACCGGGCGGCGGCAATTCGACATCGACCCATTGGATCACCTCGGGGCCGCCGGTCCGTTCGATCATTGCGGTGCGCGCCATGCTTGTCTCCAGTTTCAGGTTGCAACCCTTGCCGCCCCTCGCCACATAACGGCCATACCCGATACTCAAATTTTTCGGAGGCGAGGATGCGCAGCTATCTGAAGCACTATATTGAAGGGCAGTGGATCGAAAGCGAGGGCGGCACCCGCCACCAGGTCATCAATCCCGCGACCGAAAGCGCGGTCACCGAAATCACCCTCGGCTCCCAGGCCGATGTCGACAAGGCCGTCGCCGCCGCGCGCACCGCGTTCGAGAGTTTTTCGCGCACCAGCGTGGAGGAGCGGATCGCGCTGATCGAGCGCGTGCTCGAGGAATATAAGAGGCGCACCGAAGACATGGCGCAGGCGATCAGCGCCGAAATGGGCGCGCCACTCAGCCTGGCTAGGACCGCACAGGTCGGCTCCGGCATCGGCCACCTCATGTCCGCCGCGCGCGCACTCAAGGAGTTCCAGTTCGAAGAGCAGGTCGACAACAGCCTGGTCGTGCATGAGCCGATCGGCGTCGTCGCGATGATCACCCCATGGAACTGGCCGCTCAACCAGATCGTGTCCAAGGTCGCCCCCGCGCTCGCCGCCGGCTGCACGATGATCCTGAAACCCAGCGAGGAAGCGCCCGGCTGCGCCGCGATCTTTGCCGAAGTCATGGACGCGGCCGGGGTGCCCGCAGGCGTGTTCAACCTCGTCAATGGCGACGGCCCCGGCGTCGGCACCGCGCTGTCGCAGCACAAGGGCGTCGACATGGTGAGCTTCACCGGATCGACCCGCGCGGGGATCGCGGTGGCGAAGAACGCCGCCGACACGGTCAAGCGCGTGCATCAGGAACTGGGCGGCAAATCGCCCTCGCTGATGCTGGAGGGCGCGGACGTCGGCGCTGCGGTCAAGGGAACGCTGTTCAGCGTGCTGATGAATTCGGGCCAGAGCTGCATTGCCCCGGCCCGCCTGCTCGTCCCCGCCGCGCTGGAGAAGGAAGCCGCCGCCGCCGCCACGGAGATGATGAAGGCGACCAGCTGCGGCGACCCTGCCGAGGAGGGCCGCCATCTCGGCCCGGTGGTCAACAAGGCGCAGTGGGAGAAGATCCAGGGCCTGATCCGCAAGGGGCTGGAGGAAGGCGCGACGCTGGAAACCGGCGGCCCCGGCCGTCCCGACGGGATCGAGACCGGCTATTTCGTCAAGCCTACCCTGTTCTCGGGCGTGCGCAACGACATGACGATCGCGCGCGAAGAAATCTTCGGACCCGTCGTCACCATCATCCCCTACAAGGACGAGGAAGACGCCGTCCGCATCGCCAACGACACCGACTACGGCCTGTCGGCAGTGGTGTTCGGATCGCCCGACGCGGTCAAGCGCGTTGCCCCAAGGCTGCGCGCGGGCATGGTCTATATCAATGGCGGCCAGCCCAACCCCGACCTGCCCTTTGGCGGCTACAAGCAGAGCGGCAATGGGCGCGAACACGGCAAATATGGGCTGGCGGAATTCATGGAAGTGAAGTCGCTGGTCGGCGCGCTGGCCTGATCAAAAATCCTCCCCGGCACGGGGAGGTGGCAGCGCGAAGCGCTGACGGAGGGGTGCTGAGGCAACGGCATCCGGTGCCTCGAGCCCCCTCCACCACCGCCTTCGGCGGCGGTCCCCCTCCCCGTTCCGGGGAGGATTTCTCTTAGTCGAACAACTCTTCGAGAAAGCTCTTCTTGCGCTTGTGCTTGTAGTAGCGCGGGTCGTGGCTCTGATGGCCATAGCCGCGGTCATAGCCCTGCTGCGAATATCCGCCCTGCTGCCACGGCCCACCCTGAGGCGGCTGCGGCGGCATGGGCGGCTGCGGAGCGGCTGGCGCCTCCGCCATCCCGCTGCGCTCGATGATCTTGTCCAACTCGCCGCGATCGAGCCAGATGCCCCGGCATTGCGGGCAATAGTCGATCTCGATCCCCTGCCGGTCGCTCATATGAAGGCCGACCTTGCACACGGGGCACAGCATTCCGGCAACGGCTTCGGGGGTACGCATACGCTCTCCTTGCATGGTCTCGGTCAGGAATTAGGAATGCGGGCGGCGGCCCGCAACTAGGCCACCGGCCAGAACCACAGGATCAGCGGCGGCCCGACGATCAGCACGATCAAGGACAGCGGCGCACCCAGCCGCGCATAATCGCTGAACCGATAGCCACCCGGCCCCATCACCAGCGTGTTGCACTGATGCCCGATCGGGGTGAGGAAGTCGCAGCCCGCGCCGACTGCCGTCGCCATCAGGAACGCCTCCGGCCGCAGCCCCAGATCGCCAGCAAAGGTGGCGGCGATCGGCGCCATCACCAGCACGGTGGCGGCATTGTTGAGGAACGGCGTCACCGCCATCGCCGCCGCCATGATCAGCGCCACCGCGCCCCAGGGCGGCAATGTCGCGGCGGTCACCGACAGCCATTGTCCGATAATCTCGGTCACCCCGGTCGATCGCAGCGTATCGCTGACCGGGATCAGCGCGCCGAGCATGATCAGGATCGGCCATTCGACATGGTCATAGGCATCGCGGATCGGCAACGCTCCGAACAGCACCACCGCCGCCGCTGCCGCGAAGAACGCGATCGTCACCGGCACCGCCCCGGTCGCGGTCGCCGCCATCGCCACCGCCAGTACTGCGATCGGCAACAGCCCCTTGCGCACGCTGCCCAGCCGCAATTCCCGCTCCGCCAGCGGAAGCGCGCCCAGCGCGTTCAGCGTCTGGGGAAGGATGCCGAGCGGCCCCTGCAGCACCACCACATCCCCCGCGCGGAAGACGACATTGGGCATACGCCGGACGATGCGTTCGCCCTGGCGCGACACCGCGATCAGGTTGATGCCATAGCGCTGGCGCAGCATCAGCGATCCTGCGGTCCCGCCGACCAGCGGCGATCCGGCGGACACCACCGCCTCGATCACCCCGATCTCCTCACCCTCCGGGCTTTCCGGCGCCTCGCTCGTCCCGACAAAGTCCAGCTTGTCGCGCGCAATCGCCCGCTCCAGGCTGTCGGGATTGCCGCCCAGGATCAGGATGTCACCTTCGTTCAGCACCGTATCGGCAAGCGGCGTCGCGCGCACCCCGTCGCGCAGGAACATGGTGATCGCCACCTCATGCTCGTGCCGCTCGATGAACTCCGCCACCGTCTGGCCATTGGGGACGGATTGCTCGACGATCTTCGCCTCGGTCGCATAGTCGTGGACGTCGAGCGCCTCGCCCATCGTCGGCGCTGCGCGGCGATCTGCGGGCAGCAGGCGATAGCCGAAAAACAGGAACACCAGCCCGACCAGCGTCAGTCCGATCCCGACCGGCGCATAGTCGAACATGCGAAACGGCTCGCCGGTCATCTCCTCGCGCACCCGGCTGACGATGATGTTGGGCGAGGTGCCGATCAGGGTGATGAGTCCCCCGAGCAGCGAGGCGAACGCCATCGGCATCAGGAACACGCTGGGCGAGCTGTCGGATTTTTTCGCCATCTGGAATGCGGCAGGCATCATCATCGCCAGCGCGCCGATATTCTTGACCAGTGCCGACCCGAACCCGACGCTGGCGGAGAGCAACAGCAGTTGCGAACGCACCCGCGTCACCCGCTTTTGCAACAGGCGCATCAGCCGCTCAATCACGCCCGAGCGCTGCACCGCGCCCGACAGCACCAGTGCCGATCCGACGATAATGACGATGTCGTCCGAAAAGCCCGTAAAGGCATCCTCCGGCGCGACGATGCCCGTCGCGACCGCCGCGAGCAGCGCCATCACCGCGACGACGTCATAGCGAAACCGCCCCCACAGAAAGAGGCCCATCATCCCGATCAACACCGTGACCGACAGAATCTGCGGTAATGTCATGCGCGCGCCATCCGCGCTAAACGCCGCCGAAGCCAGTGGTTTCCGTCAGCGGGAAATGCGCGAAAATATTGCCTCGCGGGGCATGTCCGTCAGTGAACGGTGCCGACCGCGCGGTTGACGCTCATCAGCACGATCAGCCGCTCGATCTGGCGCCAGCGACAGAAGTTGATGTGATTGCCCAGGTCGCGAAACCTGTCTGCCCGCGCTGCCGCTTCCAGCCCCGCATCGTCTCCGAAGGCGCGGATCAGATCCGCAGCATCGAACACATGGGCGCGGTCAGCAAGATAGGGGATCGGCGACATGGGGGCTCCTGCGAAAGGTTCGCGCGCCTGCACGCATCGCGCGTGCCAGCGCGCGGGAAGCCGGGGTTTCCGGGCATCTCGACGGTAAATCGCTGGAAACCATGCGCTTTCGGCCGTGCCGCACGTACCGCAACGGGACGGTGGCGTCCCGGCCCGGGACGTGGCATGGCGCCCGCATGAGCCGCTCATCGAAACCCGCCCCGATCGCCGGCGGCGCCCTTCTCGCTCTCAGCCTGATCGTCGGCACGGTGATCGGCGTCCGCCAGGGCCAGCCTTCGCTTGGGTTCGTCTATGGCCTGGGCGCAGGGATCGGCCTTGTCCTCCTGGTCGCGCTGGTCGACCGGCTGCGCGGCAGCCGCTAGGCGCTGTCAAACCAGCGCGCGGTGCAACCACACCACCCGGCCCACCACCTCGATCGTCCGCGCCGCCACGATCTCGCACCCATAGTCGGGATTGTCGCTGACCAGCTCGACCTCGCTTCCCAGCATTCGCAGGCGCTTGACCGCGAGCATCCCGTCGCGACGAAACACATGGATTGCCGGGCGCGGCCCGGGCGTGCGGCGCGCACCGTCGACCAGGATCTCGTCGCCATCGCATAGGGTCGGTTCCATCGACTCGCCCTCGACCCGGATGGTCGAGGCCATGTCGGGCCGCACCCCCAGCCGCCGCAGCAATGCAGGGTCGAGCAGCAACGGGCTGCGCCGCTCGCTCTCCACCACGCGCCCGCGCCCCGCCGCCGCCCCGGCATCGACGCGCGCCACCGCGACCAGCCCCTCCGCCACCGGCCCGCCCAGCGCCGCGTCACTCACCCCCAGATAGCGCGCCAGCCGCCTCCGGTCCCCCTCCGCCAGCAGCCGCGGGCTACCCCGCGTCACATATTGCTGGAGATAGGCGGCATTGCGCCCGATCAGGCGTGAGAGCGCCGCGAGTGATTCTCCGCGCGCCTCCGCCGCCGCTGCCAATGCGCGTCGCTGATCCGCCGATTCCATGGCCGAACCATAGTCGCAGGATTTTTCCTAGACAAGTTGGAAATGAGAACATTTACTGAACATATGAGTCGGGGAAGGCCCCGACAGGACGAGGGAAGGGCGATGGCGATTCTGGGAAAAGTGGAACGGTTTCTGCGGCGGCACGATATGCCGCAGACCAAATTCGGCAGGCTCGCGGTCAATGATCCGCGGCTGGTGGGCGACCTGCGAAGAGGGCGCGAGCTGCGCGAGGATACGCTCAAACGGGTCGAGGCATTCCTGTCCAGGCCTCCGGTTTCGCATGGACGGGGGGCCGCGCAATGAGCCACGGACCCGACGTCGGCGTACTGCTCGAACGCGCGCTTCTCCATAAGGCCGCAGCGGCTGGAGTCGATCTGGCTATCGTCGAGGCAAGCTGGACCCGCTGGGCAAGCGCCACCTTCACCGGCGCGCGGCACGATCTCGCGCTGGCGGCCAGCTCCTCGCACACGCTCGATGCATGGCTTGCGGGACTGCCCGAAGCCGAATTCGCGTTGCGCGGCCATCTCGTCGCCGATCTCGCGGTCGATTCGCGCATGCGGGTCGGCGAGAGGCTGGAGCTACGGATCGGGGTGCTGACGGTGGAAGAAGGCTAGGAAATCAGGCCCGCATCGCCATGCGGCGCAGTTGCGACAGCGTATCCTCAAGTCCATGTGTCGGTTCGGGTGCGGGCGCCGGGACAGGCTCGGGTACCGGACCACGGGTCGCCAACCCTCGCTCCAGCCGCTCCAGCAGCGCATGGACGCTCGCCTCGGTGCGCGGATCGGCGATCGCCGCTTCATCGACCGCAGGTGCCCCCATCGGCGCGGGACGCACCGCCGGGGTCAGCTCGAACGTCTCGAACCGCTCGCTCTCGTCATAGATCGGCGTGCGGGTCGGGCGTCGACGCAGCGGGCGCACCGGCGGCGGCGGCGCCATCGGCACCGGCGGAATCGCGGAGGGGTCGAAGGCGGAAAGCGGCAGGTTGAGATTGTCGGGCAGATGCTGAACCTCGGGAGGCTCGGCATGAACCGGGCGCCCCTCGCTCGGCGGCCCCATCGCGATCACCGGTTCCTCCGGCACCGCCTCTTCGGTAAACGCCTCATCGGCCAGTTCGAGGACGTCGTCATTCTGCGCGACCGGCTCGGGGCGCCCCGCCTTGCGGCGCGACGGCACCTCCAGGTCGCTGGCGCGCAGCGGCACGCGCGGGCGCGCGTCGGGATGCGCGTCGGCGCGGCGCACCACCGGACGGCGCTCGCCATCCTCATCCAGCGTCACCGCGCGCGAATCGGTCCAGGCAAGCAGCGCCGACAGCGCGAACCACGCCAGCAGCGAGATCAGCCCGCCCGCGAACAGCCCGATACAGATGCGCGCGGTCAGCCCCAAAGGCGGCTCGGCCGCGGGCACGAACGCCGCGATCCCGCTCGCCAGCACCATCTCTTCCAGCACCGGGCCCGGGATCAACAGGCTTGCCGCCGCGACAAGCGCCCCCGCTCCGCCCGCAACGGCAAGCGCGAGATTGGGGGTCAGACGGTGGACGATGCTGTACGCGACCATGAATCTTCCGAAATGCGGGCGTCGATCAGTTTTTGGTAAACAGGTTCGTACCGGGAAATGTTTGACGACCAGTTACGCTCGGCCTCGACAAAGGCGCGTCCCCGTGCGCGCTGCGCGTCCCATGTGCTGCGATCCGCGAACACGGCCGCCACGGCATCGGCCAGCGCCGCCGGGTCGTCGGGCGGGAACAGGGTGCCGGTATCGCCATGGCGGATCAGCTCGCGATGCCCGCCGACATCGGACGCCGCCACCAGCCGCTGCTGCGCCATCGCCTCGATCGGCTTCAACGGCGTCACCAGATCGGTGAGCCGCATATGCTTGCGCGGATAGACCAGCAGGTCGATCAGCGAATAATAGCGTTCCACCTGGTGATGCGGCACGCGACCGACGAAATGGATCGCATGGGCCGCGCTCGACGCCGCCGCCTGCGCACGCAACGCCTCCTCCATCGGTCCGCCGCCGACCATCACCAGCCGCGCCTTTGGCCGTCGCGCCAGCAAAGCCGGCATCGCCGCGATCAGATCGTCCAGCCCCTCATAATCGTAAAAACTGCCGATGAACCCGATCGTGTCCGCCCCATCCAGCCCCAGCTGCGCCGCCAGTGCTTCGTCGCGCGGTGCCGGATCGCCGAACAGATGCAGGTCGACGCCATTGGGGGAGACCATGATCTTCCCCGCATCGATCCCGCGCGCGATCAGGTCGCGCTTCAGGCCCTCGCAGATCACCGCGACCGCATCGACGCGCTTCGCCGCCCAGGTCTCCAGCGCCCGGATCGCGCGATATTTGACCGATCCCTCGGTCCCCGTCCCATTGCCGACCGCCGCATCCTCCCAGAATGCGCGGATTTCGTAGAGCAACGGAATGCCGTGCTTCTTCGCCGCGCGCATCGCCGCCAGCGGGTCGATCACCGGCGAATGCGCGTGGAGGATGTCCGGCCGAAAGCGCTGCACGACCGAATCGATCCGACGCGCGAACGCCGCGATCTCCGCCAGCTCGCCCAGCACAGGGGGCAGGCGGCGCATCTGTCTGGTGCGGTGGAAATCGATCCCGTCGAGCGTCTCGAACGGCGAATCGCCGGTATGGTAGCGCGGCCCCGTGACGCCTGCGACGGTCCAGCCGCGCTCCATCTGCGCCTTGAGGATCGCGCGCGTGCGAAAGGTGTAACCGCTGTGCAACGGCAGCGAATGGTCAAGGACGTGCAGGATCCGCATGGCGTCCCTCTGCCACGCGATCACTTAACGGCCCGTCAACCGGAAGCGGCTAAGCCTGTTTGCGGCACCGGCCCGCTCCCCCACCCGGCCACCCAACGACAGTGTATCCTGTGGGTGGCCGGGTGGGGGAGCGGGCCGGTGCCGTAACTCAACAGGAGCGCGCCTCCCTACGATGATCGACACGCTGGTTCTCGCGCTCACCCACGGGCTGCTGCTCGTCGTCGCCTGGCGTCTGGTCAACAGCCCGGCGGTCGATGACGACAGCCTGGACGGCAAGCCGCCGCCGCCCAAGCGCGGCTGGAAACGCCCCGGTGCGTGATCTCGCCTTCATCGCATTCCTGGGAGCCATCTTCGCGCTCGGCCTGCGCCGGCCGTTCCTGTTCGTGCTCGCCTATGTCTATATCGACATCGTCTCGCCCCAGCGGATGAGCTATTTCCTGCTCAACGCCTTTCCGATTTCGGCAATGGCGGTGGCGTTTGCGGTGCTGTCCTGGGCGGCGATGGACGACAAGCGCGACACCCGCGTCGCGCCGCGTCAGGGGCTGATGCTCGCTTTGCTCGGCTGGTGCTATTACACCACGCTCAACGCCGATTTCCCGATCGACGCCGCGTATAAATGGGACTGGGTGTGGAAGGCATTGGCCTTTGCGATCTTCCTCCCCCTCACCCTGCGCACAAGGCTGCGGATCGAGGCATTGCTGCTGTTCATGCTGCTCTCCGTCTCCACGATCATCATTGCGGGCGGGGTCAAGACCGCGCTGGGCGGCGGCGGCTATGGCCAGCTCAAGCTGATCGTCGACAATAATAGCGGCCTGTTCGAGGGCAGCATCATCTCCGCCGTTGCGATCTGCCTGATCCCGCTGATCCTGTGGTTCACGAAGTACGGTACGATCTTCCCGCCCGACTGGCGGGTAAAGACCTTCGGCTATGCCCTGATCTTCGCCTGCCTGCTGATGCCGGTGGGGACGCAGGCGCGCACGGGCCTGGTCTGCGCGGGCCTGCTCGCCGTGCTGATGCTGCGCGACGTCAAGCGGCGCATCCTCTACATCGCAGGCGCAGGATTCCTCGCGGTCGCTTCGATCCCCTTCCTCCCCGCCAGTTTCACCGAACGGATGGGGACGATCTCCAGCTATCAGGCCGACGCCTCCGCCTCGACCCGGATCGAGGTGTGGAAATGGACCTGGGACTATGTGAAAACGCACCCGATGGGCGGCGGATTTGAAGCCTATCGCCAGAACGAGATCAAGTACGACAAGGTCGAGATCGTCGGCGAAGGCGCGAGCCGCACCGTCGTCCGCACGCCCGAAATCGACAAGTCGCGCGCCTATCACTCCGCCTTTTTCGAAATGCTGGGCGAACAGGGCTGGCCCGGCTTCATCCTGTGGCTGATGATCCATTTGGGCGGCATTTTGCGCATGGAGGTGCTGCGCCGTCGCTACCGCAATGTCCCCCCGGAACAGGCATGGATCGCGCCGCTCGCGACCGCGCTTCAGCATGGGCACATCATCTATCTGTTCGGATCGCTGTTCGTCGGCATCGCGCTCAACCCCTTCGTCTATATGCTGGTTGGCGCGCAGATCGGCCTGGACACCTATCTCGCGCGCAAGCGTGCCGAAGAGGGGCTGCAGCCGATGCGCAAGAAACGCGACACTTCGCCCGCGCCAGCGGCGGCATGATCGGTTAGGAACCGCCCATGGCCAGCCTGTTCCTTGTCCGTAACGATGAGCCGCGCTTTGCTGACTCCGCGCTGCGCGAGGCGCGCGCCGTGCTTGCGGGCCAGGGGTTTCCGGCGCCCCAGGAAGTCGCGCTGCCCGGCTGGACCCTTCTCCACACGGGCCACATCATCGCGGGGCCGCAGACTTTGCTGTGTCAGGGCGACGATCTCGTCGCGCTCGCCGGGACGCTGGTCGCCGACGGCAAGCTCGGCCCCGACGCGCTCGCCGCGCTGCTCGCGATGGACCCGCTCGCGCTCAACTGGGATCGGCTGGGTGGCCAGTTCGTCGCACTGGTCCGGCGCGGCGGCCGCAACTTCCTGTTCGGCGATTATTTCGCCGCGTTCCAGCTGTTCCACGACACGCAGGACCGCGTCTTCGCCACCACCTTCCTCGCCGCGGCACAAGCGCTGCCCCGCCTCGGCTTCGATGCCCAGGGGGTGTATGAACTCGTCTTCAACGTCATGCCCACCGGCGATGATACGGTGTTCGAACAGCTCAAGACGCTTTCGCCGCATGTCGTCGCCGAACTGACCCCGACCGGGGTGGTCCGCCACACGGTCGCCAAGCCGCTGCCCGATACGCCAAGCGACCTGCCGCTTCCCGAACGGATCGCCCGCCACCGCGATCGGCTGCTCGCCATCGTCGGCGCGCATGTCGATGCGCTGGGCGGCAATGTCCGCGCGCCGCTTTCGGGCGGTCTCGATTCGCGTCTCGTCCTCGCCGCGCTCCGCGACCGTGGCTGCGCCCCCCACGTCTATGTCTATGGCGTGCCGGGTGATGAGGATGTGGTGATCGCCCACGCCATCGGCGCCGCGCTGGGCTTCCCGGTCGAATGGCTGGACAAGGAGGACGGCAGCGTCCCGCCCGACGCCTTCCCCGAGCTGGTGAACCGCAACTACCACCAATATGACGGGCTGCCGACCTTCGGAAATCTCTTCGACAACGGCACCAACGGCGCGGCCCAGCTGGCACGCCATGCCGATGGCGCGCTCGCGGTTTCAGGCGGATGCGGCGAGATCTACCGCAACTTTTTCTACCTGCCGAACCGGCGCTACAGCGCACACGACATCGCCCGCACCTTCTTCGCGCGCTTCACGCCCGCAGACGCCACCGACCGGTTCGATCCCGGCGCCTTTCTGAACGCCATCGCGGCCAAGATCGGCGCCGCGCTCGAGCCGCCCGCCGCCACGGGCCGCCTGCCCCGCAACCGGATCGAGCAAATCTACCCCCGCATCCGCTGTCGCGCCCTGTTCGGCCGCGAAATCAGCCTGGAGGCGCGGTTCAGCCCCTATCTCATGCCCTTCCTCGACCACCGCGTGGTGGCGGAGGCGATGACGCTGCCATTGCCGCTCAAATATGCCGGGCGGTTCGAGGCGGAGCTGCTCAACGCCATCGACCCGATCCTCGCCGCCCAGCCCTCCGCCTATGGCCATGACTTTGCCGGGCCGCCCAATCTCGCCCATCGCCGCACCGAATGGCTGACCCGCATCCGCCCGGTCTGGCTGCGCCACCACAGCTACGCACTACGTCGCCGCCTCGGCCCGATGGGCGACGAACACGGCGGCGCGATGGGCGCCGACTATATGGCCCGCGTGATCGATCTGGACTTCCCGGCGATGCGCGCCTTTTTCAATCCGGAGGCGATCACCGACAGCGCGGTGTGGCGCCGGGTCGCCAACCTCGAATATCTCGCCGCCCGGCTGGGGTCGCGGGTCAGCCGCTAAGCCACCCTTTCCTTACGGTCGTGGTGACATCACCGTCTCGGGCTTCAGCCATGGATGCCGCGCCCCCGGCGCGCGTACGGTTTCCACATGCGGCTCCGGTCCAAAGGTTATCGCCACCCCGCCGGTCTGGCGCAGCAGCGCGCGGTCGAGCTTTAGCCAGCGCGGGGTGCAGCCCCGGGGCAGCCAGCGATCCGCGATGAAAATATCCACCGACGCACACAAATCCACCATCTCGCGCCACGGCACCCGATAGCCGCTCCGCGTCGCCGCGATCCGCCATGTCCGTCCTCCGCGCTCCACCGTCACCACGCACAGGTCCGCGCTGCATCGCGCGTCGCGCTGGTCGGCCAGTGCGGGGAGCGCGGCATCGACCCCACCATTCTCTGCCAGCGTGTCCCGGACATAATCCCCCGCCCGGTCGCGCAGCAGCGCCATCTCGCCGCCTGGCATCCGCAGCGCGAGATGCTTGCCGTCACCGGTCACCAGCAGATCCGGCATCGGCGTCGCCAACGCCCAAACCGCCCCCGCCGCCACCGGCAGCAGCCCGGCCACCCGCACCCGTGTCCGCCACAGTGTGATCCACAGCCCGCCAGCGACCATCAGCGCATAGGCCCCGCCCGGCATGGCAGGCAGCATCGCCAGCGCGCCGGGCGCATTGGCGACGCTGTGCGCGATCCACAACAGCAGATGCAACCCCTGTTCCGCCACCCACCAGAAGGGCGCGCCCAGCCCGGCCAGGTCGAAGAACAGCCCCGCCGCCTCGAACGGCATCACCACAAAGGTGGTCAGCGGGATCGCGACGATGTTCGCCAACGCGCCGTAAATCCCCGACTTGTGAAAATGATAGAGCGCGATCGGCGTCAGCGCGATCTCGACCACCAGCCCGGTCAGCAGCAGCGAGCCGATACCGCGCCCGACTCGCATCCCCCAGCCCTCCTCGCGCCGCTCGAACCAGCCGCGCACCCGCGCGCTCTCGAACAGCGCGACGATCGCGGTTACCGCGGCGAAACTCATCTGGAAGCTCGGCCCCATCAGCGCCTCGGGCCAGAGCAGCAGCACGACCAGCGCGCCGAACGCGACCAGCCGCAGCGTGATCGCCTGCCGCCCCAGCATCATCGCCGCCAGCACCATCAGCGCCGCGATGCACGACCGCACCGTCGGCACCTCCGCCCCGGTCAGCAGCGTATAGCCGATCGCCACCATACCCGCCGCGCCCGCCGCGATCACCGGCAGCGGCCAGCGCAGCGCCAGTGTCGGACTGAGCGCCAGCAGCCGCAGCACCAGCAACATCGTCGCCCCGACCACCGCCGTCACATGCAGCCCGCTGACCGACAACAGATGCGCCAGCCCCGACCGGCGCAGCGCCTCGGCATCCTCCTCGCTGATCGCCCCCCGGTCGCCGGTCACGAGCGCTGCGGCGATCCCGCCCGCGCTCCCCCCGATCTGGCTCTGGACATGCGCCGTCAGCCGCGCGCGCAGCCCGCTATCGGGTCGCCCCGGCACCACCACCGCGACCCGCGCGAATCCCCGCCCCGTCGCGCCCAGCCCCTCGAACCAAGCCACCCGGTCGAATGCATAGGCCCCCGGCACGGCTGCCGGCGCTGGCGGCATCAGCCGCGCCCGCAGCCGCACCCGCGCGCCGGGCGTCAGCCCATCCGGCATATCCTTCACCGCCAGATTGACCCGCACCGTCGGCGGCAGCCGGGTCGCCGCGTCGGTGGCGATGCGCAGCCGTACCAGCTCGCGCGCGGGCAGCGGTTCGATCCGCTCGACCGTCCCCGCCACCTGCACCACCGCCGGTCGCGCCAGCACCGGCGCCGCCACGCGCTCGGCCCGCCACCACACCAGCGCGCAGCCCAGCGCCACCAGCACCGCGCCCCAGGCCAGCGCCCGTGCCGCCCGCCCGCCGCGCCCCACCGCAAGCGCAGCCGCCCCGACCGCCAGCGATCCCAGGATCACCGCCCCCCATCGCGCCGCATCGGGCAGCACGAACCACGCCGCGATCCCCATGCCCAGCATCACCGGCACCCACAGGAACAACTGCCCGCGCTCGGCCTCCAGCCAGCGTTCCGCCGCCGCTCCGGCGCGCGCGCCGGGCGGGTCCGGCATCGCCCGCGCCGCCCCCGGCGCGCTCATGGCTCGGCTCCCCATCGTCGCCGAACCTGCGGGAGGATCGCGGTTCAGGCAAGCTGCGCCAACATCCCCCGATCCGCTGCGGTTTGAAGCCGCTCAAACTGCGTGCTACGGGCGCCCCGGGCCGGTTCGGCCCGGTCTATCACATGTCGGAGGTCGCGCGGTTTTGAGCGCAGTTACTGAGCCCGTTTCGGGCACGAATATCGTCACGCGCTTCGCGCCTTCGCCGACGGGATTCCTGCATATCGGCGGCGCGCGCACCGCGCTGTTCAACTGGCTGTTCGCGCGCCATCATGGCGGCAAGTTCCTGCTGCGGATCGAGGACACCGATCGCGCCCGTTCGACGCAGCCCGCCATCGCCGCGATCCTTGACGGGATGCGCTGGCTCGGCCTCGATTGGGATGGCGAGGAAGTCTATCAGTTCGCGCGCGCCGATCGCCACGCGGCGGTCGCGCACCAGATGCTCGATTCGGGCCATGCCTATCGCTGCTGGATGAGCCAGGAGGAAATCGCCGCGCAGCGCGAGGAGGCACAGGCGGCGAAAAGGCCCTATCGCATCCGCAGCCCCTGGCGCGACCGCAGCGATGGCCCGCTCGACCAGCCGCACGTCGTGCGCATCCGCGCCGAGCGTGAAGGCGCGACCACGATCCGCGACCTCGTCCAGGGCGAAGTGACGGTGCAGAATGCCGAGCTGGACGACATGGTCCTGCTGCGCTCGGACGGCACGCCGACCTATATGCTCGCGGTGGTGGTCGATGATCACGACATGGGCGTCACGCATGTCATCCGCGGCGACGATCACCTCAACAACGCCTTCCGCCAGTTGACCATCATCCGCGCGATGAACTGGCCCGAGCCGACCTATGCCCATATCCCGCTGATCCACGGCGCGGACGGGGCAAAGCTGTCGAAACGCCACGGCGCGCTCGGCGTCAATGACTACCGCGACGAACTCGGCGTGCTGCCCGAAGCGCTGTTCAACCACCTGCTCCGCCTCGGCTGGGGCCATGGCGATGCGGAGATCATCAGCCGCGAGCAGGCCGTCGAATGGTTCACGCTCGACGGCGTCGGCAAGTCGCCCTCACGCTTCGACCTCAAGAAGCTCGACAGCCTCAACGGCCATTATATCCGCGCCGCCGACGATGCCCGACTCGCCGATCTGGCGGCGCGCTTCCTGCCGTTCGAGGCGAGCGCGGAGCAGCGCGATCTTCTGCAGCGCAGCATGTATGCGCTCAAGCCGCGCGCGGCCAATCTCATCGAAATTGCCCAGGGCGCGGCCTTTTTGTTTCGCACCCGCCCGCTGGAAATGGACGCAGATGCACAAGCTCTGCTAGAGGGCGGCGCGCGAGCGCTTCTCGCCAGCCTGCACGATGCGCTTGACGCGGTGGCGAACTGGAATACGGAAGCGCTCGAAACCGCAGTACGCGAGGTCGCGGAGTCGGCGGGCGTGAAGCTGGGGGCGGTGGCACAACCGCTTCGCGCAGCGCTCACCGGCAAACGCACCTCGCCGGGCATTTTCGACGTCCTCGTCCTGCTTGGGCGCGACGAAAGCCTTGGACGCATTGCGGATCAGATGACGGCCTCCCCGGGCGAATGACACGGACGGCTGAAGGAAAGGAAGTGACGATGACCGACTCCACTCTCAAACTGGGCGACAAGGATTATCCGGTTCGAAAGGGGAGCGTGGGTCCCGAGGTCGTCGATATCCGCAAATTCTATGCCCAGTCGGGCATGTTCACCTACGATCCCGGCTTCACTTCGACCGCCAGCTGCGAAAGCGGGCTGACCTATATCGATGGCGATGCGGGGGTGCTGCTGCATCGCGGTTACCCGATCGACCAGCTTGCCGAACAGTCGAGCTTCATGGAAGTCGCCTATCTGCTGCTCAACCATGAGCTGCCGAGCAAGGACGAACTCGACAAGTTCAGCTACACCATCAGCCGCCACACGATGCTGCACGAGCAGCTGGCGCAATTCTATCGCGGCTTCCGCCGCGACGCGCACCCGATGGCGATCATGTGCGGCGTGGTCGGCGCGCTCTCGGCCTTTTATCACGACTCGACCGACATCACCGATCCGCAGCAGCGGATGATCGCCAGCCACCGGCTGATCGCCAAGATGCCGACGATCGCGGCGATGGCGTACAAGTACAGCGTCGGCCAGCCGTTCCTCTATCCGGACAACTCGCTGTCCTACACCGGCAATTTCCTGCGCATGACCTTTGGCGTGCCTGCCGAGGAGTATGTCGTCGACCCGGTGGTCGAGGCGGCGATGGACAAGATTTTCATCCTCCACGCCGATCACGAACAGAATGCATCGACTTCGACCGTACGTCTCGCGGGTTCGTCGGGCGCCAATCCCTTCGCCTGCATCGCGGCGGGCATCGCCTGCCTCTGGGGTCCGGCGCATGGCGGCGCGAACGAGGCCGCGCTCAACATGCTGCGCGAGATCGGCCGTCCCGAGCGGATTCCCGAATATATCGCCCGCGCCAAGAACAAGGACGATCCCTTCCGCCTGATGGGCTTCGGCCACCGCGTGTACAAGAATTTCGACCCGCGCGCGAAGGTGCTGTCCAAGGCCGCGAGCGACGTGCTCGACAGCCTGGGGATCAACGATCCGGTGCTCGACACGGCGCGCGAGCTGGAGCGGATCGCGCTCAGCGACCCGTATTTCATCGACAAGAAGCTCTACCCGAATGTCGATTTCTATTCGGGCGTGATCCTCTCGGCGATCGGCTTCCCGACGACGATGTTCACCGTCCTCTTCGCCCTGGCCCGCACCGTCGGCTGGGTCGCACAGTGGAACGAAATGATCAGCGATCCGGACCAGAAGATCGGCCGCCCGCGCCAGCTCTATACCGGCCCGACCCAGCGCGATTACGTGCCGGTCAGCCAGCGCTGAGCCACACGCGCCGTGAAACGAAACCGGGGATCGTCGCAACGCGGCGGTCCCCTTTTCGTTTGAACCGCTGACCCTGTCCGGAGTCCCCGATGCGCCACACCATTCTCGTCCTCGCCGGAATTCTCGCGATCCTGATCGGCCTGCTCTGGGTCGCGCAGGGTCTGGACCTGCTCAACTGGCCACCACAGAGCTTCATGATCGCCGACAGGCAATGGGCGCTGCGCGGCGCGGTTCTCGCCGGCGTCGGCGCAATCCTGATCGCGGCAATGCGCCGCCGCTGAGCGGTCAGCGCGCGACGATCAGGTAGAGGCCGACCGCGATCACCACGACCGCGAACAACCGCTCCAGCAGCCCCTTGCGTGCCGCCAGACGCTTGCCCAGCGCGATTCCCGCCACGGCACCCCCGACCCCGCCGACCAGCATCAGACCGGCGATCCGCCAGTCGACATAGCCCGACAGCGCATAGGAGCCCGCAGTCGTCGCCCCCAGCGCGCTGACCACCACCAGCGAGGTTCCCGCAGCTTGAGGAAGCGACATCCGCGTCGCCGCGATCAGTGCGGGCACGATCAGGAACCCGCCGCCAATCCCGAAAAAGCCCGATGCCAGCCCCACGCCCAGCCCCGCCGGAATCAGCCGGGGGACGAGGTGGCGTGCGGTATCCCGGCTCAGCCGGACATCGGGCATCTCGGCACCACGGCGCTTGCGGAACATCGACAGGCCGACGCCGATCATCAGCAGCCCGAACAGCATCAACAGGCGCTGACCATCCACCGCCTTGCCGATCTCCGCCCCCGCCGCCGCGCCGATCATTCCCGCCGCCGCGAATAACAGGCCACAGCGCCACTTCACCGTCCCTGCCCGCGCATGGCCGACCAGCCCGGCCAGCGCATTGGCCGCGACCGCCACCGCTGCGGTGCCGATCGCCGTATGGGCGGACGTGACCCCTACGCCATGCACCAGCAACGGCACGGCCAGGATCGATCCCCCGCCCCCGACCAGCCCCAGGACCAGACCGATCAGCGCGCCAGACGCGATCGTCGCCAAGAGGGTGGCAACGGCCATATCGGCTCACCCGGCCTGCAGCGCGCGATTCCACGGCATCCGCCGCAGCAACAGCGCCATGCCGCACCAACCGATCATGCCCGCGACCGTCAGCCCGGCGCCGACAAAGGCCGACAGGCCGAAAAAGCCGGGATGGACCAGAAAGCCAAGCGCGATGCTGGTCAGCGTCAGCGATCCAGCGCCGATCTGCACCTGACGCATCAGTTCCAGCGGCTGGTTGCGGTCAACCGCGACGGGCAGTCCCGCCTTGCGCCAGCCCTCGATCCCGCCCTCCAGCAGATGGCAGGGCGATCCCGCCGCCGCCGCGCGCAGCGCATCGGCATTGGCCTGCGTCCGCATTCCCGAACGGCAGTGGAACACCAGCGGGCGCCCCAGCGCCGCCACCTCCCCGATCCGCGCCAGCGGCACGTTGAGCGCGCCTGGAATCTTCTCGCGCGCATGTTCGTCCGCATCGCGGATATCGACCAGCAACGCGCCGGCTTCCACCGCCCGCCGCGCGTCGACGGGCGCGATTGCCCTGATCGTCATCACGTCAGTCCTTGCAATAGAGTTGGTAGAGGGTGGCGAGCAGCGCCTCGGTCCGCGGATCGGCGATCCGGTACCACAAAGTCTGCCCTTCGCGGCGAAAGGCGACGAGTCCTTCGTCGCGCATCTTCGCCAGATGCTGCGACAGCGCCGATTGCGACAGCGCGACCTCATGCGACAGGTCGGTCACGTTCATCTCGCCATGTTCGACCAGCTTGCACAGCACAATCAGGCGACGGCCATTGCCCATCGCCTTGAGCAATGCGGCCACGGCGTCCGCCTTCGCGGCAAAGGTCGACAGATCCATCGGAGCCTTGAGCATCTGCACTTCCTTACATTAGGCATTGCTAATTTAGATTGTGCTTATATATTGTCAAGCATCCTGATGGAGGGACCCATGCAGCCCATTATCGAAGCCTTTTTCGACGAACCGACCAACACCATCACCTATCTCGTCGCCGACCCGGCCACGGGTCAGGCCGCGGTGATCGACCCGGTCCATGATTTCGACCCCGCCCGCGGCGAGGTCGATTCGGCCTCGGTCGATCATGTGCTCGCCAGGGCGGAGGAACGCGGCTGGCGGATCGCGATGGTGCTCGAAACCCATGCCCATGCCGATCATCTCTCCGGCGCCCCGCTCATCAAGGCGCGAACCGGCGCGTGGATCGGGATCGGCGAGCATATCCGCGACGTGCAGAAGATCTTCCGCCCGGTCTTCAACCTCACCGATCTCAAGACCGACGGTTCCGATTTCGACCGGCTGTTCGCCGATGGCGAGCGGTTCGCGCTGGGTGAGATGGAGGTGGAGGTGCTGCACGTTCCCGGCCACACCCCCGCCGACATCGCCTATCGCATCGGCGACGCCGCATTCGTCGGCGACACGCTGTTCATGGCGGATTACGGCACCGCCCGCGCCGATTTCCCGGGCGGCGACGCGCGGACCCTGTACCGCTCGATCCGCAGGCTGCTCGCCTTGCCCGACGACACCAGGCTGTTCCTCTGCCACGACTATAAGGCGCCGGGGCGCGACGACTATCGCTGGGAAACCACCGTCGGCGAACAGCGCCGCGCCAGCGTGCATGTCCATGACGGGGTCAGCGAGGACGATTTCGTCGCGATGCGTGAGGCGCGCGACGCGACGCTCGCGGTGCCCAAGCTCCTGCTCCCCTCGATCCAGGTCAATATCCGCGCGGGGCAACTGCCCGAGGCGGAGGCGAACGGCGTCCGCTATCTGCGCATCCCGGTCAAACCGCGCGCTTCCGGCTGAACCGGCGCGTCGAACGCCGTCAGGATCGGGCATCCATCGCCCTCCCCCGCCGCACAGCGCGTCGCAAGCGTTTCAAGCGCCGCGCGCGCCTGTGCGAGCCGGGCCATTTGTGCGTCGATCGCCGCCATCCGCTCCTGCGCCAGGGCCTGTGCCCGCGCGCGATCTTCACCCGCGTCCAGCGTCAGCAATTCGGCGATCTGCGCCAGCGTAAACCCGGTGCCTGCTGCGGACCGGATGAAGCGCAATCGGGCGAGATCGTCACCGCCATAGCGCCGCACGCCGCCCGCCCGGCCCGGCTCGTTCATCAACCCGCGCCGTTGGTAGAAGCGCACGGTTTCCACCCCCACCCCCGCCGCTTTGGCCAGCGTTCCGATCGTCATGTCCTTCACGGCTTGACTCCGTACCATGGTACGGACCTTATCTGGGGTGGACACGTTACGCTGCCAAGGAGCCAGACATGTCCAGCCGTCCCGTCGCCACGCTCTATCGCATGGTCATGCCGGGCCATATCTGCCCCTATGGTCTCAAGTCGAAGGCGCTGCTGGAGCGCAAGGGCTATGCGATCGACGATCACTGGCTGAAGACACGGGCGGAAACCGACGCGTTCAAGGCCGAGCACGACGTCGCCACCACGCCCCAGACCTTCATCGACGGCAAGCGGATCGGGGGCCATGACGATCTGCGCCGCCATTTCGGCCTCCACGTCCGCGAAAAGGGCGAGACCAGCTACGCCCCGGTCATCGCGCTGTTCGGGATGATGGCGCTGATGGCGCTCGCCGCCAGCCATGCAGCCTATGGCTCCCCCTTCACGATTCGCGCCGCCGAATGGTTCATCTCGTTCAGCATGGTCGCGCTCGCGATCCAGAAGCTGCGCGATGTCGAGAGCTTCTCGACCATGTTCCTCGGCTATGACCTGCTCGCCCGCCGCTGGGTCCCCTATGCCTATCTCTATCCCTTCGCGGAGGGCGCCGCAGGCATATTGATGACGGCACAGGCGCTGCACTGGTTGTCGATCCCGCTCGCGGCATTCATCGGCACGGTCGGCGTGATATCGGTGTTCAGGGCGGTCTATGTCGAGAAGCGCGAGCTCAAATGCGCGTGCATGGGCGGCGACAGCAGCGTGCCCTTGGGCTTCGTCTCGCTGACCGAGAATGTGATGATGGTCGCGATGGCGGCGTGGATGCTGCTGCGGTAAATGGTGGGAGGGTGTGGTTACGCTCCACTCCCCGAAGGACCGGTTTTACAGACCGGCTGCCGGAACTACCGGCTTTACCCTCCCGGACAGAGGGCAATGGCAATGCTGTGAGATGAATCTGGCAAGATGAAGCCGACTGCTTCATCCGTCTCGCCGTCCCGCATCCCGGGACGCACGCCATCGCCCCGTCAATCAGATGACGCGGTAATATCGATAGCTGTGGCGGACCTGCGTGTTCATGCGCCGCCACATAGCGGCGTCGATGCGCGCGTCAAGCTGCGATGCACGCTCGACACGAGTTTAGCGGGCGGCGATCAACCGTCGCGCCTCGGCAATTCCCGCCGCGAGGATGTCGGCGCCATCGGGCACCGCCACATCAGGCTCGAGCAGCCAGCGCGGGCGGTCGTTCACATCATAGACCGGCTCGGCCGAATATTGCAGTTCCAGGCCGCTGCGATCGAGCCGCAGCGGAAACACCGCCGCGCCCAGCCGCATCATCGGCGTGCCGACGATCCGCGCGCGGCCCAGCCCGCGCATCCCCATCGGAAAACCCTCGGCCATGCTGCCGCTCCATCGGTTGCACAGCACGACGACGGGGCGTTCATAGGTGAACGGTCCGCGCGGTTCGACGACCTCGGTCCACGCCGCACTCAGCCCCGCCCCCGCCCGGCGGCGCATCCGCGCATAGGGCCGCGTCTCGGTGATGAACCGGCCCATGATCGGTCGCGCGACGGCGGTATCCCCGCCGCCATTGTCGCGAACGTCGACGATCAGCGCCGGCGCATCGCGCAATTCCGCCAGCCCCAGGTCGAACGCCGCGATCGCCGCATCGTCGGAAAAGCCGCGGATCGCGATCAGGCCGATGCCATTGTCCAGCCTGCGATGACTCACCTCCGCCACCGCATCGCGCTGCTTGAGCGGCAGCGACAGGTCGCGCACCGCGCCGTCGCGCCGCACGGTCATGCGGCGCGGCGTCGACCGTCCCCCCGCCACGACGGAATTGATTACGAAGGCGTCGGCTTCGGGATCGGCCCGCGACAGGCACCGCAGCGCCGCGTCGCGGATCGCCACATCCACCGATCGCCCGTCGACCGCAGTCACGATGTCGCCGATCGCAATTCCCGCCGCGCTTGCCGCCGAATCCGTCTGCACCGCCGTCACGCGCACTCCGTCCGGCGCGCGGGCCACGATCAGGTCGAACGGCGGCATTCGCGGAGTCCCGTCGGGCGCGGTCCGGATATTGGTGTGCGTGTCGTACACTTCGCCCAGCGCACCGCGCATCACCAGCGCGAACGCATCCCAGTCCGGCGCGGCGAGCGCCAGCGGCCGATAGACGCGCCGCACCGCCGCCCAATCGGTCGTCTTCTCGCCGAAATAGCAATAGCGCTCCGCGAGCGTCTCCCACATCTCGTCAAAGTCCTGCGCCATCGAAATGTCGCTCGGTGGTTCCTTCGCGAACGCTGGCAAGGTCAGGCCGGCGGCAAGGCCGGCCAGCGTCGCGCGGCGGGTGATCATGGAGGTTACTCGCGGGCTGGAAGCGTCAGGACGAAGCGCGCGCCCTGTCCCGGCGCGCTGTCGACCGTGATATCACCCCCCATCGCCCGTGCAAGCCGCCGCGCGATATAGAGGCCAAGGCCGCTTCCGCCCGGCTCGGTCGGGTCGACGCGGCCGAACTTCTCGAAGATGCGCGCCTGATCGTCCTCTGCAATCCCCTTGCCCTGGTCCGCGACGATCACGCAGCCATAGGGGCCTTCGCGTTCCATCCGCACCCACACCCATCCGCCCGGCGGCGAATAGCGCACCGCGTTGCCGATCAGGTTGACCATGATCTGGAGCACGCGACGGAATTCCCCGGTCGCGGGCATCGACTCATCCGCCTTCGGCCGGTCGATCCGCACATCGGCCTCGCTCGCCCGCACGGCGAGCAGTCCGGCGGCGCGGCGCGCGACATCGGCAAGGTCGATCGGCTCGGCCTCGACCTCGAAATCGTCGCGCTCGATCGCCGACAGGTCGGCCAGGTCGTCGACCAGCGACAGCAGATGCCGCCCGGCATTGGCGATGTCGCCCGCATATTCGGCATAATCGGTGCGCAGCGGCCCCTCGACCTGCGCGCTGATACTATCGGCATTGGCGATGATCCGCGTGAGCGGTCGGCGCAAGGCGCGATCGAGCCGCTGGCCGAATTCGGTGGTGAACACCGCCTCGGGCGGCGCGGGCGGCTGGTCCGCCTGTTCCTCCTCCGGCTCCTCCATCTCGGCCGCGCCGGTAAAGCCCGCAAACCGCCCCTGCGCGTCGATGCGCGGGCTGGCCGACAGGCGCACGCGCTTGCCCGTCCCGCGCAGCTCGGCCACCTGTCCCTCGAACCGCGACTGTTCCGCAGCGGCGGTCAGGATCGGCAGCGCGCCCTCGTCATCGGCCTCCAGCGCGAACAACAGGGTCAGCGGCTGGCCCAGCATCTTGCCCGCGTCGAACCCGTGCCGCGCGCCCGCCTCGATCGACAGATGCGTGATCCGCATCGCCGAATCGGTTTCCCACACCCAGTCGGCCTCGGCGCGCAGGAAATCGCCCTCGCGCATACTGTCTTCCGCCGCGCGCCAGGCTGCACGCGGGCGCCATCCGCTGACTTCGATTCGCACGCCCAGTTCGTCCGGCTCGGCGCGAACCCACAGGTCGATATCGTCCTCGCCATCCGCCGCGACGATGTTGCGCGAGATGGCGATGCCCAGCCGCTGCGTCAGCCGCGCGATGGCCGCGATCTGCGGGATTGCCAGCGGCTCGCCCTGCTTGCCCCCCGCGCGTGCGTTGAGGTCCGCCAGCCGAGGCTCGGCCTCCACCAGCCGCCCGTCGCGACCGACCCGGCCGATGGCGATCGGCAGATGGGGGTCGATCGCGTTCATACGGCGCTCCCCAATGCGACGAGTGCCGCGCGATAGTCGGCAGGCAGGCGCAGCCGCGCCATCGCCTCGCGCGCATCCTCCACGCCCACGGCCATGATCGTGTCGAGCGTGTCGGCGAACGCCTCGATATCGCGGCGCGGATCGGCTTCGGTCAGCGCCAGGCCCAGCCGCGCGATCGCCGCCCGGTCCAGCCCCAGCGCCCGCAACGCCACCCATAATTGCCCGCTATCGGTGTCGAACGCGATGCCGCGCGCCACCGCATAGTCGACGCCCAGCGCATGGGCGAGCAACGCCGCGAACAGCGTCACGCGCCGGTCGCCCAGCGCCTCGGTCATCAGTTCGGCAAGTTCCTCGGGCCGCGCGTCGATCGCGACCGCCAGCCGCATCACCGCCGCCTCCAGCCGGTCGCCTTCATCATGCGCCACCAGGCTGCGCTGCGCCGAATCCGCCAGCACCCGGTCCAGCGCGGCGGCGCCTGCGGGATCAAGATCGCGCGACTGGGCAACCCGCAGCCGCAATGCAGCCGCAACCCACCACACCAGCTTGTGATGCAGTTCGGCGGGCAGGTCGGTCTGCGCCAGCGGCCCCTCCTCGGGCAGGCTGCGCCGCCGGCTTTCGGCGATCAGCACCGCCATCGCGCCCTGCGCCAGCACCCGATCGGGATGCTGGACGAATCGGTTGATCAGGCTCGGCCGTTCCGGATCGTCATGCGCCTGCACCGGCATCGCGCTCGCCAACAGATCCTGGCGCACCTGTGCGATCAGTTCCGCCATCAGCTCGCGGTCGCGCAACAGCCCCGACGCCTGCAAGGCCCCGAGCGTTTCGGCGGCTTGCCCGAGCGAGTCGGCCAGCTCCGTCGCCCCCTGCATCGCCAGCTGGCGCACCGCATGGCCGCGAATCTCGCCCTCGACCGTCTCCACCAGCGCGCGAATCAACCGCGCCAGTGCCACCCGGCTGCGCTCATCCAAACGCCCGGATTCGGGCAGAAAGAAATCGTCGATCGCCGTCGCCAGACCGCGATACACGGCAGCGTCCGCGCTCGCGACATGCGCGAGCAACGTGCGGGCGCCCCGATCGGCGGCGCCGTCACTCATGTCGACATTCGGGTCGGACATGGTCTCCGGACTAGCGGAATGCGGTTAAGACCGAACTAAGGCTTTTCCCGTCGCGCCTCAACTGCCGCGGCGAGCGTGACGAATGCGTAGATCGCAATCGCCGCCAGCCCCCAGCTCGCCCGATCCGCGATCGCAAAGGGGGTCACGATCAGCAGATAGGCGGCCGGGCTGCCCCACCAGCGGCGGATCACCGCCTGGCTCCGCTCGGCAATCGCGGTCGCGGCGATCGTCACCATCGCCAGGATGACGCCATCCAGCGTCGCGTCCGCGCGCATTTCCATCAGCCCCAGCGCGCCCACCACCGCGCCGACGATCAGGCCGATCAGCGCCTCCTGCATCAGTGCGCACTTCTCCTCGCCGCGCAATGCCGACAGCGCCGCCCCGGTCGCCAACGCCGCAACGCCGGGAATCGCGACCGCCACGCCCCACGCAAAGCCCGACGCAATCAGCGCGGTCGCCCCCGCCCCGGTCGCCGCCCCGCCGATCATCAGCAGCCAGCCCGGCACGCCCTTCTCGACCACCTTGGGCAGCACCCAGCGGGCGATTCGCGTGAACACCCAGCGGTCGGCCCAGCTCGTCCGCCGCTCGGTCAGCGCGGCCAGCACCGCATTGCTGCGGCTGGCGAGCGCCGCGCCCTCGCGCTCGACGCCATGGCCCGCGCGCACCGCAGCGGCGGACAGCATCACCTGCTCGGCGCCTGCCTGCACGATCGCGCGCAACAGGGTGGACTGAAAATCATAATCGGGTGGAAAGGCGGCGATATCCTTGATCCGCTGCGCCGGCATCCGCGCGACGCCCGCCCAGCAATTGCGCGCATCGATCCGCTCGAGCGACGCGGCGGGCTCCTGCGTCACCAGGATCGCGTCTTTCCCCTCATGCGCCATCCGGTCGATCACATCGTCGGTCGTGACCAGCCCGTCGGCGATCACCACGAACTGCGCCAGCGGATGCGCCCGCGCCGCCGCTTCCTCCGCCGATCGCACGATATCCACCGGCACCCCGCGCTTGGCCGCGCGATTGACCGCGCCGAGCAGCGCCGGAGTGACGCGCGTGACGGCGACCAGAATATGCCCCGCGCCCGCGCCGATCAGCAGCCGCGCCTGATATTCGAGCAGCGTCATGCCCCCGAACGGCAGGGTCGCCGCAAGCGTCCCCGCCCGGTCCCCCGCATCCTCGGTCGCAAAGATCAGCCCTGCCAGCATATCGATCCGGTTAGGCGAATTGACGAAGTGGGGGAAGCACACAAATCCTCCCCGGCACGGGGAGGATTTAATACAGCAAGAACTGCTCCCGCGTCGCCACCCACGCCGCCTCGTCCGCCCCGGCCGCCGCATCCAGATCGCCCGGCGCCGCCGCCCCATCATCGACCCACGCCCGCAACCCCGGCCCGCCATTGATCACGTCGATCGCCAGCTTGTCGAACTCATATTCATACGGAAAATCGCGCCACAGATCGTAATCCGGGTAGAGCGACCGGATCGCCCGGAACCCCAGCGCCTGCACCCGCCATGGCCGGAAGGCAGCATGATCGTACCCCGCCCCTTCGGCATGGATGAACACGCCGCTGCACAGCTGCCCGACATGCTTGTGAAAGGTCGGCTGGAACCAGAAGTCACGCAGCGTGCACCCCGCGACCCACTCCGGCGCGATCCGGCGCATCTCCGCGATCACTGCCTTCGCATCGATATCCGGCGCGCCGAACAGCTCCAGCGGTCGCGTCGTCCCGCGCCCCTCGGATAGCGTCGTGCCCTCCAGCATCACCGTCCCGGCATAGGCGCGCGCCATGTTGACGTTCGCGGCATTGGGGCTGGGGTTGATCCACACGCGATCCATGGGCCAGCCGAACCCCGGCGCCGCATCGGGCTCCCACCCCTGCATCGCGATCACGCGGTATTCGACGTTCAGCTTGAAGTGGTCGATGAACCACGCCCCCATCTCGCCCAGCGTCATGCCATGCCGCATCGGCATCGGCCCGGCGCCGACGAAGCTCTCCCATCCGGGCAACAGCGTCAGCCCTTCCACCGGCCGCCCCGCCGGATTGGGCCGGTCGAGCACCCACACTTCCTTGCCGTGCGCCGCCGCCGCCTCGAGCATGTAGAGCAAAGTCGTGACATAGGTGTAGATCCGGCACCCTAGGTCCTGCAGGTCGATCAGCACCACGTCGAACGTGTGCATCGACTGCCCCGTCGGCCGCCGCACTTCGCCATACAGGCTGAACACCGGCATCCCGTAGGTCGGGTCGGTATAGTCCGGCGACTCCATCATATTGTCCTGCAGGTCGCCCCGCACGCCATGCTGAGGCCCGAACACCGCCGACACGTTCAGCCCCGCCGCGACCAGCGCGTCGAGGCTGTGCGTCAGGTCCGCCGTCACCGATGCGGGATGCGCGAGCAACGCGACGCGGCGGCCCTTGAGGTGTCCGAGAAGCGCGGGGTCGGCAAGCAGCCGGTCGATACCGAAGTTCATGGGTGCTGGGTGCCGGGACTCGGCGCGCAAAGCAATCGGCTTTGTCGCGATGCGGGGACCCGGCCCACGCCTCAGCCGTTGGAGAAGAAAAGAAAGGGACTCCCCGATGCTCAGATCGATCCTGCTCGGCCTTGTCGCCGGTTCGCGCGCAATGACCCCGCTGGCGGCGGTGGCCAATGCCGCACGCACCGGTCGGCTGCCACGCGACAGCGCAGCGCCGCCATTGCTCGCGCATCCGCTGATATCGGCGGGAACGGGCGGGCTCGCGCTGCTCGAACTGGTCGGCGACAAACAGGACAAGGCGGGCGACCGCATCGTCACGCCGGCGGTGGTCGTACGCACGCTCAACGCGGCGTTTGCAGGCGCGATGCTGGCTCCCCGGCGTCGACGTTTGGCGGCAGCGGCCGTCGCCGGTACGGCTGCCGCCGCCGCATCCTATGTCAGCTGGCGCATGCGCAAGACAGCGATGGAGCGACACAGCCAGGCCACGACCGGACTGGTGGAGGATGCGATCGTCGTCCCGACCGCCATCGCTGCCGCCACGGCCCGCTGAACGCGGATGAAAAAAGAAGCGGCCCGGTTTCCCGGACCGCTTCTCCATACGCAGACGATCAGAACGAAGCCGCCACCTGCACATACCAGCTGCGCGGCCGCGCATAGATGCGCTCGGCATAGCCCAGCGTCGCTAGGCTGGCATTGCCCTGGATCAGATAGCGCTCGTCGAACACGTTGTTCACCCCGCCGCTCACCTCGATGCCGTTGTCGAGCTTGAGCGTCAGCGACGCATTGCCGAGGAAATAGCCGTCCTCCTCGATCAGCGGGATGCTCCCGGTGATGAAGGTGATCTTCGACGTGTAGCTGCCATCGACGCGCGGGGTCAGCGTGGTGCTACCGCCAAGATCGATCCTGTAGCCCAGGCCGAAATTCGCCTGCATGTCGGGCGTGAAGGGCAGGTCGTCGTTCGGCGTCACCGTCGCGGTCGCACCCGGAACCGGCGTGATGCTCTTGATCTTGTCGTCCAGGATGCTGAACCCCGCATCCAGGATCAGGCCCCAGGGCGCACGATAACTCGCCTCGCCCTCAAGCCCGCGGATACGCGCCTCGCCCGCGTTGAACAGCAACGGCACGACGCCCTGGCGGAAGATCAGCTGAATATCCTGATATTCGGCCTGGAACGCGGCGAAGTTCAGACGCAGCCGCCCGATATTGGTCTTCGCGCCGATCTCGTAGCTGGTGACGCTTTCCTCCGCGAACGGCACGGGCAGATTGCCCGCGGGCGCCGCATTGTAGCGCGTGTTGTACCCGCCCGACTTGAAGCTCTTGGCATAGGACGCATAGGTGCTGATCGCGTCGCTCCAGCGATACTGGATGCTGGCTGAGCCGGTCAGCGCCGAGAAGTCCTGCTTGAACGGGCGGTTGAAGATGAACAGCGGCCCGCCCTGCGATGTCGCGAGCGTGGGCAGCGGATCGGGGTCGGGCTGGGTCGCGGGGAACAGGTTGAGCACCGTGCCGCGATAGGTCTTGCGGTCGCTGGTGTAGCGCAGGCCGCCGCTGACCTCGAGCGCGTCGGTCACGTTCCACGTCACTTCGCCGAACGCCGCGACCGAATCGGTCTTGAGCCGCGACAGCTGAAGGTCGCGCGACCCTGGCCCGCCCGCCAGCAGCGATCCAATCACCGGCGGCGAGGGCGGGAAGGCGAGCGGAACGGTCGCGCGCTCGTCGGTGACCTCGTTGAAATAATAGCCGCCCAGGATCGCGTTGACCGATCCGAAGTCGAGCTGGAGCTGCACTTCCTGGCTGAACTGCGCCGATTGCGCGCCGACATCGGTGGTGATCAGCAACAGCGGCGTGTTGTCGCCGTCACGGATGCCGCGCGATTCGGTCTCACGATAGGATGAGATGAGCTTCACCGACGCGACGTCGGTCAGCCGGATATTGGCGGTGGCGCCGACGCCCCACACTTCCGACGTGCTCTGCACCGGCGCGGTGCCGCCATTCACGAACGGGCCGCGGTCCTGGAAGTCGTTGGCGCAGCGCACATCGTTGATCATCGGCACGTTGGGCGCACCGAAGCGCGGGTCGCCCGGCACCAGCGGCGCGAACGGGATCGTCGCGCCCGGGCAGCCCGCCGCAACGCTGGCGATCGCGGCGACCGGCGCCTGCTCGTTCACCCCGGCAAAGGTGAAGGGCGCGCCATTCTCGTCCTGCTTGCTATAGTCCGCACGCAGATAGAGGTCGAAGTCCGCCGACGGCTCCCACAGCAGCGACGCGGCGAGCGAATAGCGGTTCTCATTGCCCAGATCGAGACCGTCCACCGCACGGATGACATAGCCATCGCGCTTGCGCACCCCGGCCGAAACGCGCGCCGCGACCGTCTGGCCCAGCGGCACGTTCACCACGCCAAAGCCTTCGATCAGATTGTCGCTGCCTGCGCGCACTCGCGCACGGCCGCTGAATTCGCCCAGGATCGGGCGTTGCGTCCGCACCAGGATCGCGCCGCCGATCGTGTTGCGCCCGAACAGCGTCCCCTGCGGCCCGCGCAGCACCTCGACGCCCGCAATATCGCCGAAATCGATCGCCCCGCCCACGGCGCGGCCGAGATACACTTCGTCCAGATAGACGCCGACGCCCGGATCAACCGCCGCGGTTGGATCGACCTGGCCGACGCCGCGGATGAAGACGACCGACGATGCGCTGTTGCCCGACAGCTGGCCGGCGGGCTTGAACTGCAGGCTCGGCGTGATCCGCTCCAGATCCTGCGTCTGGGTGATCTGGCGATCCTGTAGCATCTCCGCGCTGAACGCGGAGATCGCGACCGGCGTATCCTGAAGGCTTTCCTCACGCCGGCGCGCGGTCACGACGATCTCGTCGGTGGGCGCCGGTGCGGCCTCGACCGCCGTGTCCTGTGCCAGCGCCGGAACGGCGGCGGTGAAGCTCAAAAATGCTGCAATTGCAGTGATGCTGGATGCGGCGCGGCCACGCGCGCGAAACTCTTCTCGGCCCATCGTCACACACTCCCCTGTCATCCCCGGATTCTTGGCGATCCGCGGTCGGACCTTTAGTCCCATCGCCCATTGTTTTTGTCAATAACAGTTATGACACGAAACTACTATGACGGTTGAGCACCTTGTCTTCCGCATCATCCTTCGCGCAACGGCAGTTCCAGCGCGAAGCAATCGGGATGATGAAAATCGGGCTTCCCCGGCGGATGACGAAGCGCCCAATAGGATTTGGTGCCGTCGATTTCCTCGATCACCGCGGAGAGGGCGAACCGCGCGTTCGGCCGGGCGACGATCGCCCCGGCGTCGAAATCGGCGCCGACGGCAACGGTGTCGGCCCAAGTCGCCACGGTGATCTGAGGCTCGTCCATATCCTTGGATCGCATTCCTTCGCGATAGGTGTCGAAGCTATAGGCTGCCCATTGCCGTGAAGAGGTGAGGTTGATCTCGTCATAGGCAGGGCTGTCGCCATTTCGGAAAAACACTTCGAAACAGGTCGCCTGCCATAGCCCATCGGCCCGGGCCGGTTCGCCCAAGGCAGGAAATCGCACGACATCGATCGCACCGTTCACCACATACCACAGACGCAACCCCGTCCCGCGCAGCCGCGACACCTCCACCGCCAGCGTGATCGACGGATGCGGCATGTCAGGATGGGGGATCAGCCGATGCTTTTGCAAACTCCATCTCCATGCTAACCGCCCGCGCACCATGACCGAATACGCATCCGATCTGCTCCGCACCCTGTCCGACCGTGGTTACATCCACCAGGTCACCGACGCCACTGCGCTCGACGCGCTGGCGGCCAAGCAGATCGTGCCCGGCTATATCGGCTTCGATCCCACCGCCCCCTCGCTCCACGTCGGCAGCCTCGTCCAGATCATGCTGCTGCGCCGGATGCAACAGACCGGGCACAAGCCGATCGTGCTGATGGGCGGCGGCACCGGCAAGATCGGCGACCCCAGCTTCAAGGACGAAGCGCGCAAGCTGATGACGGACGAGGTCATCGCGGCCAATGTCGCGTCGATCAAGACCGTGTTCGAAAAGTTCCTGACCTTCGGTGACGGTCCCACCGACGCGATGATGGTCGACAATGCCGACTGGCTCGACAAGCTCGAATACATTCCCTTCCTGCGCGACATCGGGAAGCATTTCTCGATCAACCGCATGCTCAGCTTCGACTCGGTCAAGCTGCGCCTCGACCGCGAACAGTCGCTGTCGTTCCTCGAATTCAACTACATGATCCTCCAGGGCTATGACTTTCTGGAGCTGTCGCGCCGCGCCGGATGCCGGTTGCAGATGGGCGGGTCGGATCAGTGGGGCAACATCGTCAACGGCATCGAGCTGTCGCGCCGCGTCGACGGGACCGAAGTGTACGGCGTCACCACCCCGCTGATCACCACGGCCGACGGCGGCAAGATGGGCAAGACCATGTCGGGCGCGGTGTGGCTCAACGAAGACGCGCTCCCCGCCTTCGATTACTGGCAGTTCTGGCGCAACACCGACGACCGCGATGTCGGCCGCTTCCTGCGCCTGTTCACCGATCTGCCGCTGGACGAGATCGCCCGCCTCGAAGCGCTGCAGGGCGCGGAAATCAACGAGGCGAAGAAGATCCTCGCGACCGAAGCCACCGCCATGTGCCGCGGCCGCGACGCCGCGCTGGCCGCCGAGGAAACCGCGCGCAAGACCTTCGAGGAAGGCGCCTCCGGCGACGCCCTGCCCACTTTGTCGGTCAGCGGCGAGATCAGCGTCGTCGACGCCCTTGTCGGCCTCGGCTTTGCCGCGTCCAAGGGCGAAGCCCGCCGCCTGATCAAGGGCGGCGGCGCGCGCATCGATGGCGAAAAAGTCGGCGATGAAGCCGCGACCGTCACTGTCGGCGCCGATCCGGTGCGCGTGTCGGCGGGGAAGAAGCATCACGGGCTGCTCAACCCCGTCTAGACCAGCCCCCGGCTAGAGGTTGGTAACCACACTGGTTGCCGACATATTTACCCGCCTACCCTTAGGGAAACCGCACGAAACCTCGAGTTTTGTGGGGGCAGCGTGAGTTACGAGTTCTCGTCGATCGTCCGCGACATCGCCGCCGACACCGATCAGCGGGCCATGACGCGCGACGCGGTTCATTACCGCGCCCGCGCCTTCGGCCCCGATGCCGAGCCGCACACGCTGCTGATCGTCAACATTTCCCCCCACGGCCTGATGGCGCGGTGCGAGCATGAATTTGCCGAAGGCGACCGCCTGCGCGTCATGCTCCCGGTGGTCGGCGCGCTCCCCGCCGAAATCCGCTGGTCGCTCGGCGGCCGCATCGGCGTTAGCTTCGACAGCGCGGTCGACCTGGCGAGCTATTACGAGCTGCTGGCGCAGATGCTGAAGGTGGGGTGAGCCTGCTAAGCCCCCGAGGGGGGCGGGCTAGATTGCCTCATCCCGCCTGGCGGGATCCGGGTCTCTCCAAGCGCATCGCTCCAGCCTCCTGCCCAGCGACCGCCTTCTAATGGACCCGACATAACGCCGCTGTGGCAGCTGAACTTGGGTAGGACGCCGAATTGCGGCTTTCGGCAACCCCCGGCATTTGAATGGGCCCCAAGCTCTTGTGAATGGGCCCCAAGCTCTTGGGACCTGCCGTTGATTGACCATCTCGCAGATTTACTGTATTACTACTGCAATACAGTAAAAGGGGCTGGAAATGTTCAATGCCGCGCGCCGTGAAGTCCTTATGGGAGCAGCGATGGCAGCCCTGTCCGCGCGCACCGCCGTGGGTGCCGCAGGCACTTCAGTCGAACGCGCCTCGGCAGTGGGGAAGGCGGGTGCGTGGTTGGAGGGGGTATTCGCCACCAGGCCTGCGCCTGCCATATCGGTCGCGGTCGCCAACCCCGATGGGCTTGTATGGGCAGGTACCGCCGGAGTCGCTAATCTCGAACTCGCCGTTCCTGCCCGGACGGATACCCTGTTCCCGCTCGGATCGATCAGCAAAGTCGTCACCTCGACGCTGGCGGCGCGGCTGGCATTGCGCGGCGTGCTTGACCTTGATGCGCCCATCAGCGCCGCCATGCCCGGGCTGCCCGCACAGCATCGCGATACGACCCTGCGTCAGCTGCTCACGCATCGCGCCGGCATCCGGCACTTTTCGGCTGCCGAAGCCGACATGGGGACCAACGGATCGCCAGTGTTCATGCGGGTGTATCGGTCTGAGGACGACGTTCTCGCCCTGTTCATAAACGATCCGCTTGTCGCGCCGCCGGGCACCGCAGTGAATTATTCCTCCTACGGCTATACGCTCGCCTCGATGGTGATGGCTGCGACGTCCGGCCGCGCCTTTCTCGATCTGGTCGAGGCCGAGATCGCCATACCCTTCAATGTGCCGAGCCTCGTGCCCGATGACCCATGGCGCATCACGCCGCATCGAGCCGCAGGGTATATGAATGATCTCGACCTCAGGATGTTCGGCGCCGGCCTGCCTGAAGGCGCGAAACCGAAGCTCGACAATGGTTGGGCCAACCTGCCATTCAACAATTCCGCTTACTCCTGGTCGGGAGCGGGCTTTCTCATGACGCCATCGGACACCGCAAGATTCGGTGCAGCCATGATCGATTCACAAGCGAGCGTTTTGAACGAAGCGGAACGGGCACTGCTCTTCACACCGGTGACGGTGGCGACGAAATCCTCACCACCCCTGGGCCTTGGCTGGCGTATCGATACCGACAAGACCGGGCGGCGAAGATGGCATCATGCCGGCGCCACGCCAGGGGGCTGCCAACTGCTAGTCGTGTATCCCGACCAGCGTCTGTCCGTGGCAATCGCCGGGAACGTGATGACGATGAAGATGAACCTGCTGCAAGGCGCAGCCGAGCTGATCGAGGTCTTTACAGAGTAGACCGGCGCCTTTGGGGGAGCTCGTCGATTGTTGTTCCAAATCCCCAAAGATTGGGAGCAATCAATCCGATTTGACCGACGAATGCTATGGACGAGAGGCTTGCACTTCGAAGCGACGCCCGGCCGTGAAATGTATGAAATAGCGTCGAAATCTGCTCATCCTGAATTTTACCGCACCGCTCCCGCAACCCTCACCCCGCCCGCAACAAGCCCACAGCCGCATCGCGCTCGAACAAATACAGCGCCACCCGCGCCGCCTGTCCGCGCTCCCCGTCCAGCCCGCCGTCGCGGTCGACCAGCAGCCGCGCATCGTCGGTCGCCGCCGCGATCAGTTCGGCGAACTTCTCCGGCGGGGCGAGCCGGAACGTCTGTTCCCCCGATTGCCGCGTCCCCAGCATCTCGCCCGCACCGCGCAGCCGCAGATCCTCTTCGGCGATCCGAAACCCGTCATTGGTCTCGCGCATCAGCGCCAGCCGCGCGCGCGATGTCTCGCTCAACGTCCCGCCGCGCAGCAGCACGCACACCGACCGCCCCCCGCCGCGCCCGACCCGCCCGCGCAACTGGTGCAGCTGCGCCAGCCCGAACCGGTCCGCCGCCTCGATCACGATCAGCGTCGCGTTGGGGACATCGACCCCGACCTCGATCACCGTCGTCGCGACCAGCACGCCGAGTTCGCCCGCGGAAAAGCGCGCCATCACCGCGTCCTTTTCCGGCCCCTTCATCCGGCCATGGACCAGCCCCACCCGATCGCCGAACCGCGCGCGCAGCGCCTCGGCCCGCGCCTCGGCGGCGGCAAGGTCGGTCTTCTCGCTCTCCTCGACCAGCGGACATACCCAATAGGCCTGCCCCCCGCCCGACAGATGCCGGGCAAGGCCGTTGACCACCTCCTCGATCCGCTCCTCGCTGATCACGCTGGTCTCGATCGGCTGGCGCCCCGGCGGCATCTCGTCGAGCTTGCTCACATCCATCTCGCCATGCGTCGCGAGTTGCAGCGTGCGCGGGATCGGTGTCGCGGTCATAACCAGCAAATGCGGCGCGGTCTTCGCCTTGGCCTGCAGCATCATCCGCTCGGCGACGCCGAAACGGTGTTGCTCGTCCACCACGACTAGGCCGAGATCGCGATATTCGACCCCCTGCTGAAAAATCGCATGGGTGCCGATCAGGATGTCGATCGACCCATCGGCGACCCCCATCAGCGTCGCTTCGCGCGCCCGGCCCTTGTCGCGCCCGGTCAGGATTGCGATCTCGACGCCAAGGCCCGCGAACAACTTGCGCAGCGTCTCATAATGTTGCCGCGCCAGTATCTCGGTCGGCGCCAGCATCGCCCCCTGCGCCTCCGCCTCGACTGCGATCAGCAGCGCCATCGCCGCCACCAAAGTCTTGCCCGCACCGACATCGCCCTGAAGGAGCCGCAGCATCGGGCGCGGCTGGGCCATATCGCCCTCGATCTCGCGGATCGTCCGCGCCTGCGCCCCGGTCGGCGTGTAGGGCAGGCTCAGCGCATCGCGCAGCCGCCCGTCGCCCTGCAGCGCGCGCCCCTTCTTCGCCCGCGCCGCCCCGCGCACCAGCATCAGCGCCAGCTGGTTGGCGAACACCTCGTCATAGGCCAGCCGGTCGCGCGCCTTGGCATCCGCCGGATCGGCATGGATGCGCTCAAGCGCCTCACGCCAGTCGGGCCAGCCCTTGCGCGCCTTCAAACTCGGCTCGATCCATTCGGGAAGCACGGGCGCGCGTTCCACCGCCTGCGCCGCAAAATCCGCCAGCCGCTTCGACGTCATCCCCTCCGACAGCGGATAGATCGCCTCACGCCCACCCGGCCGCGGCTCGCTCAGCGCGACCACCTCAGGATGCACGATCTGCAGCTCCTGGCCATAGTGGTCGAGCTTCCCCGACACCCATTTGGCCTCGTTCAGCGGCAGTTGCTTCTTCACCCAGCCGCTATTCCCGCCAAAGAAGACGAGCGTGACATAATTGCCGCGCGCATCGGTCGCCTCGACCCGCGCCGGCGCCCGCGCGCTCCCGCCCATGCGATAATTCACCGGCGTCAGCTTGATCGCGATCGTCCGCCCGACATCCGCCTGATCCAGCTCCTCGCGCGGCAGCCGGTCGATATAGCCAGAGGGCAAATGAAACGCGACATCCACCACCCGGGCAAGCCCCAGCCGCTCCAGCGGCTTGGCCAGTTGCGGCCCCACACCTTTCAGCGCGGTGACTTCGGCAAAGAGAGGGTTGAGGATATCGGGGCGCATCGATGCTGACCTAACCGCCCGCTTCGCTACGGCGCAAGCCGGAGTGGACGAACGCTACGAACTCATGGGCATTCTTCGCCTCGCGTCGCAACGGCTTCAAGCAGAATGCTTTGTCGTGCTGCCAAGTTCGCCGGATAGGGTATGTGGCCGTATCTGCCACGGGAGGAAACAAAATGCGCCGTTATTTCACCGCGATTCTGGCACCTTGTCTTTGGATCATGCCCGCCCAAGCGCAGGAAAACTGGGAAGGGACGCCGGTACCACCTGCAAACGGATCGGCCGGAAAGGTTAGCGGGAACGAATATATCGTTGCCCGGTGTAATCGCCGCGTACCTAACAACTACCTGTGCACCGATGATCCATTGGCGGTCCGCGAGGTTTTCATCCCGATCAGCGAGTTTGCGCGGTGGGATACCGTAGATGCCCTGCGGCAGGATCTGGTCGGGCTGGCCGGAACGGTCGAGATGCAGGGCGGTCGCATTGCCGCGCTCGAAACTATTGTCGGATTGCAGGGCGCTGACATAGCCGAGTTGGACCGAAAGATGGAGCGGGACCGCGTGTCCGCCCGGCAGGGTATCGCCGCTGCGGTTGCGATCGGAAATGCGCCGATGCCGTCGGAGCCAGGCCGTCTCAGCTATGATATCAATGTCGCGACCTTCCGCGGGGAGCAGGCGGCGGGTGGTTCCTTCAAATATCGCCTGAACCTGCCCGATCCTACTGCGATCTCGTTCGGATTCTCGTCTTCCGGTAGAGGAAATCAAGCAGCACGCGTTGGGCTCTCCGGCGAGTTTTGATGCGCGAAATCATTGTCCGGGGCCATGCGACTGTTCGCACCACAGAGAGGAGAACCGGCAAATCTGGCAGCATCCAGCGATGAAGTTGCGACTGGCGCTGATCGGCTCAGACACCTATCTGAAACCCATATTCTCACTGCCGACCGCGCATTTTTTGGCGCTGTCGGCCAATTTGCGTTGGACTCGATGAACCGCGAAACCCGCATCAAACGCCTTCGCTTCCGCGCCTGGCACCGCGGCGTCAAGGAAGCCGACCTGATGATCGGCGGTTTCTTCGACGCCCACCATGCCGGCTGGAACGATGCCGAGATCGAACTGTTCGAAGCGCTGCTGGAGGAACAGGATGTCGACATCATGGCCTGGGCGATGGGCGGCCAACCCGTCCCGCCCGAATATCAGGGCACGATCATGTCCGCGCTCAAGACGCTGAACTACGTGCCGGTCGCGAAATAACCAAGCCCCTCCCCTTCAGGGGAGGGGTTGGGGTGGGGCCTGTCCACACAGGCCGCGGTCTCGGTGAGACTGAAACGCCCCACCCCCTACCCCTCCCCTGAAGGGGAGGGGCTGAAGAGAAGAATATGCCCGACCTCAACCGCATCCTCTCCGCCAACACGCCGCTGACCCTCTCCGGCGTCCCCACGGGATTCCTCCCCTGGCTGCTCGCCGATCTCGCGCGCGCCAGCGAGGCGGGCGCGGTCTATATCGCCCCCGACGAATCCGCGATGCGCGCGGTCGCCTCGACCGCGCCCTTCTTCGCGCCCGAGCTCGAGATCATCCAGTTCCCCGCCTGGGACTGCCTCCCCTATGACCGCGCCAGCCCGACCTTGCGCGTCATGGCCGAACGCATGGCCGCGCTGTCCGCACTCCAGTCCCCAAGCAAGCAGCCGCGCCTGATCCTCACCACCGTCAACGCCGCGAGCCAGCGCACGCTCACCCCCTTCCGCATCCGCCAGCTGACCGCGCGCCTCGCGCCGGGCGAGCGCATCTCGCTCGACAAGCTCGCCGCGATGCTCTCGTCCAACGGCTATGTCCGCACCGACACCGTCCATGATTCGGGCGAGTTCGCGGTGCGCGGCGGCCTGGTCGACCTCTACCCCTCGGGCGCGGAACAGGCGCTCCGCCTCGATTTCTTCGGCGACGAGATCGAGAGCGTCCGCACCTTCGATCCCGCCGACCAGCGCACCACCGGCCGCGTCGACGGCTTCACCCTCCTCCCCGCCAGCGAAGCGCTGCTCGACGAGGATACGATCAAGCGCTTCCGCACCCGCTATCGCGAGAAGTTCGGCGCCACCGCCACCGGCGACCCGCTGTATCAGGCGATCAGCGACGGCCGCCGCCTCGCCGGGATGGAGCATTGGCTGCCTTTGTTCGAAGAGCGGATGGAGACGCTGTTCGACCATCTCCCCGCCGACGCCGTGATCATCCGCGACGCCGGGGACGCGGGCGCCGCCGAAGCCCGCTTCGAAGCGATCGCCGACTATCAGGCCAACCGCGTCCGCGCCCAGTCGACCGATGCCGGCAGCTACCGCCCGCTCGGCACCGACCAGCTCTACCTCCTCCCCGCCGAATGGGAGACGCGCCTCAAATCCGCCCGCGCCCATCTCGCCACCCCGTTTCACGAGCCCGAAAGCGCGACCGTCCTCGACTTCAACGTGGACGGCCCGCGCGACTTCGCCCCCGAGCGCGCGGCGCAATCGAACATCTACGACGCCGTCACCGACCACCTCGCCAAGCTGCGCAAGGGCGGCAAGAAGCCGATCCTCGCCAGCTACTCCACCGGCTCGCGCGAGCGGCTCAAGGGCCTGCTCGCCGACCACGGCCTGACCAGCACCGTCCTCGCCGACGGCTGGCAGGAGGCACTCGGCGCCGCCGCCGGCGGCCGCGACTCCGCCAACGTCGCGCTGATCGTCCTCCCCCTCGACCACGGCTTCACCGCGCCCGACATCGCGCTGCTCACCGAGCAGGACATGCTCGGCGACCGCCTCGTCCGCCGCAACAAGCGCAAGAAGTCGACCGACGCCTTCCTCGCCGAACTCGCCACCCTCTCCCCTGGCGACCTCGTCGTCCACACCGAGCACGGCATCGGCCGCTACGAAGGCCTCACCCAGATCCCGGTGCAGAAGGCTCCGCACGATTGCGTCGCGCTCACCTATGCCGGCGGCGACAAGCTCTACGTCCCGGTCGAAAACCTCGAAGTCCTCTCCCGCTACGGCTCCTCCGAAGAGGGCGCGACCCTCGACAAGCTCGGCGGCGAAGCCTGGCAGCGCCGCAAGTCGAAGATGAAGGAGCGCATCCGCGAGATCGCGGGTGAACTCATCGCCACCGCCGCCGCGCGCGCCGTCCGCCCGGGCGAGGTGATCGAACCCGATCCCGGCGCCTACCCCGCCTTTGTCGACCGCTTCCCGTTCAGCGAGACCGACGACCAGGAACGCGCCATCGCCGAAACGCTCGACGATCTCGCCGCCGGCCGCCCGATGGACCGGCTCGTCGTCGGCGATGTCGGCTTCGGCAAGACCGAGGTGGCGCTGCGCGCCGCCTTCGTCGCGGCGATGGCCGGCTATCAGGTCGCGATCGTCTGCCCCACCACGCTGCTCGCGCGCCAGCATTACGCCAACTTCGTCGCCCGCTTCGAAGGCTTCCCGCTGCGCATCGGCCGCCTCTCGCGCCTCGTCCCCGCCGCCGAAGCCAAGGCGACCAGGGACGGCCTCGCCGCCGGCACGCTCGACATCGTCGTCGGCACCCATGCCGTCCTCGCCAAGGGCCTCGACTTCAAGCGCCTCGGCCTCGTCGTGGTGGACGAGGAACAGCGCTTCGGCGTCACCCACAAGGAACGGCTCAAGGGCCTCAAGGCCGACGTCCACGTCCTCACCCTCACCGCCACCCCCATCCCGCGCACGCTGCAGATGGCGATGTCGGGCCTGCGCGAACTCTCGGTCATCCAGACCCCGCCGGTCGATCGCCTCGCGGTCCGCACCTATGTCATGCCCTGGGACCCGGTCGTCCTGCGCGAAGCCCTGCTGCGCGAACATTATCGCGGCGGGCAGAGCTTCGTCGTCACCCCGCGCATCGCCGACCTGCCCGATATCGAGCAGTATCTGCGCGAGGAAGTCCCCGAAATCCACTACGTCGTCGCGCACGGCCAGATGGCGCCGAGCGAGGTCGAGGAGCGCATGTCCGCCTTCTACGACAAGAAATACGAGGTGCTCGTCTCCACCTCGATCATCGAGAGCGGGATCGACATCCCCAGCGCCAACACGATGATCGTCAACCGCGCCGACCGCTTCGGCCTTGCCCAGCTCTACCAGCTGCGCGGCCGCGTCGGCCGGGCCAAGACCCGCGCCTATGCCTATATGACCACCGCCCCCCAGCGGATGATGACCGAAGCCGCCGAAAAGCGCCTCAAGGTCCTCTCCGACCTCGAATCCCTGGGCGCCGGGTTCCAGCTCGCCAGCCACGATCTCGACATCCGCGGCGCGGGCAATCTGCTCGGCGACGAACAGTCCGGGCACATCAAGGAGGTCGGCTACGAACTCTACCAGTCGATGCTGGAGGAGGCGATCATGGACGCCAAGGCCGGCGGCATGGCCAGCGACCGCCCCCGCGACCTGTCGCCCCAGATCACCGTCGACGCCCCGATCCTCATCCCGGAAACCTTCGTCCCCGACCTCGACCTGCGCATGGGCCTCTACCGCCGCCTCAACGAGGTCGAGGACCGCGCGGGAATCGAGGAATTTGCAGCGGAAATGATCGACCGCTTCGGCAAGCTGCCCGAAGAGACCGAAAACCTCCTGCTCCTGATCGAGGCCAAGCTGAACGCCAAAAAGGCGTGCATCGCCAAGATCGACGTCGGCCCAAAGGGCGCGCTGGTCACCTTCCACGAAGACAAATTCCCCAGCGTCGAGGGGCTGATGGCCTATGTCACCAAGCTCGACGGCACCGCCAAGCTGCGCCCCGACATGAAGCTGGTCGTGGCCCGCGCCTTCGCGACGCCGCGCGCACGGCTGAACGCAGCGCTGCAGATTTCGCGGGGGTTGGCTAAGGCGGCGGGGTGACCGGACCGACGATTAGGTCGGGTCAATATACCCAAACGTCCTCGCCATCGAAATCGGGATACACGATCGGCTTCTCGCCAAAATACTTTTTGACGACCCTATCGCGTCGCTTGATGGAACTCTCGTCCTCGTCAATTTCGTCAGGATAAATAAAAGTCAGTTCGAAACGACCGTCCTTGACGAAATACGCAAGCCCTCCCCAACGCTCGTCACCTTCCTGAGCGTACCACAGGTCAAGCAGGGCATCGCCCAATCGGTCGAGGTCAGGATCTCTATACCTGAGGTGATTGCCCAAATCTTTGAAGATTGAGGGCGAAACATATCCTCGCCCAACCTCTGCGTGCAGCAGCGTCTTGTCGAGTGGGTATTCCGTGTCCTCGGCGAGCAACTGGCCAATCCGTTTCAAAATCTCTTCTGTCTTAGCGCTTGCCACTTTCCGCTCCCTCCGGCTCATTGGGAAGTTTGTCGCTTTTCGGGCTGCCGTCGATCCAGTACCAGATATTGAGAGCGGACGGCCGCTGCGAGCCATGTTCATAGACCGGAACTATTTTCACCCGAACGTCCCTGCCAGCGCGCGTCTCGCGCGCCCACTCATTTTCGAGTTTGAGATACTTGCGGCGATTGAAGTTCGCGTCCTGCGCGAAATGATTGAAGGCTTCGGTAGGTCCATTGAAGCGCCGAGCGATGTAGTGCCCGCCATGATCGCTCGGACGACGGTCCTCCCCGCCAGCCGCTAGTTGCGTTGATTGCGAACGTACCTGCTCCGGATTGAGCGTGAGTTCGCCCGAAATCCGGCGAGTCCGGTTATGCTCGTCAATCTCGTAGAGATATCCGTTGCTCACCACCTTCCGCCACCGCTCTGCCCCGGCCGGTTGATGGTCTCGCCCCGCCGACCGATCTGCGCTGGCCGTTAGTATCGCCTTGCCGATCGGATCGGCGACAGCATCAGCCCCTGATGGCTTGAGCGACAGCGGACCAGGCTCATCCCAGCTGCCGGTAGCACCGCCGCCGCCGAAGCCGCCGACACCGCCATTCGCCGCAATGTCGCGGGCTGGTGACGGTGGAGGTGGAGGCGGAGGCGGCGGTGGGGGTGGCGGAGGCGGCTGAGAGAGCCGAGCAAATGCCGCCTTATAACGCTGATACTGCGCTTCTATCGCTCGGCGATACTCTGGTTTGTGGCCATGTTTGGCCAGTTCTGCGGCTCTCCAGGCGTTGGCCTCTTCCATGCTCCGGATCGGCCGCTTGGCCGGATCATCTACATACTCAACCTTTCCGCGCCCTGGGCCGAGCTGATCCTTCGCCCCGTCACTGCCGCGCCCGTAATAGCGCCCGGTCCCTGCGAAAGTGAAACGCCCGTTTTCTGGATCGTGCCAAGGATTGAACTTGAACTCGATCCCGCCGAAATCCCGTGCCGACGGAAGCCGCCCCGTCCGTACCCACAGCGAAAAAGCGCGCCGCCGCGCATAGTCCTGTTCCCGAATCATATCGCCCCGCGTTAAAATGCGGTTAGAACATTTCAGGAACATTTTCCAACAAGTCAAGCGCGTCGCGGTCGCTTCGCCCTCGACGTCGGGCCAAGGGCGCGCTGGTCAACTTCCACGAAGACAAGTTCCCCAGCGTCGAGGGGCTTTTGGCTTACGTCGAGCGCCTCGACGGCACCGCCAAGCTGCGCCCGGACATGAAGCTGGTGGTGGCCCGCGCATTTGCGACGCCACGGGCACGGCTCAACGCGGCGCTGCAGATTTCGCGGGGGTTGGCTAAGGCGGCGGGGTGAGGGCGCGCGCTCGTCGGGAACAATAGAAAAACTCCGCCTTATGGACCAGAGCTGATCTAGCAGTCTTTCTTGCGCATAGAACCTAAACCACGCTTGCCGAAAAGTTTGTTTTCAGCGGTCTTGGACCAGCCTAACATTGAGTTCCAAATTGAGGCGCATCCCTTCGGCTTCCTTGCCGTAGTTTGTCGTGTCGTCATCGTGTTCGCCGAGCCAATCTGGAAACAGCGCGACGGCTGGCAGGTGCATATCATTATGGGCAGGTAAGCGGGCGTCGGTAATGCAGGAGAGACGATAGTGTATGGCTTGCCGCATGGCGTCGGCAAACTCGCTTTTGTACAGATTCGACTTCTTAAACTCCCAGCCGAACGTCCAGCCGGTCATTCGGCATGTTGCCACGGCGTCGATCCGTAGGACGTGACCATCAGCGTTGGTAGCTTCAACTTCTTCGATAAATTCAAAAGTGCGGCGCGAGTCGTCGCAGAACTTCGGCGCGGGCCAAAGGTTCGGTCACGTAGCGACGTCGGCTATCGTCCTTAGACTTCGGCATCACCAACCCGGAATTTGAGCGGCAAGATCTTCGATCAACGCGCTCTTGATGCACAGCCCCAAATTTATCATATGCGTGACCTTAGCGACCGACGCGAGGTTCGTCGGGATGGGTTCTGCTACGATATTGCCGTTCACGGTTTCGGTGTGTCCGGCGTAAAGAACTCCAATCAGCGCGAACCGCGTCCCCATCGCTATGCCACTCGCCGTCGTATAAGCACCTTCGTTGACCACAAGTATCGGGGAACCTGAAGAACCCCCGTAAACGGGAATATCTGCAAGAAACTCTTTCTTACCTTGATAATCCATAGTGTAAGGTGTTGATGTGATTCCACGTCGAACAATAGGAAAGTTATTGAAACTATCGACAAGCCCCGTTGGATAACCAACCATCACGACATCTTCTAACGAACTAAAATCTTTCATCATCGATGCAGAAGGCAAATTTTCTTTACTAAGGCATTTGATGAACGGCTGCCAACCATCAACTTTTTTAGCGTGCTCTATAATAGGAACAATTCCGATAGCAGCGAGGTCCACGTTGGTGTCATGATGACGCATTATCGGCAGTTCGCTCGAGCGAACTGAAATTAGTCGCCCAGCCCCCGGCAGCGGGGTTTGGCTGTTATCGGTCGTAACATGAAAATTCAGGCCTATGACTACCGCGCCATCTAAGACGTGCTTGTTCGTCACTAACAGCAAAGATTCATGGTCGCCTTTGCTGAAAAGATACAAAAAGCTAGTGCCTGCGCCCGTCGAATTCGTCGTTTCATTTTTCGACGTAAGGATGCGCACCGTCATATAGCGCAATTGGTCGGATATTCTGCCGTTGCTCATGACGCGCTTGCCCCGAATTCGACGGCAACGATATGGCGGTCACTTTCGCGATTCAAGCGCTAACGAAACGATGCTGCTGTATCCCCTTGCAATGTTGGATTTCATTTGCCCCCCGGTCGAATACTGACCGCTCTTTGACCCCGTCGATCGCCTCGCTGAAGGACCGCGCAGCCCTTCCGCCCGAACCTGACAACCGCCCGGCACACACCGCATGTCACCTTAGTCAGCTTGGCCCCGCCACCGCGCTACCTTTGCAGGCCCGGCAAAATTGAAGATCCAACGTCACCCCGCGAACATGGCGGCGCAGCTACATTTCGATTTCATAGTTGACTTTTGTGTAATTAAAATGCAATCCTGCCTTAAGATGCCCTATGTGTACGAATGTTACGCATTCCGCACCCGCCCAGTCTCGCAAGGCTATAAGTCATGTCCACAGCCGTCACGCGCATCCTCGACGACCTGAAAACCTATGGCGGCCTCCAGGGAAAGGACATCGCCAACATCGTCGATGTGTCGACGGCGACCGTGTCGCGCTGGTTGCGCGGCAACGCGATGCCCGGCCTTCATACTCAAACGGTCATCGCCGACCTGCGCTACGTCGTGGACCGGCTTTCCGATTTCTACACGGCGGACGAGACGCGCCTGTGGCTGCACTCGCGTCATGCATTGCTCGGCAACGAGCGTGCGATCGATCTTATCAATGCCGACCGGACGGAAGAGGTGTTGGCGGTAATTGAGCGGCTTGAGGCCGGGGCATTCCTTTAGGCGTCTGGGCATGAGCGACCGGCGCGCCCGAGACTTAGAATTGCTCGATCTTATCGACGGACATCAGGGCATTCCGTTCGAGGGCGATGTTTGGCGTATCGTCCGCGAGGAGCGCGATGTTCTTCAGGGCTATCCCGCCGGTGCCCGCTGGGATCCGGGCACCTTCGACGTTCTCTACACAGCACTCGAGCGCGAAGGCGCACTCGCGGAAATCCATTTCCATCTGAGCCAGCAGCCGGTTTTTCCTTCCAAGCTCCGGTCGGTGCTGCATCGCCTGACCGTGCGTACAACACGTACTCTGAAAATTGCCGATCTCGACGCCCTCGTCGGCTTGGGTGTCAGCAGGGAGCACTATAGCAGCCTATCCTATGATCGTTGCCAGGAGATCGGCGATGCAGCGCAGTTCCTCGGCTTCGACGGCATTTTGGCACCGAGCGCACGCTGGCCATGTCATAATCTGGTGCTCTTTATGGATCGATTAGACCCTGACGACCTGCACCTGGTCGAAAGCGAACCGGTCGATTGGCAGGAATGGCGAGACAGTCAGCGTAAAAAATCCTGACTAGCCACAGTTTTGCGAAACACCCAGTCTGTGCCCCCTTGCAATGTTGGACCCGATATGTTCTCCTCCGCCGGTCGAACACCGACCGCTCTTTGACCCCGTCGATCGCGCCCCTGAAGGACCTGGCAGCCCTTCTGCCCTAACCTGACACCCCGCCTGACACACCGCGTATTTTTGTCAGCTTCGTCAGCCCCGCCCGCCATCATCCGCCCCGGAACCGTCCGAAGCTGACAGGATGAACCGCGTTCCGCGTAACTTCGTCAGTTTCGCGTCAACCCGATCGGGTCGCCATACCGCGCGTGGACAACCTTCATAACGTTCGCCCAACCCCGCGCCATCTTGACTTAAGACAGCCCCACTGCCATATCGCGCCGCAGCGAGGCGTTATGCAGCGTGATCGGGCCGGGGTTCATCCTGCGGCTCCGGCTCCGCCTCGGTTGATTGCTCGGCTTCCCATATCACGCGGGTCGTCATTTTTTGACCCGCCTGCGCGCGCGCATTCCGCATGCGCGCTGGCCGTTTATGCAAAAGAGATTCCATGACCAAGTTCAATACCCTCGGCCTGTCCGAGACCACGCTGGCTGCGCTGGCGGCAAAGGGCTATACCGACGCGACGCCGATCCAGGCGCAGTCGATCCCCGCTTTGCTCGAAGGGCGCGACCTGCTCGGCATCGCCCAGACCGGCACCGGCAAGACCGCCGCGTTCATGCTCCCCTCGATCGAACGCCTCGTCGCGTCGAACAAGCGGGCGCAGCCGCGCGGCTGCCGCATGCTCGTCCTCGCCCCCACCCGCGAACTGGCCAGCCAGATCGCCCAGAGCGCCCGCGACTATAGCAAGGGCACCAAGCTTTCGGTCGCGACCGTGTTCGGCGGCACCTCGATCCACAAGAACAAGACCGATCTGGCGCGCGGCGTCGACATCGTCGTCGCGACCCCCGGTCGCCTCGTCGACCTGATCGAACAAAGCTATGCGATCCTGCTCGGCATCGAGATCCTGGTGCTGGACGAGGCCGACCAGATGATGGACCTCGGCTTCATCCATGCGCTCAAGCGCATCGTCCGCGAGCTGCCCAGCAAGCGCCAGACTTTGTTCTTCTCGGCCACCATGCCCAAGTCGATCCGCGACCTGGCCGGCCAGTTCATCAAGGATCCGGTCGAGGTGAAGGTGACCCCCGTCGCCACCACCGCCGAGCGCGTCGAGCAGTTCGTGACCTTCGTCAATCAGGCGGAGAAGCAGTCGCTGCTGACCATCGCGCTGCGCGACGAGAGCATCGACCGCGCGCTGGTCTTCACCCGCACCAAGCATGGCGCCGACCGCGTCGTGAAGCTGCTGGCGGCAAGCGGCGTCGCGTCGAACGCGATCCACGGCAACAAGAGCCAGCCGCAGCGCGAGCGCGCGCTGGGCGAGTTCAAGTCGGGCAAGGTCAAGATCCTGGTCGCGACCGACATCGCGGCGCGCGGCATCGACGTGTCGGGGGTGAGCCATGTGTTCAACTTCGAACTGCCCAACGTGCCGGACCAATATGTCCACCGCATCGGCCGCACCGCCCGTGCCGGCGCGACCGGCGTCGCCATCAGCTTCTGCGCCGATGACGAGAGGCCGTATCTCCGCGATATCGAAAAGCTGATCCGCCAGAAGGTCGCGATCCAGCCGCTGCCCGAGGATTTCGTGGCCGAATCGGCCCGCATCAAGTCGAGCCGCGGCCCGATCCCGATGAGCCGCGACGAGCAGAATGGCCGCAACGGCCGCACGATGCAGGATCGCAACGCCCATCACCGCGCCGCCCAGCGCGACCGCGGCCCCCGCGGCAATCCCGCCGGTGAGCGTCGCGAGACGCTCGGCACGGCCGGTCCGCGCGGTGGCGAAGGTGCCGGTGCAGGCGACAAGCCGCGCTTCTACGGCCCGCGCAAGAAGAAGTTCTCGCCCCGCCCCGCCGGTGCCGGCGGCGGCGGCCAGCGCAGCGGCGGCGGCCAGGGCCAGCGCCGCGGCTAAATAATCCTGTCAGGGGCGGTTCCGGCCGCCCCTGCGCGCTTCCTCATCCTCTGCCCCGGCGATCAGCCGCGCGATCCGCTCGGCGCCCTGCGTCCCCTCGTTGCTCCCCCGCCCGATCAGCTGCGCCGCGCGACCGTACAGCGCCCCGGCCCGGTCATAATCCCCCTCCGCTTCGGCACACAGGCCCAGGTCGAAGACGATCGACGGGTGATTCGGCGCCTGAGCATCCATCGCCGTCCATGCAGCACAGGCCCCGCGCAGATCGCGCTGCGTCTGCCTGACGATATCCTTGAACGTCCGGTTGAGTTCCTTGGGCAGCCCCCGGGTGCTCTCACGGAAACGGATCGAATAATTCTCGACCGACGGTACGATGTCGCGCCGGACATTCTCGGCGATATCGACGATCATCCCGCGAATCGCTTCCTCGGTGGTCCGCGGCGGGTTCTGCCCCCGGCACCAGCTCGTCTCGTCCCGGCGCGGGCGCGAGACACTATAGAGGACGCGCCCGTCCGCACTTGCGAGGCGCAGGTCGGCGTTCACATTGATGACGCGGCGGGTACAGTCCTTCTCGACCTCCTCTTCGCGCAGGCATTTGCCGTCGCGTTTGCCCCCTTCGCGTTCGACGCATTCCTTTTCCTTGCGCTTGAAGCGGCTCTCCTGAACGCCCGTCGTGACATTGCCGTTCAGCATCCCGTCCGCTTGCGCGCCGCGCCCGCCGACCAGATCGAAATGGACGTCGCCGGTGATGTCGGGCCGCGCCAGCGCCCGCTCGATCGCCATGCCCAATTGCACCCCGTCCTGCCCGGTGATGCGGCCGACGCGCAGCGAATCGAGCATCGCGGCATCGCGATAGGGCGCGGCGAACCGCCCGGTCATCCGGACGCTTTCCGCATAAGCGGTGCTGGCAAGAAGCGATGTGGCGGCAAGCGCGACGACCGCGCGGATCGGTGTCTGAAACATGATATCCCCCCGACTGAGTCAGTCGGCAATTGTTTCGCATCCGATGCCCGGCCCAGCAAGCCCGTTCGCCGCGCCGTCATCGCACGGTCACACAGGTTGCATCCTCGCCCCCCCTTTGCTAGGCGCGCGCCAACCCATCGGGGGTGCCGCGCAGGCACACCCCCGAATCCCCATGGGGCCATTCTAGAGTCCAAGAGGAAACACGCGTCCGTGGATAATTCCGGCGGTATCCAAGCCAGCTTAAGCGGTCGTTATGCGACTGCGCTGTTCGATCTGGCGCGCGAGGGCGGTTCGATCGCGACGGTCGAATCGAGCCTTGCCACGGTCAAGCAGGCGCTGACCGACTCGGCCGACTTTGCGGCGCTGACCAAGAGCCCGCTGCTCGGTCGCGATGAAACCGCACGCGGTGTCGCGGCTGCGGCGGGCGCGATGAAGCTCGACCCGCTCACCACCCGCTTCCTCGGGGTGCTGGCGCAGAATCGCCGTCTGTCGGCGCTGCCCGGCATGATCCGCGACTTCCGCACGCTGGCCGCCCGCCATCGCGGCGAAGTGACCGCCGAAGTCGTGTCGGCCCATCCGCTCGACGCGGCGCAGGTGACCGAACTCAAGACGCAGCTGCGCACCCGCGTCGGCCGCGACGTCAATGTCGACCTGTCGGTCGATCCCGCACTCCTTGGCGGGCTGGTCGTGAAGATCGGCTCCCAGATGATCGACAGCTCGATCAAGACCCGTTTGAACTCACTCGCCCACGCGATGAAAGGCTGAAGGCTAAGACAATGGATATCCGCGCCGCAGAAATCTCGAAGGTCATCAAGGACCAGATCGCCAATTTCGGCACCGAGGCAGAGGTCAGCGAGACCGGCCAGGTGCTGAGCGTGGGTGACGGCATCGCGCGCGTCCACGGCCTCGACAATGTCCAGGCGGGCGAAATGGTCGAGTTCGCCAATGGCGTTCAGGGCATGGCGCTCAACCTCGAAGCCGACAATGTCGGTATCGTGATCTTCGGCTCGGACTCGGAGATCAAGGAAGGCGACACCGTCAAGCGCACCGGCACCATCGTCGACGTTCCGGTCGGCAAGGGTCTGCTCGGCCGCGTCGTGGACGGCCTTGGCAACCCGATCGATGGCAAGGGCCCGATCGTGTCCGACCAGCGTTCGCGCGTCGAAGTGAAGGCGCCGGGCATCATCCCGCGCAAGTCGGTGCATGAGCCGGTGCAGACCGGCCTCAAGGCAATCGACGCGCTCGTCCCCGTCGGCCGTGGCCAGCGCGAGCTGATCATCGGCGACCGCCAGACCGGCAAGTCGGCCGTGGCGATCGACACCTTCATCAACCAGAAGACCGTCAACGCCGGCACCGACGAGAGCAAGAAGCTCTACTGCGTGTACGTCGCCGTCGGCCAGAAGCGCTCGACCGTCGCACAGCTCGTCCGCACGCTCGAAGAAAATGGCGCGATGGAATATTCGATCGTGGTCGCCGCGACCGCATCGGACCCCGCTCCGCTCCAGTTCCTCGCGCCCTACACCGGCTGCGCGATGGGCGAATATTTCCGCGACAACGGCATGCACGCCGTGATCGTTTATGACGATCTGTCGAAGCAGGCGGTTGCCTATCGTCAGATGTCGCTGCTGCTGCGCCGCCCGCCGGGCCGCGAAGCCTATCCGGGCGACGTCTTCTATCTGCACAGCCGCCTGCTCGAGCGCGCGGCGAAGCTGAACGAGGATAACGGCTCGGGCTCGCTCACCGCGCTCCCGATCATCGAAACCCAGGCAGGCGACGTGTCGGCCTACATCCCGACCAACGTGATCTCGATCACCGACGGCCAGATCTTCCTTGAAACCGACCTGTTCTTCGCGGGCATCCGTCCGGCGATCAACGTCGGCCTGTCGGTGTCGCGCGTCGGTTCGTCGGCACAGACCAAGGCGATGAAGAAGGTGTCGGGCTCGATCAAGCTCGAGCTGGCCCAGTATCGCGAAATGGCCGCGTTCGCGCAGTTCGGTTCGGACCTCGACGCCTCGACCCAGAAGCTGCTCAACCGCGGCGCGCGCCTGACCGAGCTGCTCAAGCAGCCGCAGTTCTCGCCGCTGCCGTTCGAGGAGCAGACCGTGTCGATCTTCGCCGGCACCAACGGCTATCTCGACAACATCCCGGTGGCCGATGTCGTGCGCTACGAAGCCGCGATGCTGAGCGAAATGCGCAGCAAGCATGCCGACATCCTGACCGCGATCCGCGAGAGCAAGGACCTGAGCGACGACACCAAGTCGAAGCTCAAGGACGCGCTCGCCGCGTTCGGCAAGACGTTCGCGTAAAGCAAAATAGCCCTCTCGCCGCTTGCGGGGAGAGGGTTGGGAGAGGGGCATGAAGGCTCCACTCTCGACTGCCCCTCTCCCCGGCCCTCTCCCCTGAAGGGGAGAGGGAGAAGGAAAGAAGAATGGCCTCTCTCAAGGCACTCAAAGTCCGGATCAACTCGGTCAAGTCGACCCAGAAGATCACCAAGGCGATGAAGATGGTCGCCGCCGCCAAGCTGCGCCGCGCGCAGGAAGCGGCGGAGGCCGGGCGCCCATATGCGCAGCGGCTTGAACAGGTCGTCGCCAGCCTCGCGTCGAAGGTCGCGGGCAGCCCCGGCATGTCGCCGCTGCTCGCCGGCACCGGCAAGGATCAGGTCCATCTGTTCGTCGTCGCGACGAGCGACAAGGGCTTGGCCGGCGCGTTCAACACCAACATCGCCCGCCTCGCCCGCCGCCGCGCGCAAGAGCTGATCGCGCAGGGCAAGACGGTGAAATTCTACACCATCGGTCGCAAGGGCCGCGCGGTGCTCAACCGGCTCTACCCGAACAATTTCGTGCACGGGATCGAACCCGGCGACCTCGGCAAGCTCGGCTTTGCCGACGCCCGCGGCTATGCCGACGACCTGATCGCCCGGTTCGAAGCCGGCGAGTATGACGTCGCGCACCTGTTCTACTCGAACTTCAAGTCGGTCCTGACGCAAGAGCCGACCGAGCAGCAGCTGATCCCGGTCAAGATTCCCGAGGTCGCCGCCGTCGAGGAAACCAACGCGGCGGTGGTCGAGTACGAGCCCGATGAGGAATCGATCCTCGAAGATCTGCTCCCGCGCAACGTCGCGATCCAGCTCTACCGCGCGATGCGTGAAAACGCTGCGTCGGAGCAGGGCAGCAAGATGACTGCGATGGACAACGCCACGCGCAACGCGGGCGACCTCATCAAGCGGCTGTCGATCCAGTATAACCGCGCGCGCCAGGCCGCGATCACGACCGAGCTGGTCGAGATTATCTCGGGCGCCGAGGCGCTGTGATTCGACCCCGCGCCCTTGTACTGTGCGCCTTGGCGCTGTCGGCCTGTGGACCGACAGCCAAGGAGCCGACCCTGCTCGAGCAGGAAGCGGCGCAGGAAAATCGCGTCGCGAGCCTGTCGGGCCTCGATCGCGTGTTCGAGGTTCCCGGCGCCGCGATCGACGCTGCGAATCTGTTCGATTTTCAGGTTGGACCCTATGCTCCGGCTCAAGGCTCTCCGGCCTTTCGCGCAATCGGCAAACCCGTGCTGATCTACGGGGAATCGCGCGAAACCGGCAATTTGGCTAGTTTCGTCGCCACCGGCTCGACGGCCGAGCAGATCGATGCCGTCACCTTCACGCTTACGATCAAGGACGACCGGGAACTGGATCTCACGCTGCGCCGCTTCGCGCGCGTCGTGCGGGGTTACCTCAAGCGTTTCGAGATCGACGGCGCCCAGGTCGAGGCCGCAGTCGAGGCGAACGACGCAGCGAAGGGCCAGTTGCCCGAGGGCATTTGGGAACTCTCCCGTACGCCCGCGAAGGGCAATCCCGACCAGCTGATCGTGACTTTCACCCGCCCGGGCGCTACCCGGCAATCCAGTTGAAACCCAAGGAACAGACGATGGCAACCGCAGCCCCGACCGCAGAAAAGCCCGCGCGTAAGCCCCGCGCGACGAAGCCCAAGACCGACACGACCGTGACGGCGCCCGTCGCCGCAACCGGCCAGGGCCGCATCGCGCAGGTGATCGGCGCGGTCGTCGACGTGGCATTCGACGGCGAACTGCCCGCGATCCTTTCGGCGCTCGAAACCGACAATAACGGCCAGCGCCTCGTCCTCGAAGTCGCGCAGCATCTGGGCGAGAACACCGTCCGCACGATCGCGATGGACTCGACCGAGGGCCTGACCCGCGGCCAGAACGTGACCGCCACCGGTGCGCAGATCCAGGTTCCCGTCGGCCCCGCGACGCTCGGCCGCATCCTCAACGTCGTCGGCGAGCCGATCGACGAACGCGGCCCGGTCGCGACCGATCTGCGCGCGCCGATCCATGCCAAGGCTCCCGAATTCGTCGATCAGTCGACCGAAAGCGCGATCCTCGTCACAGGCATCAAGGTCATCGATCTGCTCGCGCCGTACGCAAAGGGCGGCAAGATCGGCCTGTTCGGCGGCGCGGGCGTCGGCAAGACCGTGCTCATCCAGGAACTGATCAACAACATCGCCAAGGGCCATGGCGGCACCTCGGTCTTCGCGGGCGTCGGTGAGCGTACGCGTGAGGGCAACGACCTCTATCACGAATTCCTCGACGCCGGCGTTATCGCCAAGGACGCCGACGGCAACGCGATCAGCGAAGGGTCGAAGGTTGCGCTGGTCTATGGCCAGATGAACGAGCCGCCGGGCGCCCGCGCGCGCGTCGCGCTGTCGGGCCTGACGATCGCCGAATATTTCCGCGACGTCGAAGGCCAGGACGTGCTGTTCTTCGTCGACAACATCTTCCGCTTCACCCAGGCGGGCGCGGAAGTGTCGGCACTGCTCGGTCGTATTCCGTCGGCAGTGGGCTATCAGCCGACCCTGTCGACCGACATGGGCGCGCTGCAGGAGCGTATCACCTCGACCAACAAGGGGTCGATCACCTCGGTACAGGCCGTGTACGTCCCCGCGGACGATTTGACCGACCCGGCGCCTGCAACCTCGTTCGCCCACCTCGACGCGACCACGGTTCTCAACCGTGCGATCTCGGAACTCGGCATCTATCCGGCGGTGGATCCGCTGGACTCGACCAGCCGCGTGCTCGAGCCGCGCGTCGTCGGCCAGGAGCATTATGAAACCGCCCGCGCCGTCCAGTCGATCCTGCAGAAGTACAAGTCGCTGCAGGACATCATCGCGATCCTCGGCATGGACGAACTGTCGGAAGAGGATAAGCTGACCGTCGCCCGCGCGCGCAAGATCCAGCGCTTCCTCAGCCAGCCGTTCCACGTCGCCGAAGTCTTCACCGGCATCCCCGGCAAATTCGTTGCGATCGAAGACACGATCAAGTCGTTCAAGGCCGTGGTCAACGGCGAGTACGACCATCTGCCGGAAAGCGCCTTCTACATGGTCGGCGGCATCGACGACGTCGTCGCCAAGGCCCAGAAGATGGCCGCCGAGGCGTAAGCCCTCTTAAACCCCTCCCCTTCAGGGGAGGGGTTTGGGGTGGGGCAGTAATCACAGGGGCCGGGCGCGTGTTGATACGCCCCACCCCAACCCCTCCCCTGAAGGGGAGGGGCTAGGAAGAAGAACATGCTGCACTTCGAACTCGTGACCCCTGAAAAGCTGCTCCGCTCGGAGAACGTCCATATGGTGGTCGTTCCCGGCAGCGAGGGCGATTTCGGCGTGCTGGAGGGCCATGCGCCCTTCATGTCGACGATCCGCGACGGCAATATCGAAATCTACAAGACCGCTTCGAACCAATCGCCGGAGATCATCCGGGTCGAGGGCGGCTTTGCAGAAGTGAATGAAAAGGGGCTGACGGTCCTCGCCGAAAAGGCGGGCTAACCCCGCGTTACAGAATCGAAAATGGCCGCAGGGGCAACCCTGCGGTCATTTTCATGTCTGCGCGTCTTTTCACCCCCGGCGATAGGCCATCGCGGTTGCCCAGCTATCGGCATTGCCGCGCTCGACCTTCAGGGCGTCGCCAGTGCGGGTGAAGCGCAATCTGGCGACACCCATCTTGGTCGGCATCTCGAACGTCACGCTCTGCCCCTCGCGCGCCACTTCGGTGAAGGTGCTGGGCGGAATAGACGGCAAGGCGACGCGCAACCGTGCCTTGTCACCCGCCGTGTCGAACGCAAGCTCCGCCTTGGCTCCCTTCATCGCCGCGCTCGTGCCCTCCTCGCTGCACGCGATTCCCAGCTTGGTCTGTTCGCAAATCATCTCGAGTGCGTCGGTCTTCCAGGTCCCGCCCAGCCAGTCGAGCCGCCCCCCCGTCGCTGGCGCCGACGCCGCCGCCGCGACGACAGGTGCCGGTGCTGGCGCGGTCGCAAGCCCGGTCGGCGTGACAAGCATGGTGAAGAGCGAAACGAAGAATGCGAGCATGTGAGAAACCCCTGTGATCGACTGTCGCCCGGTTCTTCCCCTTGTTCGCCCCGTCCGGCTACGGTCAGGATCGGTCAGCGCGCCCGTTTGAAGACCCAGCGCATCGGCCTGGTCCCGTCCGCCAGCGCGGTCTCGGCGATCAGTTCGTCGCCGCGCCGCCAATATCGGATGCGTTGCGGATAATCATGCCCGGGATTGGCGAAGGTGATCCCCCTCGCCTCGCGCCCGCTCTCGCGAAACGGGACCGCAGGCGCGCCGCGCGGCGACCCGTAAAAGATCGCGACGCCATCCCCCAGCTCGATCCGCATATATTCAAAGTCGCGCGTCTTGCCGTCACGCACCGTCTGGCTCGTTCCCAGCATCGTGCCGCCACGCGCGGGCCCCCATAGTTCGCAGGTCTGGCGTCCGTTCGCGGGCTTTGTACACCATTCCCCCTCCAGCCAGGCCAGATTGGGCGCGGCGCCTGCTGCCGCCAGCAACACCATCATTCCCAGCATCGCTGAATCTCCCGCGCCGCAATCCGTTGATGGTTAGGAACTTGTCAAATCTTGGCGGCTATCCCCTTCCCTGTAGCGGATTTTGGGGAGCGAATGTGAGCGCATTTGGACGTCGCAGCGGACCCGGGGGAGCGCCGGGGCGTCCCGCCTTCGGTGTTGCACGCCCGATGCAGGGCGGCGGTACGGCGCGCCCGGCCGAGCCGGTGGGCGGCGAGCAATTCCCGCCGCTGCACGATGTCCCCCTCCCCGGCGCCAGCCAGCGCGAACCCGATCCGGTTCCGAGCGGCGGCACCACCGGCGGATCGCATTCGTCCAGCGAAGCGATGCAGCGACTCGCGGATCGCCAGTCGGCCTCCGCAGAGTCGGGCAGTTCGCGCCATGAGGGCTTCGAAGCCTCAATTCATCGAATCAAGGAACAGGTGCTCCCGCGCCTGCTCGAACGCGTCGATCCCGAAGCCGCGGCGACGCTCAGCAAGGACGAGCTCGCCGAGGAATTTCGCCCGATCATCGGCGAAGTGCTCGCCGAGCTGAAACTCACGCTCAATCGCCGCGAACAATTCGCGCTCGAAAAGGTGCTGGTCGACGAATTGCTCGGCCTTGGCCCGCTCGAGGAATTGCTGTCCGACAGTGCGATCAGCGACATCATGGTCAACGGCCCCGACCAGACCTTTGTCGAGCGCAAGGGCAAGTTGGAACTCGCGAATATCCAATTCCGTGACGAGGAACATCTGTTCCAGATCGCCCAGCGCATCTGCAACTCGGTCGGCCGCCGCGTCGATCAGACCACCCCGCTGGCCGACGCGCGCCTCAAGGACGGCAGCCGCGTCAACGTGATCGTGCCGCCGCTCAGCCTCAAGGGCACGGCGATCTCGATCCGCAAATTCTCCGACAAGCCGATCACGCTCGACATGATGGCGGGCTTCGGATCGATGTCGACCAAGATGGCGACGATGCTGAAGATTGCCGGTGCCTGCCGCTTCAACATCGTCATCTCGGGCGGCACCGGCTCGGGCAAGACGACGATGCTCAACGCCCTGTCGAAGATGATCGACCCGGGCGAACGCGTGCTGACGATCGAGGACGCCGCCGAACTTCGCCTGCAACAGCCGCACTGGCTCCCGCTCGAAACCCGCCCGCCGAACCTCGAGGGTCAGGGCGAGATCACCATCCGCGACCTGGTCAAGAACGCGCTGCGTATGCGCCCCGATCGCATCATCCTCGGCGAAATTCGCGGGTCGGAATGTTTCGACCTGCTCTCCGCGATGAACACCGGCCATGACGGCTCGATGTGCACGCTCCACTCCAACAGCCCGCGCGAATGCCTGGGCCGTATGGAGAACATGGTGATGATGGGCGACATCAAGATCCCCAAGGAGGCGATCAGCCGTCAGATCGCGGACTCGGTCGACCTGATCGTTCAGGTCAAGCGCCTGCGCGACGGCAGTCGCCGCGTCACCAACATCACCGAGGTGATCGGGATGGAGGGGCCCGTCATCGTGACGCAGGAACTCTTCAAGTTCGAATATCTGGACGAGAGCGCCGACGGCAAGATCATCGGCGAGTACCGGTCGATGGGCCTGCGCCCCTACACGCTCGAAAAGGCGCGTGCCTTCGGCTTCGACAATGCGTTGCTGGAAGCGTGCCTCTGAGGGTTTTGCTATCTGCGCTGGCGCGCAGCGGCGGTACCGGCCCGCTCCCCCACCCGGCCACCCACTTCGAGGTATCCTCGACGGGTGGCGGGGTGGGGGAGCGGGCCGGTACCGTCATCGCCGGCTATCCCGTCCGCCAACGGGACATTAACCACGCCTGCAACGGCTGGCGCGCTCGACCATGCGCTCTAGCATGGCGCACATGGATGTCCGCGCGCCCATGATCCTGTTTGCCGCCCTGATCGGCATCGTCACGCCCGCCGCGCAGCTCAACGCCGCGCCGCCGGCGATGCACCTGGCCGCCGATACCGAAGCGCGCTGGGTCCCGTTCGAGCTGACGGCGGGCAACCAGATCCGGTTCCGAACCCTGCTCAACGATCGCTGGGTCGATGCGATGCTCGACACCGGCGTCACCGACAGTGCCGTTTCCGCGCGCTTCGCCCGCGAGGCAGGGCTCAAGCCATTGGTGAAGGGCCGTGCCGACGCGATCGGGGGCAGCGTCGCGCTGTCTTGGACCGGGATCGATCGGGTCGAGGTGGGTGGTCTGGTCCGCACCGGCGGCCGGGTCGCGATCATCGATGCCGATCCGCGCGTTACCGGCGCGGCGCCGGTCGACCTGTTCGTCGGCTCCGACCTGCTCGCCGCGCACGCGCTGGAGATCGATTACGACGCTCAGCGCTTCCGCCTCCTCCCCAGCGGGCGGATGCCGTTTCGCGGCACCACCGTCCCGCTGCGGCTTGCCGATCGGACCGGCCTGTATCTCAGCGAGCTCGATCTTGGCGGTCGGTCGCATCGCCCGGTGATCGTCGATACCGGCGATGGCAGCATGGTGACGCTCACCCGCGCCGCCTGGCGGGCCAGCGCATCGCCGGTCGCGCGCACGACCACCGCCATCGCCTATGGGCTGGGCGGAACCGTGGAGAGCGAGGTAACGATCGTCCCCGCGCTCCGCCTTGCCGGGCTGGTCGCCCGGGAAGTGGAACTGCGCGTCGAGCCCGATACCGGCTTTTCGGCCCGCAAGGGCGCCGCCGGACGCATCGGCGGCGGCCTGTTGCGCCGCCACCGCGTGCTGCTCGATCCGCGCGCCGGCCGCATGGTGCTCGCACCCGGTGCCCGCGCCGATTGGCCCGTTACCCGCTCCACCAGCGGACTTTTGGTCGCGCAGGAAGGCACGCGGCTGAAGGTGCTCCATGTCATGCGAAACAGCCCCGCGGCAGAGTCGGGGTGGCGCGCCGGAGCGCAGATTTGCGCGATCGACGGGGTCGGCATTGCCGACGCCGAAACGAGCGCCATTCAGGGCTGGTCGGTCGGAACCCCGGGGCGCCAGGTACGGCTGACCCTGTGCGACGGCAGCGAGCGCAGCCTGACCCTCGCCCGCTTCTATTGAACTAGCCGCCCTTCAGCGCGAGTGCCGCGCCGGTGACCGCCAACAGGATCGCCAGCAACTGGATCAGCGTCCACGGCACCCAGCCGACCTTGTCGAGATCGTGCCGCCGCCCGCGTCGCCATTCGGCCAGCCCGCTCACGCCTGCAAGCGTGACCATCGCCCCCACCCCGATCCACAACGGCACTTGCATCGACCTCCGCCCCGCTTACACCTGAGTTCCAGAACAGAGAGGAGCCGATCATGCGCTACACCCTGCCCGTTATCGCCGTCACCGCGGCCGCCCTTGCCGCCGCCGCTGCCATCGGCGCGCCTCAGATGGCGACGCCGGGGGCCGATTTGAAGGCCGCGGTCGCCGCCTCAACCCGCAGCCCTGCGAATGTCGCGCGCGACAAATACCGCCACCCCGCCGAAACCCTCGCCTTTTTCGGGGTAAAGCCGAGCCAGACCGTCGTCGAATTGTGGCCGGGCGGCGGCTGGTACACCGAAATCCTCGCCCCCTATGTAACCAAGGGCGGCGGCACGCTTTATGCTGCGGCCCCCTGGCCCAACGGCGTCAAGGGAATCCAGACGCTCCAGGCAAAGGACGCGGCGACCTATGGCGCGGTCAAGCTCGCCGCTTTCCCCGCAGCGGAGGGGCAGCCGTCCGTTCCCGCCGGAAGCGCGGATGTCGTCCTCACCTTCCGCAACATCCACAATTGGAAGATGGGAACGACCGACCGCAGCGCCGAAGCGTTCAAGCAGATCTTCGCAATGCTCAAACCCGGCGGCACGCTCGGCATCGTCGAGCACCGGCTGCCCGAAGCGGCCGACGCGGCTCGGGAGAAGACCAGCGGCTATCTGAAGGTCTCGACCGTCCGCAAGCTGGCGGAAGAGGCAGGATTCAAGTTCGTCGCAGCGTCTGAAGTGAACGCCAATCCCAAGGACACCGCCGATTGGGAAAACGGCGTCTGGACGCTTCCGCCCAGCTATCGCCTCAAGGACGTCGATCGCGCCAAATATGAGGCGATCGGCGAGAGCGATCGCATGACGCTCAAATTCCGCAAGCCGAACCCGAGCGTGCGCGGGGGCTGACGGTCAGCGCGCCGCCGAGGATAAAGTCCAGGCGGCGCGCACCTGCTCGACGAACACCGGGCGGAATGCGCGCAGATCGGCCTGCGCGGCAGCCGAATCGGCACCTATTGTCGGTAGCCGGGCCAGCACCCCTTGCGCGGCCGCCGCGCTGAGCGTGCGCGCTACCGCCGGCGCGTCGCTCGTGCGCCGATAATGGGCAGCGATCGTCAGGAATCCGGCGATCCTGCCGCGCGACCATGGCGGCGTGGAAGCAAGAATCGCATAGGCGCGCCGATAGGCACGCCTCGCAGCCTCCGGCCGGTTCAATTCCTCGTCGTTCATCGCGAGCAGCAACAGGGCCGACGCGATCTTGGGATGATCGGCAGGGTAAATGGCCTCGAATATGGCGAGCGCGCTCGCCAGCATGGTCTGCGCTTCGGCAAGACGCCGCTGCTCGCGATACTGGATCCCCAGCGCCAGCTTCGTATTCGCGATATAGGGATGGTTCGGCGGCAACGACCTGGCAGCGCGGTTCAGCACCTCGCGATAGGCGGCTTCGGCACCGGCATCGTCACGCTCCAGCCCCAGCGCGCTGCCCAGATTCAGATATCCCCCGATCACGTCCGGGTGATCCGGTGCCAGCGACGCCTCCAATCCCGCCAACCCCCGCCTAAAATACGTTACAGCATCGCGCCCACGCTTCAGGCCGATCAGGCAGTGACCCAGATTGACATAGGCTGCGGCGACGAGGGGGTGGGTGGCCGGCAAGGTGCGGGCGCGGATATCGAGCGCCTCGCGCAGCGGCGCTTCCGCTTCGGCATAACGCCCCTGCATACTCAGATTCAGGCCCAGCGCGGTCAGGATGGTGCCGCTCGCGGGATCGTCGCCGGGCGAGCGGGATAATTGCGCGCGGGCACGGTTCAGCAACCCTTCGGCTTCGATCAGTTCGCCGCGCTCGCCCAGTGTCAGGGCCAGGTTCATCGCCGCGATCGCGATCCGGCGATCGCCGGGCGCCAGCATGCGTGATCGAATGTCGAGGGCGCGGCGAAATGCCGCCTCCGCGTCGGCAAAACGTGCAAGGCGGTGCAGGCTGATTCCCAATTGCGTCAGCGCCGCCGCGGTTTCGGGCGTATCCGGTCCGGAATGTTGCTCCGCGATCACCAATCCGCGGCGCGCAAAACGTTCGCCGCCCGTCAGGTCGCCGGCCATCGTCGCCAGATCGGATGCGAGCAGGATCATTGCCAGGCATCGCGATTCACCGGCGTCTGCGACCTCGCACTGCGCGATCAGGGGCCGCAGGGCGGCAAGCGCACCGGCATGATCGCCCCGCGCGAGCGCCGCCTTGATCGTATCCCCTGCCGCTTCACGCTGCGCCGCCGCCGCCGGCGGCACGACAAGCGCACCCGTCATCGTCAGGATCATCGGGAACCACATGGTGGCCCGATAGCGCCTCGCCGCACGCGGTGCTTCGGTGCAATCATGACGCGCTGGACCTCGGGCGGTCATTCGATCGGTCAGCCGCCCTTGTGCACCACCCCGGCGCGCATCACGAAACCGACCGATTTCAGCACGCGCACGTCCTTCAGCGGATCGCCGCTGACGGCGATAATATCGGCGCTCTTGCCGGGCTCGATGCTGCCGACGTCCTTGGCCAGCCCCAGCAGATCGGCGGCGTTGGTCGTGGCGGCGACGATCGCCTGCATCGGGGTCATCCCGTGCTTGACCATCAGCTCGAACTCATCGGCATTGCGACCGTGCTTCGATACGCCGGCATCGGTGCCGAATGCGACCTTGACCCCCGCCGGAACCGCTTTTTCCAGCGCCTTGCCGGTGATCGAGATGCGCCAGTCGATCTTCGCGCGCACCGCGGGCGGATAGGCGTTCGGATCCTTGGCGATCCGCTCCAGATAGCCGTTCACGGTCGACAGGGTCGGGACATAATAGGCGCGGCTCCTGGCGAACTGTGCGATCGTCGCATCGTCCATCAGCGTGCCATGCTCGATCGAATCCGCGCCCATCTTCAGCGCCAGCGCGACGCCGTCGGCGCCATGGGCATGGACCGCGACCTTCTTGCCATAGAGGCGTGCGGTCTCGACGATCGCCTGCGCCTCGTCGTCGAACATCTGTTTGCCCAGGCCCGCGCCGATCCGGCTGTTGACGCCGCCCGTGGTCGCAATCTTGATGACATCGACCCCACGCGCGACCTGATTGCGCACCGCCTTGCGGCATTCCGCCGGGCCGTCGCACAAATTCTCGGTATTGATCGCGGCGTGCAGGTCCTCGACCACCCCCAGCCGCCGGTCCATATGGCCCGAGGTCGTCGAGATCGACCGCCCCGCATCGACGATGCGCGGCCCCACCGCCCAGCCGCGCGCAATCGCCTCACGCAGCGCCAGCGTCGCGCCGTCGTCGCCCAGGTTCCGGACAGTGGTGAATCCCGCCATCAGCGTCTTGTGCGCGTTCCACAGCGCCTCGTAAGCGCCGAGTTCCTTGCTCTCGGTGAACCCGGCCAGCAGCCCTTCCTGCCCCGCGCGATCCGAACCCAGATGGACATGGCTGTCGATCAGCCCGGGCAGCACCGTCTTGTCCTTGAGATCGATCACCGGCGCCTGGCCCAGGGGCATGACATGACCGTCATAGACGCCGATGATCGTGCCGTCCTTGACCGCGATGGTGCTGGCCCCGCGCGGCGCCTGTCCCGGCCGGTCGAGCAGCGACCCGGCATGGATGTAGCGGTCCACCGACGCAGACGTTTGTGCGAGTGCAGACCCCGCGAGCAGGCTGGCGGCGGCGAGTGCGGCCCAGGATTTCATGCTGTTCCCCTTCATTGCGAAGGAGAAAGCTATGCAGCTCAGCCGAGCTTGTCGACCTGATCCTTGAGCGCCGAAAGCTGCGCCTTCAGCGCCGCGATCTCGTCATCCTTGCTCTTTTCGGGAGCCGCCGTACCGGGCGCGGTCCCGACCGGTGCCGCGCCAGGCTTGAACGCCTCGGCCGCCGCTTCGAACATCTGCATGTTGCGCTTGGCGATCTCGGCAAAGGGCGAATTGGCGAATGCGCCTTCGACTGCAGTCTTGAACTGCTCCTGATTGCGGCGAAAGCTCTCCATCGACGCTTCGAGATAGCCGGGGACCATCGCCTGCATACTGTCGCCATAGAGCGCGATGAGCTGGCGCAGGAAGTTCACCGGCAGCAATGTCTGGCCGCGCGCTTCCTCTTCCATGATGATCTGCGTCAGGACGTTGTGGGTGATGTCCTCCTCGCTCTTGGCATCGATGACCTTGAAGTCGCGCCCTTCGCGCGTCATCGCGGCGAGATGGTCGAGCGTGATGTAGGACGAGGTTTCGGTGTTGTAGAGTCGCCGGTTCGCGTATTTCTTGATGATGACCGGGCCGTCGGTATTCGCGGTCTTCTTCATGCTGGCCCCCAAAGGTGTCTGATATGTCCCTAACACCTTTCCTTGCCGCATCGCAACACGGACCGCGCCCGCTGCCGCTGTTTCTGGAATTGCTGCGCAGCGAGACCGCACAATCGCCCGATCGCCGCGCCGCCGCGCTGGCAGGGCTCGCCGCCTATCAGGCCGCGCGCCGCCCCCGTCCGCGCAAGCCGATGCCGGTCGTCGCTCAGGCCGGGCGGGCGGTGCTGCGCGATTATGGCGGTACCGGAACTCCGGCGATATTCGTCCCCTCGCTCATCAATCCGCCGATGATCCTCGACATGCGCTATCGCCGCTCGCTGCTGCGCTGGATGTCGCGGCGCGGAGTCCGGCCATTGCTGGTCGACTGGGGCACGCCCACCCCCGCCGACCGCGCGCAGGACGCGGCGCAGCATATCGAGGAGATGCTGATCCCCTTGCTCCGCAGCATCGGCGAGCCGGTGGCGCTGGTCGGCTATTGCCTCGGCGGCACCTTTGCTGCTGCAGCGGCAAGCGCCGTGCCGGTGCGCGGCCTCGCGATGATCGCGACGCCCTGGCGGTTCTCCGGCTTCTCGCCGGAAGCGCTTGAGCGGATCGATTCACTCTGGCACGCCGCGCACGATAGCTGCGACCGGCTCGGGCTGGTCCCGATGGAGGTGCTCCAGACCGGCTTCTGGCAGCTCGACCCGGGCCGCACCATCGCCAAGTACGAGCGCTTCGGACGGCTCGACCCGGCCAGCCCAGCTGCCAGAACCTTCGTCGCGATGGAGGATTGGGCGAATGCGGGCGCGCCGCTCACCTATGCCGCAGGGCGCCAGATCTTCGACGATTTCTTCGCGACCGATCTGCCTGGGCAGGCACGCTGGCGGGTTGCCGGAACGATCGTCGACCCGCACGCCCTGCCCTGCCCGACGGTCGAGTTCGTCTCGCTCACCGACCGGATCGTTCCCGCCACCAGCGCCGCCGGGCTTGCCGACCGACGCGAGCTTCGGCTCGGCCATGTCGGCATGATGGTCGGCTCCTCGGCCCGCCAGTCTCTCTGGCAACCGCTTGCGGACTGGCTAACCGCGCTTCCTGCCCCTAGATAGCCCGCAAAGGACCCCAGCAGGAGCTATTCCATGACCGAAGCCGTGATCGTCGCCGCCAAGCGCACCCCCGTCGGCAGCTTCCTCGGCGCGTTCGCATCGACCCCCGCGCACGAGCTGGGCCGCATCGCGATCGAAGCCGCGCTCGCACAGGCGGGCGTGAAGGGCGATGAGGTTTCCGAAGTGATCCTCGGCCAGGTGCTCACCGCCGCGCAGGGCCAGAACCCCGCGCGCCAGGCATCGATGGCGGCGGGCGTCCCCGAGGAAGTTCCCGCATGGGGCGTCAACCAGGTCTGCGGATCGGGCCTCCGCGCCGTCGCGCTCGCGGCGCAGGCGATCCAGACCGGTGACGCGACCATCGTCGTCGCGGGCGGGCAGGAATCGATGTCGATGTCGGCCCATGCGCAGACGCTGCGCGCGGGCGCCAAGATGGGCGATGTCGCGCTGGTCGATACGATGATCAAGGACGGCCTGACCGACGTGTTCAACGGCTATCACATGGGCATCACCGCCGAGAATCTGGCCGAACAATATCAGGTGACCCGCGGCGAGCAGGATGAATTCGCCGTCCGCTCGCAGAATCTCGCCGAACAGGCGCGCGCCGACGGCAAGTTCAAGGACGAGATCGCCCCGGTCACGCTCAAGACCCGCAAGGGCGAGACGGTCGTCGACCAGGACGAATATATCCGCGCGGGCGCCACGCTCGACGGTGTCAGCGGCCTGCGCCCCGCGTTCAAGAAGGACGGCACCGTCACCGCCGCCAACGCCTCGGGCATCAATGATGGCGCCGCTGCGCTCGTGGTGATGAGCCGAGAGGAAGCCGAAAAGCGCGGCGCACCGATCCTGGCCACGATCAAGAGCTGGGCAACTGCAGGCGTCGATCCCTCGATCATGGGCATCGGCCCCGTCCCCGCGACAAAGAAGGCACTCGCCAAGGCGGGATGGAGCATCGCCGATCTCGATCTGATCGAGGCGAACGAAGCCTTTGCGGCGCAGGCGCTGTCGGTCGGCAAGGAACTCGGCCTCGACCCCGACAAGGTCAACGTCAATGGCGGCGCGATCGCCATCGGCCACCCGATCGGCGCGAGCGGCGCGCGCGTGCTGACGACGCTCCTCTACGAAATGCAGCGCCGCGACGCCAAAAAGGGACTCGCGACTCTGTGCATCGGCGGCGGCATGGGCATCGCCATGTGCGTGGAGCGGTAATGCCTTGGCGGGCGCGCGGTCCGGTCGCGCGCCCGATCAGTCGATCCGCTTGATCCGCGCGGACCGCAGTCCGTTGACCGATCCCATGAAACTGCCCAGCGCCGCGCGGCGTATCGTGATTGTATCGCCCGTCTTTGGTTCGGCCGAAGGGAAGTTCTCCAGCGTCTGCCAGGTCGATCCGTCCTCCAGCTTGATCGTCCAGCGGTCGTAGCCGCTGCGCCACGCACGATCGATTTTGGCGGTGATCTCCTTGATCTCCTCGCGCTCCTCCTCATCGTCGTCGCCACCGAACAGCTTGATCTTGGGGATCGATATCCCGAACAGGCGTCGCCGCGTGTCGCGCACCGACTCCCGCGTGACCACGACGATCTCCTTCTTGTCGCGCGCCTCTTGCAGTGCAGCGACGGCCGAATCAAAGCAGGCGAGTCGCGCCGCCGCATCGGTAATCGCCCGGCATTTGGTCACGTCTTCGACCAATGCGGAGGGCTTACCCTCCTGCGCGCTGGCGGTGGCCGCCACGCTTCCGATTGCCGTTGCCAATAGGATCAGGCGCATCACGAACTCCCTCCCTGTTCGACCATATTCAGCCGATTCTGGATGGGGGACAGGCTGCCACGCTCCGGCACGGACCGCCACCCCAAAGCCAATGTTTCGAATATGTGTCGAATTTGTCACACCGGATACGAAAATCCATGACAGGGTGCTTATCGCATTGCGGCAAAGATGAACCGCAACTTACAACTCCCCGCAGCGTCCGCAGCCGGGCAACCGGTAGCTGGGCCAACCGCATGACCAATCCACGGTCTGTCTTAGGGGGTTTAAAACCTATGAAATCTGTTTTCCGCACTCGCCTGATGGCATCGACGCTGCTGATCGGCGCGTCGATGGCGGCGGCTCCTGCGTTCGCGCAGGTAACGGACGGCGCGCAAGAAGAAGATGCGCCCACCACCGTCACCATCACCGGCACCCGCATTGCGCGCCCCGATCTGGAAGCGCCCAGCCCCGTCACCACCGTTTCGGCCGAGCAGATCGCTCTGACCGGTACGCAGACGCTCGAAAACCTCGTCAACGAACTGCCGCAGGTCATTCCGGGCAACACCCGCGTGTCGAACAACTCGGGCGGTGAGAACTTCGCCACCCTCGACCTGCGTGGCCTTGGCCCGGGTCGCACGCTCATCCTGCTGAATGGTGAGCGTCTCCCGGCTTCGACCACCACCGGCGTCACCGACATCTCGCAGATCCCGGTCGGCCTGATCCAGCGTGTCGACGTTGTGACCGGCGGCGCATCGGCCGTTTACGGTTCGGACGCGATCGCGGGCGTCGTCAACTTCATCCTTCGTGACGATTACGAGGGCATGGAGCTGACCGCGCAGACCAACGTTTCCGAAGAAGGCGTTGGCTTCAACCACTCGATCTCGGGCATGTTCGGCGGCAACTTCGCCGACGGCAAGGGCAACATCACGCTGTACGCGTCGTATTTCGATCGCGACGCGGTGAGCCAGAGCCGCTTCGATTACTCGCGCGTTGCTGGCGCTCTCGTCTATGACAGCTCGCGCGGCGAAACGATTATCATCGACGACGCAAGTGAATACAACGCCGCAACGATGACGATCGTCGCGGGCGGTGGTTCGGCGACCCCGGCTTGGGGAACGATTACCACCAATACCTCGACCAACCCGTTCAACTCGGCGATCCTGAACACCTATCCGGGCTTCGCCGCAGGCAACACCCCGGCAGGCTGCACCCGTTCGACCTCGACGCTGACGTTCAACGCGGCAGGTCAGCTCTCGCCGACCTTCGGCAGCGGCGCCTGCACCGTAGGTGATGGCCCGGAGCGTGCTTATGGCTCGTCGCGCTACAACTATGCCCCGGCGAACTATCTGATCACGCCCTATGATCGCCTGAACTTCTCGGCGCTCGGCAGCTATGAGCTGGGCGATGACACGATGTTCCGCTTCTACAGCTCGTTCACCCAGGCAAACCAGCAGGTCAACCTGGCGCCGACGCCTGCGACGGGCATCTCCGTGCCGTACAACTCGCCGCTGATCCCGGCCGATCTGGCTGCGGCTCTGGCGACCCGTCCGGACCCGACGGCACCATTCACGATCAACCGTCGTTTCACCGAAACCGGCCCGCGTGACGGTCGTTTCAAGACCAACTCGTTCAACATCCGCGGCATCGTGGAGCATGATCTGGGCGGTGGCTGGAACCTCAATGCAATCGCCAGCTTCGGTCGCGTCGATAACGCCATTCGCGGCATCGGCAACATCAACCGCACCGCGGTGGCCCAGGGTCTCGCTGGCTGCCCGACCGGTTCGCTGCCGGGCTGCGTGCCGATCGACATCTTCGGTCAGAACACCCTGACGCCGACGATGGTCAACTTCGTCCAGGTCGACACCCAGAGCCAGGAAACGTTCGAGCAGGTCCGCGCTGCGGTCAACCTGGCCGGCGAGCTCTTCGAGCTTCCGGGTGGTGCGGCCGGCGTCGCGGTTGGTGCGGAATACCGCAAGGACACCGGCGCGACCGTCGTCGATGCCAACATGGCGAGCGGTAACATCTACGGCTTCAACGCTGCTCAGTCGATCAGCGGCTCGATCAACGTGAAGGAGTTCTACGGCGAAGTTCGTCTGCCGATCCTCGGCGGCGATGGCTTCCCGGATCTCCTCGCGATCGGTGCCGGTGCCCGCTATTCCGACTATTCGTCGATTGGCGGCCTGTTCAACTGGAAGGCCGAAGCGGAGTTCGCGCCGATCAAGGAAGTTCGCTTCCGCGGTACGTACAACCGTGCGGCACGCGCACCGAACGTGTTCGAGCTGTTCCAGAACGGTGACCAGGGCTTCTACAGCTATGTCGATCCCTGCAACGCGGGCGCAACCCGTGATGCCACCGAGGAAGCGAACTGCGCAGCCTTCGGCGTTCCCGCCGGTGCGCTGCCTGGCTTCGCCCAGATCAACTCGCAGGCACAGGGCTTCTCGTTCGGCGATCCGACGCTGACCGAGGAAAAGGCTGAAACCTGGACGATCGGCGCGGTGATCTCGCCGGGTCGTGTTCTGGGTGGTCAGCTCAACCTGACGATCGACTATTACAACATCGAACTGACCAACCGCATCGCTGGCCAGTCGCCGCAGTTCTACCTGAACCAGTGCTACAGCCAGTCGATCGCTTCGGCGTGCGCCAACATCACTCGCGACCCGGCAACGGGTCAGGTGACGGCGGTCAACGTCGGTCGTCTGAACAGCCCGACCCCGCTGACCACGGCTGGTGTCGACGTTGGTTTCGACTGGTCGGTTCCGGTGGGTGACGGCGCGCGCGTCTTCATCAGCAACCTGACCACCTATGTCGACACGTACGACATCGGCGGCACCGAATATGCCGACACGGCCGAAGGCGGTCTCGGCGGCGTGACGTTCCGCTGGGCCAACACCGCGACGGTCGGCTATCGCAACGACCGGTTCACCGGTCAGGTGCGCTATGTGTGGCGTCAGGGCGGTCGTCAGGACTATACCGGTGGCACCTTCTCGGGCTACTTCGACGATGCACGCGGTCGCATCCCCGATCTGCATCTCGTGAACCTGTCGCTCCGCTATGCGGTCACCGACAATTTCGAGATCACGGGCATCGTGAACAACCTGCTCGACAAGTTCCCGCCGCAGACTGCGGGCGGCTATTTCGAGCAGGCCAACACCAACATCAACTTCTACGACGCCTACGCGCTGGGCCGGAACTTCACCTTCCAGGCGAAGATCAAGCTCTGATCGTTTCGATCAAGTCGAACTACGGACGGCGGGGAGAAATCCCCGCCGTCTTTTTTGCGTCCGGCACAGCGGGTGCCAAATAGCGCTCGAATGCGGGAAAGGGCGGCGCCTCAGCGCGCGGGAACGACGTCGAAAGCAACCGTCAGCCGCTCCGCATCTCCGGCAAAGGGCAAGGTTCCGTGCCACATCGACGACGGGAACAGCGCCAAAGCGCCGACCTGGGGTGTGATGATGCGGCGTGGCGCAAGATCGAGTTCCAACTCGTCCGGCGGAGCGCCCAGCTGAAGCGCCCCGGCATCGGCCCCATCGGCCGGATCATGCGGCGGCAGCGCAAAATAGCAGGCCGAGCTGATCCAGCCTTCGGAATGGACATGGTTGATATGATAGCCCGAGCGGCGCAACCGCACCGACCAGGAGCCGGAGAAACGGAAATCTGCGGACTTGCGGTTCAGCATCGGATGCCCGGCATCATCGGGCAGGCCGTCGATATAGCGGCCGACCGCGCGTCCGATCATCGCCTTCAATTCGGCGATTTCGGGTTCCGGGCGCGTGAACAACGCCCCCGCCGTCTGCGTCCCGTTGCGCAGCGTCTGGTCCGCGGGATGGTGACGGGTAATGTGCATACGCCGCAGGACAGCCGCCATGCGCGCCGCAAATTCAGCTGCCTCGCCGGTATCGGGCGCCAGCTGGATCAGCGCGACGTGCCGCTCATAGTCGTGCAGCCATCGCTCGCGCGGGTCGTCCAGCAGCCGCCACGCCGTCCCCAGATAGGCCCAGGCCAGCTGATTGGCGGGATCGGCATCGCAGCACGCCTGCGCCTCCCCCGCCGCGCGCGCCGGATCGCGGCGGCGCAACAGATGCCGGGCCAGCGCGACACGATAGTCCGAATGCCCGCCCCACGCGCCCTGCGCCGCCGCGAATGCTGCGTCGGCCTCGTCAAGCTGGCCCTCCTCGCTATGGGCCATTGCGCGCGCCAGATGCAGCGTCGGCGTTCCCCCCGTCGCCGCGATACCGCGCGCCGCGACCTGCGCGGCATCGCGATACTGGCGAAACCCGTTCAGCGCCGCGCACCAGCTCTCCCAGACCGTTGCTTCGCGCGGATAGGACCTCGCGAGCGCGGCGAAACTCTCGAACGGATCGCGATCGATGCCGAACTCCCATATCAGCCGCGCCCGTGCATGATGACCCGTCATATAGGCGGGCGCAGAGACGGTCAGCCCGTCCAGCAGCGCCAATGCGCCGTCGACATCGCCCAGTTCGATCAGTGCCGCCGCGCGATTATTCGCCAGTTCCGGGCTGTTGAGACCAGCCGAGCGCGCGTTATCATAAGCGATGAGGGCGCCGCGCGGGTCTCCTGCGGCATTCAGCGCGACTCCCAGATGCAAGGATGTGGCCGCCCGCGCCGGGTCGATCGCTTGCGCCTTGCGCAGCATTGCCACGGCCTCGGCGTGATCGCCCCGCTGCCGCAGCGTATTGCCCAGGCTGACATGGGCCAGCGCCGATCGCGGCGCGATCCTGCACGCCGCGCGCAGCCATTCGATCGCGGCGTCATAATCGCCGCGGCTCGCCGCCAGTTGCCCACGATTGATATAGGGATCGACATAGGCGGGATCGGCGGAAATCGCGTTGGCATAGGCCGCGTCGGCGTCGGCATCCTCCTTCAGGTCGCGCAGGATATTGCCAAGGACGTTGCCAAGCTGCGGCGTAAAGGCGCCGGCAGCGATTCCACGGCGCAAGACATCGCGTGCGCCCTCCAGATTGCCAGCGGCCCGCTCGACCATCGCGGCCAGCTGAACGACCGTCGCGTCACCCGCATGGCTCGAAAGAAGAGGCGCGATCGCCGTACGCGCAGCCACCACCTCACCGCGCTGGACGTTCGTGTGAATTGACTGGAGTTCGGATGCGAGCGCGGGCGGGATCATAACCCTGATCCTCGCCCGTTCACTCCGTCGGGTCAACGCATCCGAAATTACCCCTGGCCGTCAGCGCGCGCTGGTGCGGACCTGCTCATAGGGGACGAAATCGCCGAGACGGACATAGCCAGCCGGCGTGCCGGCGACATTGTCGGCCAGTTCAAGCGCCTGACCGCTGCACAGCTGCGAACCATAGACCTTGCGGTACAGGCTCGTATCGGTGCCCAGGCTCTCAGTGCCCGACCGTGGGCGGTTCACGTAAAGCTTATTGCCACGCCGGAACACGATCGCGGTGCCCTCCACAACCGAAGCCATGGCAGGGGTCGCCAGGCAGCTCACCGGCTCCCGCTCGACCAGTCCATCGACGAGGATCGCAAGCTTGGCCTCACCGTCGAGGGCCGGTTCCTGATCTGCCGCTGCCATGCCCGGCAGAACGATGGCGGAAAGGGCGGCCGCTACAAGCATCTTACGCATATGAGTCACTCCCTGTTGCATATCGAGCGGGGCAGATGTCAGGCCACGCCAGAGCGCCCGAAGGCGGTCGCTCAACGCGCGCTGGTGCGCACCTTTTCATACGGCACAAAGTCACCCAGAACGACAAAGCCGTTCCACATGCGCGACGTGCGGTCGAGAAGGTCGACCTTGTCGATGTTGCACAGCTGGCTGCCATAGATTTTGGTCAGCAGGATATCGTCATCGTCCAGGCTGTATGCGCCCGAGCGCGGGCGGTTGACATACAGCTTGCTGCCACTGCGATAGACGATCGCGGTGCCGTCGATGATCGTGCTGTTGTCCATCGAATAGGTGGGCAGGCACTTGACCGGCTTTCCGGCCACACGCCCCTCCAGCATCTTGGCCAGTTCGGCCTCGCCCTTCGGATTTGGTTTTTCATCGGCCGACGCCACGCCCGGAAGGGTCAGAGCGGCGAGAGCGGCGGCTACAAGCATTTTACGCATGGGGTTCACTCCACTCCTGTCTTGTCCAAGATGGTGCCACAGCGCGCCTTTCACAACGCTGAACCGTTTCGGGATCTAATCCCAGATCCGGTCGAACCGCGCGCCCAATCCGGTAATCAGCTCATATTGCGACAGGCCCGACACTGCGGAGGTAGCGGGCAGGTCATAGGCGATCGTGACCCAATCCCCTTCTGCCAGATCGGGTGCGGCGCCGACATCGATCGCGGTCAGGTCCATCGACACACGCCCGACGACCGGCAGCGCGACCCCGTCGGCGGAACGCGCCAGCCCCCTGCCCGAAAAACAGCGCAGATAGCCGTCTGCATAGCCCAGGTTCAGGATCGCGATCTCGGTGTCCGCCGTCGCCGTCCAGGTGAGGTTATAGCCAACGCCCTGCCCCGCCGGGACCAGCCGCCGCTGAAGGATTTGCGCCTGCGGCGTCACCACCTGCGCGATCCGGCCTTCAAAGGCCGGGCTCGGCACGCCGCCATAAAGCGCGATGCCTGGCCGCGTCAGATCGAACGCATAGTCGGCACCCAGGCCGATCCCGGCGGAATTGGCGAGACTCATCCGTCGCGCTCCCGTCCGCCCGCGCAGCGCCGCAAATCGCTCGCACTGAAGCGCGTTGAGCGGGACATCCTCATCGGCACTGGCAAGATGGCTCATCAGCGTTTCGATCCCGAGGCCGTCGAGCAGCCCCGCCGCGACATCTTCAGGCCGGATGCCGAGCCGGTTCATGCCGGTATCCACCATCACGTCGCACGCGCCCCCGCCCGCCTCGCGCCAGCGGCGTATCTGCTGCACACTGCTCAGTACCGGTCGGACATTGCGCGCCGCCAACGCCGCCGGCAGATCCGCGTCGCGCACCCCGTGCAGGACCGAGACGGCGACATCCTCCTCCGCAAGCGCCAGCGCCTCGCGCCAGGTCGCGACAAAGAAGTCGCGGCACCCTGCCCCGGCCAGCCGGCGCACCACGTCGCGTGCGCCCAGCCCATAGCCATCGGCCTTCACCGCCGCGCCGCACGCCGCCGATCCGCTCATCGCGGCCAGCGTGCGCCAGTTGGCGGTCAGAGCGTCGGAGTCGAGGCGCAGGCGAAGGGGCGAAGGGATCATATCCCCCGCCTAGGATCGCCCCGCGATTCCCGCAATCACGCGTGAACCAGATCGCGTTCCTTGAGCAGAAACACCGTCACCACCAGCGCCATCGCGACGACGATCCAGGTGTACCACAGCCCCGAATAGGGATCGCCGCTCTTCGCGACCATATATTGACTGATGAGCGGCAGGAATCCGCCAAAATAGCCCGTCCCGATATGATAGGGAATCGACATCGAGCTATAACGGATGCGCGGCGGGAACAGCTCGGTCAGCAAGGCTGCAACCGGGCCGTATGTCGCTCCGGACAGCGCCGCCAGCGCGACGATCGCGATCAGGATCAATATCAGATCGACCGCTCCTGGCGTCACCCGCTCCAGCGAATAGCCCGAATCGGCGAGCGCCGCATCGATATCGACCGCCGTGTTCGACACGACCGGAATGCTGCCGATCGCCACCGACGCCGAGGGGGTCACCGCCTGGCTGTAGGGAATGCCCTTTTTCGACAGATAGTCCATCAACTGGCCGCATGTCGTCGCCTGCCGCGCGGCAAAGGGATCATAGGCGCAGTCGGGGCCGGAGACGACCACCGGCGACCGCTTCGCCGCCTCCGCCAGACCCGGATTGGCGGCGTGACCCATCGCCCAGAACAGCGGGAACAGCATCAGCAAGGTGAAGCCATAGCCGATGATGATCGGCTTCTTGCGTCCGATCCGGTCGGACAATTTGCCGAACAGGATGAACCAGAACAGCCCCGCCGCCGCGCCCCCCGCCGCCAGCAGCTGCGCGGTGACCGCCTCGACCCGCATCGGCCCCTGCAGGAAGGAGAGAACCGAAAAGGTCGCTGTGTACCAGATCACCGTCAGCCCCGCCGCGATGCCGAACAGCGCCACGAACAGTCGGCGCAGATTGCCGGGATAGGTGAAGCTTTCCTTGAGCGGATTGCGCGCCACCTCGCCCGACGCCTTCATCGCCCGGAAGACCGGACTCTCGGACAGTTTGAGGCGCATATAGAGCGAGATCGCCAGCAACGCGATCGAGAAGAGGAAGGGCAGCCGCCAGCCCCATGCGTCGAACGCGCTCTCGGGCATCGCAAATCGGGTCGTCAGCACCACCGCGAGGCTCAGGATGAAGCCTGCCGACACGCTCGCCTGAATGAAACTGGTGTGATAGCCCGCACGCCCCGGCGGCGAATGCTCCGCGACATAGATCGCCGCGCCGCCATATTCGCCGCCCAGCGCAAGTCCCTGAAGGATGCGCAGCCCGATGACGATGATCGGCGCCGCCGCCCCGATCGAGGCATAGGACGGGACCAGTCCGACCCCCGCCGTCGCGACGCCCATCAGCGTGATGGTGACAAGGAAGGTGTATTTGCGCCCGAGCTTGTCGCCCAGATAACCGAACAGCACCGCGCCGAGCGGACGGAAGCCGAACCCGACCGCAAACCCCGCCCAGGCGTACAGCGCCTCCATGACCGGTGATGATGCGGCGAAGAAGGTCCGTCCGATAATCCCCGATGCGGCGAGCGTCCCGTAGATGAAGAAATCATACCATTCGAACACGGTGCCGAGCGAGGAGGCGGTCACCACCTGCCGCATCTCCGCTTTGCTCGGCTCGCGCTGTACGACGCCCTCGTCCGCTATGCTCGCCATCCAGAATCCCCCAATCCCTTTGAGGCAAAGGTTTAGCGGGTTGGGAGGGGGCGGCAAGCACCCAAAATCCTCCCCTGCAAGGGGAGGGGGACCGCCGCGAAGCGGTGGTGGAGGGGTGTCCCCGTTTCAAAGTGCGCGTGACCTAACAACCGGCGACACCCCTCCGTCAGCGCTTCGCGCTGCCACCTCCCCTTACAGGGGAGGATTTAAAACCGCACCATTCCCCCCTAAAGCGCCCCGCTATGCTCCGTCTCTCCGGCCTGTCCCTCCCGCTGAACCACGCGCCCGAAGCGATCCCCGCCGCGATCTGCGACCGGCTCGGCATCGTGCGCGCGGATTTGCTCGGCTGGACGCTGTTCAAGCGCGGGAACGACGCGCGCCGTCGTACCGCGATCCAGCTGGTCTACACCTTCGACCTCGACCTCGCCGATGAAGCCGCCACCCTCGCGCGCTTCGCCGGGGACAAGGACGTCCGCCCGACCCCGGACATGACCTACCGCCCGCCCGTCACCGCTCCGCTCGCCTGGTCGGGGAAGCGCCCGGTCGTGATCGGCGCCGGTCCCTGTGGCCTGTTCGCCGGGCTGATCCTCGCGCAAATGGGGTTCAAGCCGATCATCCTCGACCGCGGCAAGGTCGTGCGCGAGCGGACCAAGGACACCTGGGGCCTGTGGCGCCGGTCGCAGCTCAACCCCGACAGCAACGTCCAGTTCGGTGAGGGCGGCGCGGGCACCTTTTCCGACGGCAAGCTCTATTGCCGGGTCAAGGACCCCCGCTTCCTTGGCCGCAAGGTGCTGGAGGAGTTCGTCAAGGCCGGCGCGCCCGACGACATCCTCTGGGAAGCGCATCCGCATATCGGCACCTTCCGCCTGGTCACGATGGTCGAAAGCCTGCGCGCGACGATCGAGGATCTCGGCGGCGAATATCGCTGGCAAACCCGCGTCGACGATATCGAACTGGACGCGGACCGCGCCATTCGCGGCCTGCACCTGCATGACGGCGGCTTTCTCGAAACCGATCAGGTCGTGCTCGCGGTCGGCCACAGCGCCCGCCCGACCTTCGAAATGCTCCACCGTCGCGGCGTCCATGTCGAGGCCAAGCCCTTTGCCATCGGCGTCCGCATCGAACATCCCCAGGCATGGATCGACACCGCCCGCTTCGGCAAGTGCGCGAAACACCCCGATCTCGGCCCCGCCGCCTATAGCCTGGTCCACCACGCCGCTAACGGGCGCAGCGTGTACAGCTTCTGCATGTGCCCGGGCGGCCGCGTCGTCGCCGCGACCAGCGAGGAAGGGCGCGTCGTCACCAATGGCATGAGCCAATATTCACGCGCCGAATTCAACGCTAATTCCGGCCTCGTCGTCGCGATCGACCCCGCGCGCGATTATCCCGACGGCCCGCTCGCGGGTATCGCGCTTCAGCGGCAGTTCGAAGACCTTGCCTATGTCACGGGCGGCTCCAGCTACAATGCCCCGGTCCAGCGTGTCGGCGACCTGCTCGCCGGCCGCCCCTCCACCGCGATCGGCGAAGTGATCCCCAGCTACAAGCCGGGGGTCACTCCGACCGATCTCTCGCAATGTCTTCCGCCCTTCGTGACCGACGCATTCCGCGAAGCGCTACCCGTCTTCGGCCGACGTATCGCCAATTACGACCATCCAGACGCGATCATGACCGGGGTCGAGACGCGCACCTCCAGCCCGGTCCGCATCACGCGCGGGACCGACCTTCAGAGCCTCAACACGCCGGGCCTGTTCCCTGCGGGTGAAGGCGCGGGCTATGCCGGCGGCATCCTTTCCGCCGCGATCGACGGAATCAAGGTGGCAGAAGCGGTCGCGCACGCTATCGTCGCGCCACGTTGACGCAGGCCGAGACGCCAACCGCAAGGGCCGAACCGAATTGACGGACATGATCGCGGCTCTCTTCGCCACCTATCAACCGGCCATCGGCCTGATCTTTCTCTTCGCCTTGTTCACCGCCTTTGCGACTGAACGACTGCCGCCGGTGACGATCGCGGTCTTCGGCGCGGGCGTGATGATCGCGCTCGGTTGGCTCACCACGCCTCAGATTACCGCCTCCTTCGCCAATTCCGCCCCCATCACCATCGCTGCGTTCTTCGTCCTGTCCGGCGCGCTGGTGCGGACAGGGATCATCGAGGCGGTGGCGAGCGCATTGGTGCGCCGCGCCGCCAATCACCCCCGCCGCACCGTTGCGGAGTTGCTGACCGGTGCCGGAGTGGCGCCGGCATTCATCAACAATACGCCGGTGGTGATCGTGCTGATTCCGCTGGTCCGCCGGCTGGCGCGCGCGGTCAACATTCCGGCCACGCGGCTGCTGATCCCGCTATCCTATCTCTCCATTCTCGGCGGGACGCTGACGCTGATCGGCACATCGACCAATCTCCTGGTCGATGGCGTCGCGCAGGCGAACGGTCAGGCTGGTTTCGGCATCTTCGAGATGACCGGCGTCGGGCTGGTCACGATGGCCGTCGGCGCGTTCACGCTGTTGCTGCTGGGCCGCCACCTGCTCCCGTCGCGACCCGATAACGACATTTCCGAGCGCAACCAGCTAAGGTATCTGACCGAGCTGGACTTGACCGAAGACCTGCTGACCCGTGCGTCAACGGTCGCCGATCTCGGTTTCCTGCGGCGCGGCGGCATCAAGCTGATTTCGATCGTTCGCGCGGGATCGCATCTGCGCTCGCCCGAGGCCGACACGGTCCTGCTGTCCGGCGATCGGCTGGTCGTGTCGAGTACCGCAGACGAGCTGGATGGTCTCGCGCGCAGCCATGACGTGATCGTGGGCCTTCAGAATGTCGGCGCGCCGATCAAGCTCGCCTCGGACGAGCGGGCGGATGACGTGCGCCTGATCGGCCTCACGGTTGCGCCGTCGCACCCGACGCTGGGCCGCCATCTGCGCGACATTCCTTTCCTCTCGAACCTGCCCGCCCGCATCCTCGGCATCGGTCGGCCGCGCCACCTGCCCGGGCCCGACCTGGGATCGGTCCGGTTGCGCGCCGCCGACAATTTGCTTGTCGCCGCAGGACAGGACGCCGCCGCTGCCTTGCGCGAGAATACCAACCTCATCACCGAAGATACCAGCGCCGTCCGTGCCTTTCGCCGCCGCCGCGCCCCGATCGCGTTGCTGACGCTCGGGGCGGTGGTTCTGTTGGCCGCGCTGGAAGTCGCACCGGTGATGACGCTGGCGCTGATCGGTGTCGGGATCGTCCTGCTGACTGGCTGCATCGACCCGGACGAGGCGTGGCGGTCGATCGACGGCAGCGTCCTGGTCTTGATCTTCGCGATGCTGGGCATCGGCAGCGGTCTCGAACGGATCGGCACGGTTCAGCTGATCGTGGACGCTGTGTCGCCCTGGCTGACGATGCTCTCCCCGCTCGGCGTGCTGTTGGTGCTCTATTTCCTGACGTCGTTGCTCACCGAAACGGTGACCAACAATGCGGTCGCGGTGCTGATGACGCCGATCGCCATCGGGCTGGCCCAGGCGACCGGGCAGGATCCCCGCACGCTGATCTTCGCGGTCATGTTCGCAGCCTCGGCCAGCTTCGCGACGCCGATCGGCTATCAGACCAACACCATGGTCTATGCCGCCGCCGACTATCGGTTTTCCGACTTTCTGAAGATCGGCATCCCGATGAATTTGAGCGTCGGCGTCTCCACCTGCGTTGCGATCCACTATCTGATCGGCTGAGCTCCATCCTTCGACGAGTCTCGAAACGGCTCTTGCCGATCGCAAGATCATTCGATATTTCCACAATTATGGAAACGAATCGCGACACCCAGGCCGTGGCCGCCCTCTCCGCACTGGCGCAGGAGCATCGCCTCGCCCTGTTCCGCCTGCTGGTTCAGGCCGGGCCTGACGGGCTTCCCGCAGGTGCCATCGCCGACACGCTCGGCATCCCGGCCTCGTCGCTCTCTTTCCATCTCGGCCATCTCAATCGTGCAGGGCTGGTCAGCCAGACGCGGCGGGGCCGGTCGCTGATCTATGCCGCCGATTATGGCGCGATGAACGCTCTGCTCGGCTATCTCATGGAAAATTGCTGCGGCGGCGCGGAGTGTGCGGCGCCGTCCATTCAGCCCGAAAGGAAAACCGCATGAAGCGGATGCATGTCCATGTCGGCGTGACCGATCTCGATCGCTCGATCGCCTTTTACTCCACCCTGTTCGGCGCGCAGCCGAGCGTCGCCAAGCCCGATTACGCCAAATGGATGCTCGACGATCCACGCGTCAATTTCGCCATCTCCAGCGGCAACCATGCCGCGACGGGCATCGAGCATCTCGGCATCCAGGTCGAGCATGGGGATGAGCTGGTCGAGGTCTATAGCCGCCTCAAGGCCGCCGACCGCCCCGTTATGGAGGAAGGCGCGACCACATGCTGCTACGCCAAATCGGAAAAGAGCTGGATCGCCGATCCCGACGGCGTCGTGTGGGAAGCGTTCCTGACCGAAGGCGAGGCGACCGTCTATGGCGATTCTCCGGCCCTCTCCGCGCTGTCGGACACTGCGCGCGCCGACGCCTGCTGCGCCCCTCAGCTTGCCCCGGCGCCCAAAGCTGCCTGTTGCTGAGGATCACGCGATGTCAGGGCCGGTCGATATCGTCATCTACCACAACCCGGACTGCGGCACGTCGCGCAACGCGCTGGCGATGATCCGCAATGCCGGAATCGAGCCGCATGTGGTCGAATATCTGAAGACGCCGCCCAGCCGCGCGCTTCTGGTCGAACTGCTCGCCCGCGCCGGGGCCACCCCGCGCGACTGGCTGCGTGAAAAGAGCACGCCTTACGCCGAGCTCGGCCTCGACGATGCGACGCTGTCCGATGACGCGTTGCTCGACGCAATGACGGCGCATCCTTTGCTCATCAATCGCCCGATCGTCATCTCCCCGCTCGGTGTGGGGCTGTGCCGCCCGTCCGAAGCGGTGCTTGACCTGCTCCCCACCGCCCAGCGCGGCGCCTTCGCCAAGGAAGATGGCGAGCAGGTCGTCGACACAACCGGCACCCGCATCGCCTGACAGGATCATCATGCAGCCCCAAACCTCCCCGCTCGGCCTGTTCGAGCGCTGGCTTTCACTCTGGGTCGCCCTGGCGATCCTTGCCGGGCTCGCCCTCGGCCTGATCGCACCCGGCGTCACAACGACGCTTGCGGAACTGGAATTCGCCTCGGTCAATCTCGTCGTCGCGGTGCTCGTCTGGGCGATGATCTATCCGATGATGGTCGGAGTGGATTTCGCCAGCATCCGCGATGTCGGGCACAAGCCCAAGGGGCTGGTCATCACCCTGGTCGTCAACTGGCTGATCAAGCCCTTCACCATGGCCGCGCTCGCGCTCCTGTTCTTCGACTGGATCTATGCCGATCTGATCCCCCGCGACCTGGGCCAGCAGTACATCGCCGGGCTGATCCTGCTCGGCGCCGCGCCCTGCACCGCAATGGTGTTTGTGTGGGCGCAGATGACGAAAGGCGACCCCGCCTATACGTTGGTGCAGGTGTCGGTGAACGACCTCGTCATGATCGTCGCCTTCGCGCCGATCGTCGCCCTGCTGCTGGGCGTCACTGACATCGTCGTGCCGTGGGAGACGCTGTTGCTCTCCGTCGCCCTCTATGTCGTCATCCCGCTTGTCGCGGGCGCGCTCACCCGCCGCCGGGTGATCGCCACGCATGGCGGCGATGCGGCGGCAGTCGATGCCTTCACCGCGCGGCTCAAACCCTGGTCGATCATCGGCCTGCTCGCCACCGTCGTGCTGCTCTTCGCGTTCCAGGCGCAGACGATCGTCGCCAACCCGCTGCTGATCGCGCTGATCGCGGTGCCGATCCTGATCCAGTCCTATGCGATCTTCGCCATCGCCTATGCGGCGGCCAAGGCATGGCGCGTCCCCCACAACATCGCCGCCCCGTGCGCGCTGATCGGCACCTCGAACTTTTTCGAGCTGGCGGTGGCGGTCGCGATCGGCCTGTTCGGTCTGTCGAGTGGCGCCGCGCTCGCAACCGTGGTCGGCGTACTGGTCGAGGTGCCGGTGATGCTCAGCCTCGTCGCCTTCGCCAACCGTACCCGGGGAAGTTTTCCGGCGACTTGAAGTGATCGGCGGCCGGCGCGACCTGCCGACCGCCAATGGGTGGGCAGTGCGCTAAAAACGACCGACCCGCAATGCTAGCAACAGCGTATGCTCATCCTTGCCGACCAGCGGATCGCTACCGTTGGTGTAGGTCAGCCCCATGCCGGCATACCAGCCGGTGCCGCGCTTGCCGCCCTCCAGAACCGGCCGCAGGAAATACCAGTTGAGTTCGGCGGTGAACAATTCGGCCGACCGCTCGATGCCAGGGCGACGGGTCGCCGAGGCCGCCAATCTCTGACGGATCTGTGCCGACAGTTTGAGCTCGACGGCGGGGTCGATGAAGCTCGGGCTGATCGTCGCAACCATGCCCAACAGACCCGACGTATACCCTCCCCGGGCTACGATACCCGTCTTGGTATCGATCGTGTTCTCCGACAGCTCATCATGCGAGAGGCCGATGATCGGTGCCAGCGAATAGGCAAATCGCGGCTTGCCATCGGCATGGACCATCGCCTCGAAATCGGGGTGTGTAAGGCCGATGACGAGACTGGTTCGCAGGCTTTCCTTGTGCTGGATGCCGCACTGTCGTGCCGCGGGGGTTGCGACACAAACCGCGCTGTCCAGCACGGGATATGCCGCAGTCCGCGCGTATCCGACTTCGACCAGCGCGGTGAAGTCCAGCCCGCACGGCTTGCCGTCCCCGCCCCTGGACGGGTGGCGCAGGCAGGAAATCGAGTCGATCAGATCCAGCTTTCCGCCAAGCTCCAGATTATCCTGTTTGCTCTTTGGCGCCGAGTTGCGATTCCAGACGAGGACGGGTCCCAACGCCAGGTCGCGCGACCCGATCGCCGACGTCAAGGTCCAGCTTACGTCCGCATTGACCTGAACGTTGATACTGTCCTCGCCCTCGAAATCCGCGCGATAGCTCACATAAGCCGGGGAAGCGCCGGGAAGCTTGGCCGGAGATTTCCCCTCGGTCAGCTTGAGTTCGGCACTCTGGGCCTGAGCGAGCGAAGGCACGATCGTCGCGGCCATGCCGACGAGGAGCGTGCGCGCGATCAACTTATGCATCGACATCGACATACTCCACCGTTCTGCCAAGCGTCGTCGCCGTAGTGATCGTCCCCTTTTTGAGGCCCTTCTTTCCCTTGGTGCCGCGCAATTCGTTGACGAGGCGCTCCAGCCGCCTGGTTTCCACCGGACCAAGCCAGGTGCCGATCGGCGTCTCGTCGGGCGACGACGCCGTCTTGGGCGGGCTGTTGCCACGCATCTGGTCAATCGCGTAGCAAATTACTTCTCTTGTTGTTACTGCCATGAACCGTCCCCGATTGTCGTCTGAAAGTCAGGTCGACTTTCGTCGGGTTCGATCTGTATCGATTGGTAAGGGAAACAATCGGCAAACATTCGTGAAGCAAGCGTGAAAAGCTACGCTTCGGATATTGGCGAGTATAGTTGGGGGGATCGCAGCTCAATCCAGATTCGGCCGCAGCCACCGCTCCGCCTGCTCGACGCTTACCCCGCGCCGCTGCGCATATTCCTCGAGCTGGTCGCGGCCCACCCGCGCCACGCCGAAATACTCGGCCTGCGGGTGGCCGAAGTAAAAGCCGCTGACCGCCGCCGTCGGCAGCATCGCGAAACTTTCCGTGAGGGTGATGCCCGTCTTCTTGTGCGCGTCGAGCATCTCGAACAGGATCGGCTTCAGGCTGTGCTCGGGGCAGGCGGGATAGCCGGGCGCCGGGCGGATGCCGCGATATTGTTCCTTGATCAGCGCCTCGTTGGTCAGCTGCTCGCCCTCGGCATAGCCCCACAAGGCCGTGCGCACGAAATGGTGCAGCCGCTCGGCAAAGGCTTCGGCCAGACGGTCGGCCAGCGCCTTCAGCAAAATGTCCGAATAATCGTCGATCGCCGCCTTGAACCGGGCGAGATGCGGCTCGATGCCGTGGATCGACACCGCGAACCCACCGATCCAGTCGCCCTGCCGGTCGATGAAATCGGCCAGGCACATATTCGCCCGCCCCTCGCGCTTCTGGATCTGCTGGCGCAGCATCGGCAGCGTGACATGCTGTTCATCCTCGACATGGACGATGATGTCGTCGCCCTGACGACGGCACGGCCACAGCCCGGCGACGCCGCGCGCGGTCAGCCAGCGCTCGTCGATGATGCGGTCGAGCATCTTCTGCGCATCGGCGAACAGGCTGGTCGCGCTCTCGCCGACCACCTTGTCCTCGAGGATCGCGGGATAATTTCCCGCCAACTCCCAGGCGCGGAAAAACGGCGTCCAGTCGATATACTGGCGCAGGTCCTTGAGGTCCCAGTCGGGGAAGCTGTGGACGCCGGGCATACGCGGGCGCCCGGGCTTCAGGCTCATATCCGCCTCGAACGCATTGGCACGCGCGGTCTCGAGCGGCACCAGCTCGCTCTGCCCCTTATTGGCGCGTGCGACGCGGACCGCCTCATAGTCTTCGGCGACCTTGGCGACATAATCGTCCCGGATCGTCTCGCTCACCAATGTCGTCGCCACGCCCACCGCGCGGCTCGCATCGAGGACATGGACGACCGGGCCGTCATAGGCAGGGGCGATGCGCAGCGCGGTGTGGACCTTCGACGTGGTCGCGCCGCCGATTAGCAGCGGCATCGTCATCTTCGCCCGCTTCATCTCCTCGGCGACGGTGACCATCTCGTCCAGTGACGGGGTGATGAGGCCCGACAGGCCGATCATATCGGCGTCATTCTCGTTCGCCGCCTCAAGGATCTTCGACCAGGGGACCATGACGCCCAGATCGACCACCTCGAAGCCATTGCACTGCAGGACCACGCCGACGATGTTCTTGCCGATGTCATGCACGTCGCCCTTGACGGTCGCCATGATGACCTTGCCCTTGCCCTTCGCGCCCGGCTCCTTCGCCGCCTCGATATAGGGGAGCAGGTGCGCGACCGCCTTCTTCATCACGCGTGCGCTCTTCACCACCTGCGGCAGGAACATCTTGCCCGATCCGAACAGGTCGCCGACGACGTTCATCCCGTCCATCAGCGGCCCTTCGATCACGTCGATCGGCTTGGCGGCCTTCAGGCGGCACTCTTCGGTATCCTCGACCACATATTGGTCGATGCCCTTGACCAGCGCATGTTCGAGCCGCTTTTCGACCACCCAGCCGCGCCACTCCGCCGCCTGCTTCTCTGCCACCGCATCGGTGCCGCGAAACCGCTCGGCCAGCGCGACCAGCCGGTCGCCTGCCTCGGGATCGCGGTTGAGGATCACGTCCTCGCACGCCGTCCGCAATTCGGGGTCGATCGCGTCATAGACGTCGAGCTGCCCGGCATTGACGATCGCCATGTCCAGCCCGGCGGGAATCGCATGGTACAGGAACACGCTGTGCATCGCGCGCCGCACCGGCTCATTGCCGCGAAAGCTGAACGACAGGTTGGACAGGCCGCCCGAGAAATGGACATGCGGGCAGCGCGCCTTGATCTCCTTCACCGCCTCGATGAAGTCGACGCCGTAATTGTTATGCTCCTCGATCCCCGTCGCGACCGCGAAGACGTTGGCGTCGAAGATAATGTCCTCGGGCGGAAAGCCGATGGCCATCAGTTCCGTGTAGGCGCGCTCGCAAATCTCGACCTTGCGTTCTTTGGTGTCGGCCTGCCCGACCTGGTCGAACGCCATCACCACCACCGCCGCGCCATAGGCCATGCACTTGCGCGCATGTTCCAGGAATTGGGGAACCCCCTCCTTCATGCTGATCGAATTGACGATCGGCTTGCCCGAAACGCACTTCAGCCCCGCCTCGATCACGTCCCATTTTGAGCTGTCGATCATCACCGGCACGCGCGCGATGTCCGGCTCGGCCGCGATCAGCTTCAGGAAGGTGGTCATCGCCTCATGCGCGTCGAGCAGGCCTTCGTCCATGTTGACGTCGATCACCTGCGCGCCATTCTCGACCTGCTGCCGCGCAACCTCGACCGCGGCGCTATAGTCGCCGGCCATGATCAGCTTCTTGAACCTGGCCGATCCGGTGACGTTGGTGCGCTCGCCGATATTGACGAAGGCGGTGGAGGTGGAGGTGGTGGTCATCATTTCTTCTTCTGTCTCCCTCTCCCCTTCAGGGGAGAGGGTCGGGGAGAGGGGCATGAAGGAGGGGGCGTCGCACTGCCCCTCTCCCAACCCTCTCCCCTGAAGGGGAGAGGGCTAATCGCGTCAGACCGCCATCACGAACGGCTCCAGCCCCGCCAGCCGCGTCCGCACCTCAGGCGTCGGGATCGCGCGCGGGGGCAACTCCTTCACCGCCTCGGCAATCGCGCGGATATGCTCCGGCGTCGACCCACAGCATCCGCCCAATATATTGACCTGCGCCGCATCGGCCCATTCCTTCACCAGCCCCGCGGTGGTGTGCGGTTCCTCGTCATAGGCACCCAGCTCGTTCGGAAGCCCGGCATTGGGATAGACCATGATCAGCGTGTCGCAGAGCGCCGACAGCGTCTTCACATGCGGCCGCAGCTGCTCCGCCCCGAACGAGCAGTTCAGCCCGATCGTTACCGGCTTGGCATGGCGGATCGCCGCCCAGAACGCCTCGACCGTATGGCCGGACAGATTACGCCCCGACAGGTCGGTCAGCGTCATCGACATCATGATCGGCAGGTCGCGGCCCAGATCGTTCGCCGCTTCGATGCACGCCATCACGCCGGCCTTGGCGTTCAGCGTATCGAACACCGTCTCGATCAGGATGAAGTCCACCCCGCCCTCGACCAGCGCGTCGATCTGCTCGCGATACACGTCCTTCAGCGTATCGAAATCGATCTCGCGATAGCCCGGATCGTTGACGTCGGGCGACAGCGACAGCGTCTTGTTGGTCGGGCCGAGCGCCCCGGCGACGAAGCGCGGACGGCCATCCTTCGCCTCGAACTCGTCGGCAATCTGGCGCGCCATCTTCGCGCTTTCGACATTGATCGCGCGCACCAGATGCTCGGCGCCATAATCGGCCTGGCTGATCCGGTTGGCCGAGAAGGTGTTCGTCTCGGCGATATCGGCCCCCGCCTCGAAATAGGCGCGATGGATGCTGGCGGGCACCTCCGGCTTGGTCAGCGCGAGGATGTCGTTGTTACCCTTCTGGTCGTGCCCCAGATTGAGGGCGCCCGCATAATCGGCCTCGGACAGCTTCCAGTTCTGGATCTCGGTCCCGAACGCCCCGTCGGTGATCAGGATGCGCTCGGCGGCCTCGGCCAGCAGTTTCTCGCGTGGTGTCATGTTCTTCTTCCTTAGCCCCTCCCCTTCAGGGGAGGGGTTGGGGTGGGGCCTATCCACTAGGCACGTCGGTCTCGGTGAGACTGAGACGCCCCACCCCCAACCCCTCCCCTGAAGGGGAGGGGCTCAATCGGCTAAGCCGCCACGCTCTTCGCCCCGGCCGTCGGTCGCACGCCCAGCAAATGGCAGATCGCGTAGCTCAGTTCGGCGCGGTTGAGCGTATAGAAGTGAAACTGCCGCACCCCGCCCGCATAAAGGTTGCGGCACAGTTCCGCCGCCAGCGTCGCAGCGACCAGCTGGCGCGCGGCGGGGCGGTCGTCCAGCCCCTCGAACAGCCGCGCCATCCATGCCGGCACGTCGGTGCCGCACATCGCCGACATCTTCTGGACCGCGGCAAAGCTCATCACCGGCATGATCCCCGGCACGATCTCCGCATCGATCCCCGCCCCCGCCGCCGCATCGCGAAAGCGCAGAAAGGTATCTGCCTCGAAAAAGAACTGCGTGATCGCGCGGTTCGCACCGGCGTCGATCTTGCGCTTGAGGTTATCCAGGTCATGCGCCGCATCGGGCGAATCCGGGTGGCATTCGGGATAGGCGGCGACCGAAATCTCGAACGGGTGCAGCTTGCGCAGCCCCGCGACGAGGTCGGCGGCATTCTCATAGCCGCCCGGATGCGTCGCATATTTCTCGCCCGCCCGCGGCGGATCGCCGCGCAGCGCGACGATATGGCGCACGCCCGCCGCCCAATATTCCTCGGCCACCGCATCGATCTCGACGCGCGTCGCCTCGACACAGGTGAGGTGTGCCGCCGCCGCGATCGACGTCTCGCGCGCGATCCGGGCGACGGTATTGTGCGTCCGCTCGCGCGTCGTCCCGCCCGCGCCATAGGTCACGCTCACGAAACGCGGGTTCAGCGGCGAAAGCGTCTGGATCGACTCCCACAGCGTCTCTTCCATCTTCTCCGTCTTGGGCGGGAAGAATTCGAAGCTCACATCGATATCGCCGGCCACGTCCGCGAACAGCGGCGGCGCTGACGGGTCCAAATTCACACTCATGCTGCCTTCACCTCACCCACTGGCAGTTGTTCACCCGGCTGCCCCGCCTTGCGGCCCAGCCATAATTTCACGGTCAGCGCGCCGCCCTCCAGCGTCTGGGTCTGCACCGGTGCCAGCCCCGCCTTGCCGAACCAGCCGAGCATCTGGTCGTCCGAAAAGCCAAGCCGCACATGCCCCTCGCGCGTCCGCAATTCCTCGCGGTCATGCGGCGCAAAATCGACGATCAACAGGCGACCGCTTGGCGACAGCACCCGCGCAGCTTCGCCGATCGCCGCCCCCGGCTGCTGCGCGAAATGCAGGACATGGTGCAGGATCGCCGCATCCGCCTCGCCATCGCTCATCGGCAGCGCATAGAGGTCCGCCTGGCGCAGCTCGGCATTGCCGATCCCCTGCTCCGACAGTTTCGCGCGCGCCAGCCGCAGCATTTCCGACGACCGGTCGATCCCCAGCGCGCTTTCCGCACGTGGCGCGAACAGTTCCAGCATCCGGCCGGTACCCGTGCCGATATCGATCAGTCGCGCGATTCCGGCATCGCCCAGCGCATCGCCCATCGCCGCCTCGACCTGTTCCTCGGCGACATGGAGCGATCGGATCGCGTCCCATTCGCCCGCATGAGCCTCGAACCATTCCGCCGCCGCCGCCGCGCGATCGGCGCGCACCGCCGCCAGCCGCGCGCTGTCCGCGACCGCCCAATGATCCTCGCTCTCGCTCCGCCAGGCGTCGATCGCAGCAAGCACCGGCCCCGTGCGTTTCGCATCGCCCAGTGCGACGAACACCCAGCTGCCTTCCTTGCGCCGCTCCGCCAGCCCCGCGTCGCACAGGATTTTCACATGGCGGGACACGCGCGGCTGGCTCTGCCCCAGCACCTGCGCCAGCTCGCCCACGCTCAGCTCCATCAGCCGCAGCAGCGCAAGGATGCGCAACCGCGTCGAATCCGCAAGCGCGCGAAAGGATTCGAGTGCCGTGTTCATGGCATAGAGATATAAAGATATCTTTATATGCGGTCAATGCAGGTTAGACAGCACCCACCCGCGCGCGCCAGCCGTCGTCACCCCCGCGAAAGCGGCAGCCCATCTCCCCGACTGCCCACGTCCCGCACCGGTGTGATGCGCCGATCGTGCTGGAGAGGGACGCCCGCTTTCGCGAGGTGGCGTATGAGAGCCTATGCCCGCCAGGCGATGATCAAGCCGCGCGCGCTTCCTCGACGATCGGCACCAGCGCCGACAGAAACTGCGCCGCGCTCGCTTCCCAAGTGAAGCTGGCGCCATAGGCCGCGCACGCCGCCCGGTCTCGGGTCAGCGCCGCCGCGATGGCGACATCCAGGTTGGCGTTCATCGCGCCGGTCTCCGGCGTCAGAATATCGACCGGCCCCGTTACCGGATAGGCGGCGACCGGGGTCCCGCACGCCAGCGCCTCGATCATCACCAGCCCGAACGTGTCGGTGCGGCTTGGAAAGACGAAAACATCGGCCGCAGCATAGGCACTCGCCAGCTCCGTCCCGAACAACGGCCCCAGGAACCGCACCTCGGGATAGTTCGCCTCCAGCGCGGCCCGCGCCGGGCCATCGCCGACCACCACTTTCGTCCCGGGATGACCTGAGGCCAGGAACGCCTCCAGATTCTTCTCGACCGCCACCCGACCGACATAGAGTTGCACCGGCCCGTCCAGCACCGCCATCGCCGGATGCTTCGCCAGCCCGGGTCGGAAATTGGAGAGGTCCACCCCCCGCCCCCAATGCCGAACCTGGCTCAGCCCGTGCGCGACCAGCGCCTCGCGGATCGAGGGGGTGGAGGCGAGGATCGACTGGGCGGGGGCATGGAACCAGCGGATATAACGCCACACCCATTCCGCCGGCACGCCCGAACGCGCCTCGACATAATCGGGGAATTGCGTGTGATAGGCGGTGGTGAAGGGAAAATCATGCTTCAGGCACCATCGCCGCGCCGCGACGCACACCGGCCCTTCGGTCGCCAGATGCACCGCATGAGGCGAAAACGCGTCGAGCAGGTCGCCGATCGTCCGGCTGCGGACCATCGCCAGCCGAATTTCGGGATAGGTCGGGCACGGCACGGAATAGAACCGCTCGGGCGAGATCACGAGCACCTTGTGCCCCTGTTCCTCGAGCACCCGCTTCACCGACTGCAGCGTGCGAACGACCCCGTTCACCTGGGGCTCCCAGGCGTCGGTTACGATCGCGATCCGCATCTCCGCGTCACTCAAGCCGCTTCGCGCTCCTCGACCCTCTCCGGGCCGAGGTCGCGCGCGGCGATCTCGTCGGCCCAATGGAGAATTTCCATCCGGCCATCGTAATGCTCGACAAGAGCGGTGCAACCCTCGACCCAGTCGCCGTCATTATAATATTCGATGCCGTCGATCGTGCGCATCTCGGCGGTGTGGATATGCCCGGCAACGACCCCGTCGACGCCGCGCGCACCCGCCTCTTTCGCGACGATTTCCTCGAACCCACAGATGAATTCGACCGCGTTCTTCACCTTCTGCTTGGCGTGCTTGGACAGCGACCAATAGGGCAGGCCGCGCCAGCTGCGATATTTGTTGCACCAGCGGTTGAGCGCCATCACCGCCGTGTAGGCAGCATCGCCGACATGCGCGAGCCAGCGGTGCGACAGGGTGATCGCGTCAAACTCGTCACCATGCAGCACGAGCAGCCGGCGCCCGTCGGCGGTTTCGTGGATCGCCTGGCGCTTGATCTCGACGCCGCCGAACGACAGGCCCGTGAACTGACGGAAAATCTCGTCATGATTGCCGGGGATATAGATCACCCGCGCACCGCGCTTGGCCCGCTTCAGGATGCGCCAGACGATGTCGTTATGCGCCGCAGGCCAGTAGAATTTCTTCTTGAGCTGCCACCCGTCGATGATGTCACCGACCAGATAGATCATGTCGCTGTCGACATGATCCAGAAAATCGATCAGCATCGCCGCATTGCAGCCGCGCGTGCCAAGATGGATGTCGCTGATCCAGATCGTCCGGTATTGACGCCGCTCCGACACGGTCTTTTCCGGAATCGACGGATTGGAAGCTGTGAAGTCGGCGATATCCGCGACATTGCTATCGAACGGAAGTCGAGTGATCGTGGCCATGGTCGCCCCGCGCTGTTCCCTTGCCTGCGGGTGCCTATGGCGACGGAATGTTACAGCTCGAATCGTTCGAGCGTCACCAGACTGTCATGCGTCTATAGGGATATACCCTCGGATCGCCGCGACCCGAGCGATCCAGGCGCGCACCGCCGGAAATGGCGACAATGCAAAGCCGCCCTCTTCGGCGACGTGCGTATAGGCATAGAGGCAGATATCGGCGAGGCTCGGCGCATCGCCGACGAACCATTCCCGCCCGCCCAGATGTTCGTCCATCAGCCTGAGCGCCGCCAAGCCAGCCGCGCGCTTGCCCGGCAGCAACGCGCGCTGAAGGTCGTCGAGATTCGCCTCGCCCACCCAGCCCATCCAGAACCGCACGGTCGCGATGTTGGGCTCGTGATTATACTGCTCCCAGAACATCCAGCGCAGCATGTCCGCCCGGTCGAACGGGTCGGCGGGAATCAGCGCGCTCCCATCGGCCAGGTAAAAGCACGCCGCATTGCTCTCCGGCAGAAATCGATCGCCATCCTGCAACACCGGAATCCGTCCATTGGCGTTGACATTGGCGAGAAACGCGGGCGTCCGCGTCTCCCCCGCCATGATGTCATAGCCGCGCCGTTCGATCGCCGTGCCGGTCAGCGCGGCGGTCAGCCGAATCTTGTAGCAATTCCCCGACGGCGCATATTCATGCAGGATCAGCGGCACCGCCCGTCTCCGTCGGTTTCGCTGCCGCACCGAGCGAGACGTCGCCGGCCGCCGCCGCGCCCTTGACCAGCCCGTCGAGCGAGCCGCCGTCGAAACCCAGTTCCTTCATCAGCCCGTCCAGCATCGGCGCCTGCGCGCGATAGCGCAGCGCCGCCGCGACCGCGGAATCGGCGAGGTTGCCGTCGCCATTGCCGCCGCCGCTCGCCGCACCGGCACCGCCAGCGCCGCCCGACGTGAGCCCGTCGACCTGGACGATCTTGATGCTGTCGATCGCCTCCATCGGCTTGGCCGCCTCGCGGATCACCTCGGGCAGCACCTTGAGCAGCGCGAGCTTGGTCTGGAGCGAGATCTGGTCGGAGGACAATAAATTCGCCGCCTCGTTGATCGCCCGCTGGCCCGCCGCCTCGACCTCGAACCGCACCCGGTCCGCCTCGGCGCGCAGCTTCGCCGCCTCGGCCTCACCCTCCGCGACCAGCCGCGCGGCTTCCGCGCGATCGGCTGCCGCCTGTTTCTCGGCCTCGGCTTCGACCTTCACGCCGATCGCCGCACGCTCCGCCTCACGCGCCGCGTCGATCAGTTCGATGCGCTTGGTACGCTCGGCGATCTCGGCCTCGCGCGCGGTCGAAACCTGCTCCTCGGCGACCACCGCCGCCGCGCGTGCCTTGTCGGCCTCGGCGCGCGACTGGCTTTCCTCGCGGCTCTTGTTCTGCACCGCGATCTGCTGTTCCTGCCGGGCAAGCTCGAGCGCCAGGGTCTGTGCGATCTGCGCTTCCTTGACCGCACGGTCGGCCTCGATCTGCGAGCTGTCGATCTGTTTCTTCGCCTCGATCCGCGCCTGGTCCGCCTCGCGGGTGCGCAGCGCCTGTTCCTGCGCCACTTCCGACGCCTGCGCCGCGCGCTTCAGCTCGATCTCGCGCTCCTGCTCCAGCCGCGCGAATTCGGTGTCGCGGCCGATCAGAAAGGACTGGCGCTCGGCCTCCAGATTCTTGGTCTCGATCTGGACGCGGGTATCCTGTTCGATGTCGTTGCGCGTCTTTTTGCGCAGTTCGATCTGCTCGGTCAGCTTGGTCAGGCCCTCGGCGTCGAACGCGTTATTGGCGTTGAAATGCTCGATCGACGTCTGGTCGAGCCCGGTCAGCGACACCGATTCCAGCTCCAGCCCGTTCATCGCCAGATCGGCGGACGACACCTGCTGCACCTTCTGCACGAACTCCGCGCGCTGCTCGTGCAGCTGGTTCATCGTCATCCCGGCCGCGACCGAGCGAAGCGCATCGACGAACTTGCCCTCGACCAGTTCCTTCAGCGCATCGGGATTCATCGTCCGCATACCCAGTGTCTGCGCGGCGGTCGCGATCGACTGGCTGTCGGGCTTCACCCGCACATAGAATTCGGCCTTCACGTCGATCCGCAGCCGGTCGAGCGTGATCAGCGCATCGGCGTTCTTGCGCTCGACCGCCAGCCGGACGGTGTTCATGTTGACCGGCATCGTCTCATGGAACACCGGCAGCACCAGCGCGCCGCCGTTGATGACCACCTTTTCGCCGCCAAAGCCGGTGCGGACGAAGCCGATCTCCTTCGATGCGCGCTTGTACAGCCGCGCGATCACCAGCCCGACGATCAACAGCGCCAGCAAGCCCATGCCCGGATAGATCAGATAGGGCAGGATCGATCCCCCCGTCGTCGCCACGTCCTGCATCGTCTAAACCCCCAATCTCGGCAGATGATGATCGCCATAAGCGATCGCACGAAAGACGCCGCCCTCGCGCCGCACCAGCAGCACGCGTTCGCCTTCCTCGAAAATCTGGTCGGCATTATCGGGCTCGACCATCAGATAATGCGCCTGGCCGTGCCAGTCTTCGACGCGCGCCCGTGCGGGTGATCCGGTCGCAGCGCGTCCGGTAACGATATGCGCCTGGCTTCCGACCAGATCGCCCACATCGATCGCCGTCGTGTGATCCTGCGGCAGGATCGGCGCGAGCAGCCGCGCCGACAACCCCGTAGCGGGCAGCGCCAGCGCTCCCGCCCCCGGCACCGCGATCCACCAGGGCAACAGCGTTCCGGCAACGTCCGCCGCGATCTGCTGCCCCACCAGCCCGATCAGCCCGAAGCTCGCCAGCAGCAGCACCAGCACCACCAGCAACGGCACCCGCCCGAATCCCATCCAGTCGAGCCAGTCGGGCGCGTCGAAATCCGCGTCGCCGGACAGCCCGATCGCTTGCACGAGTCCCAGCAGCAGCATCAGGACGAGCGCCGATACGAAGACGATATTCTCCGGCGCGAGCAGAAAGGCGAACACGTAGAAACCCCCGATTCGCCGCTCAGTCTAGGGGGTTGCCACGCCCCCCGCTATCGAATCCGGACGGCTCAGACGGTCAGCACGATCTTTCCCATATGCGCGCCGCTCTCCATCCGGCGATGCGCTTCCGCCGCCTCGGCGAGCGGATAGGTCCGGTCGATCGCCGGGCGCAGACGCCCGTCCGCCACGAACGGCCATACCGTACGCGCCAGTTCGTCGGCGACCAGTGTCTTGAACGCCACGTCCCGCGCGCGCAGCGTCGATCCGGTCAGCGTCAGGCGGCGGCGCATGATCTCGAACACCGGCACGGTCGCCATCGCGCCGCCCTGCACCGCGATCGATACGTGACGCCCGTCTTCGGCCATGCACTTGATGTTGCGCGCGACATAGTCGCCGCCCACCATGTCGAGCACGACATCCACGCCGCGCCCCTCGGTCAGGTCGCGAACGCGCGACACGAAATCCTCGGTCTTGTAGTTGATCGCGTGATCGGCACCGTGCCTCAGGCAGGCGGCGACCTTCTCGTCGCTCCCGGCCGTCACGATCACCTTGACCCCGAACAGCGTGCATAGCGAAATCGCCATCGTGCCGATCCCGCTCGTCCCGCCATGGACCAGCACCGTATCCCCCTCGCTCGCATAGCCGCGCTCGAAGAGGTTGGTCCACACGGTGAACAGCGTCTCGGGCATTGCCGCCGCCTCGACCATCGACAGCCCCTCGGGCACCGACAGACACTGGCCGAGCGGCGCGACGGAATATTCGGCGTAACCGCCCCCCGCGACCAGCGCACACATCGGCTGGCCAATCATCTCGGGCGGAACATCGTCGCCGACCGCGACGATCTCGCCCGCCACTTCGAGTCCCGGTATCGAGGTCACCCCCGGCGGCGGGGGATAGCCGCCCATCCGCTGAAGGACGTCGGGCCGGTTCACCCCGGCGGCGGCGACGCGGATCAGCACCTCGCCCGGCCCGGGCACCGGCACCGGTCGCTCCACCGGCACCAGCACCTCCGGCCCGCCGGGCTGCGCGGGATCGATGGCCGTCATAAGCTCGGGCAGATGCATGATATTCCCCCTGTCTCGCCGTGAATCGCGGCGTCATGGGGCCACGTCAAGGCCGCACCTGCGCAGATCGATCACCATCGGCACAGGCGGTGCTTGACAGGCGGAGGCGCGCGCCCGACCTTGGGCACCATGGACTCGGACGATCTTCCCCGCCGAACCAACGATCCCGCCGCTCAGCTCGCGCGCCAGGACCTCGATCCGCTGTCGGTGGCGGAGCTTGAGGAACGCATCGCCCTGCTTGAGGCCGAAATCGCGCGCTGCCGTGGCAGGATTGAACATGCCGTTAACCATCGCGCAAGCGCGGATGCCCTATTCAAACGATGAGTGGAGCACCGAACCCCGGGCGTCACGCTATAAGACTCTCCGGGGCAGGTGCGGCGCTTGATGCACGGTACGGGGCTCCCGACATAGGGGATGCACGGGCCGCGTATGGCCCGACTGGAGTTGACCTCAATGCCTAGTTTCGCTTCCGCCCTCGAATCCACCCTCCACCGCGCCCTGGAAGCGGCCAGCGCGCGCCGCCACGAATATGCGACGCTCGAGCATCTGCTGCTCGCGCTGGTGGACGACGAACATGCCAGCAAGGTGATGGGCGCGTGCGGGGTGGACCTGGGCGAACTCCGCACCACCGTCGCCCATTATCTCGATACCGAGCTTCAGGCGCTGCGCGTCGACCAGACCACCGACCCCTCGCCGACCAGCGGCTTCCAGCGCGTGGTCCAGCGCGCGATCCTGCACGTCCAGTCCTCGGGCCGCGACGAAGTGACCGGTGCCAACGTCCTCGTCGCCCTGTTCAGCGAGCGCGAAAGCTATGCCGTCTATTTCCTGCAGCAGCAGGATATGAGCCGCCTCGACGCGGTCAGCTATATCAGCCACGGCGTCGGCAAGGGCAGCCAGCCGACCGAGGCGACGCCGCCCAAGGGCGCGGACGAGGAAAAGCCCGCCAAGGGCGACGGCAAGAAGGGCGAGAGCGCGCTCAAGCAGTTCACCGTCAACCTCAATGAGAAGGCCAGGTCAGGGAAGGTCGACCCGCTGATCGGCCGCGGGCCGGAAGTCGACCGCACCGTCCAGATCCTGTGCCGCCGGTCCAAGAACAACCCGCTCTATGTCGGCGATCCCGGCGTCGGCAAAACCGCGATTGCCGAGGGCCTGGCGCGCAAGATCATCGAGGGCGATGTGCCCGACGTGCTCAAGGAAGCCGTGATCTACTCGCTCGACATGGGGGCGCTGCTCGCCGGCACCCGCTATCGCGGCGATTTCGAGGAGCGGCTGAAGCAGGTCGTTTCCGAACTCGAAAAGCTGCCCCATGCGGTGCTGTTCATCGACGAGATCCACACCGTGATCGGCGCGGGCGCGACCTCGGGCGGCGCGATGGACGCCTCGAACCTGCTGAAACCCGCTCTGTCGGGCGGCACGATCCGCTGCATCGGATCGACCACCTACAAGGAATTCCGCAATCACTTCGAAAAGGACCGCGCGCTGCTGCGCCGGTTCCAGAAGATCGACGTCAACGAACCGACGGTCGAGGATACGATCAAGATCCTTGCCGGCCTGCGCTCGGCGTTCGAGGACCATCACAACGTCAAATACACCCCCGACGCGATCAAGTCGGCGGTCGAGCTGTCGAGCCGTTACATCAACGACCGCAAGCTGCCCGACAAGGCGATCGACGTGATCGACGAGGTCGGCGCGATGCAGATGCTCGTGCCGCCCAGCCGCCGCAAAAAGACGATCACCCCGCGCGAGATCGAGGCGGTGATCGCGACCATGGCGCGCATCCCGCCGAAGACCGTGTCCAGCGACGACACCCGCGTGCTCGCCAACATCGAGACCGACCTCAAGCGCGTCGTGTTCGGCCAGGACAAGGCGATCGAGGTGCTGTCGAGCGCGATCAAGCTCAGCCGCGCGGGCCTGCGCGATCCGGAAAAGCCGATCGGCAACTATCTGTTCTCCGGCCCGACCGGCGTCGGCAAGACCGAGGTGACCAAGCAGCTCGCCGAACTGCTCGGCATTCCGCTGCAGCGTTTCGACATGTCCGAATATATGGAGGCGCACTCGGTCAGCCGCCTGATCGGCGCCCCTCCGGGCTATGTCGGCTATGATCAGGGCGGCCTGCTCACCGATGCGGTCGATCAGAACCCGCATTGCGTGCTCCTGCTCGACGAGATCGAGAAGGCGCATCCGCAGCTGTTCAACATCCTGCTTCAGGTGATGGACAACGGAAAGCTGACCGATCACCACGGCAAGTCGGTCGATTTCCGCAACGTCATCCTCATCATGACGACCAATGCGGGCGCCAGCGACATGGCAAAGGAGAGCATCGGCTTTGGCGAAATGAGCCGCGAGGATGTTCAGGAAGACGCGGTGAAGAAGCTCTTCACCCCCGAATTCCGCAACCGGCTCGATGCGATCGTGCCGTTCGACTATCTCCCGACCAAGGTGGTCGAGCGGGTGGTGGAGAAGTTCATCCTCCAGCTCGAACTCCAGCTCGCCGACCGCAACGTCCACATCGCGCTGGACGACGCGGCGAAGGCCTGGCTCACCGAACGCGGCTATGACAAGCTCTACGGCGCGCGCCCGATGGGCCGGTTGATCCAGGAAAAGATCAAGCAGCCGCTGGCCGAGGAGCTGCTGTTCGGCAAGCTCGTCCATGGCGGCGAGGTCGAGGTGAAGCTCAAGGACGGCGCCCTGACCTTCGCGATCACCCCGGCGCCGCCGAAACGCCCGAAAAAGGGCGGCAAGAGAGCGGTGCCTGCCAAGGCGAAGTGATCCGCGCCTGAGCTGAGAAACGAAGCCGCCCCGGTTAAAGCCGGGGCGGTTTTGCTTTGCCACCGCTTCTCTTAGCCCCTCCCGCCTTCAGGGGAGGGGGTGGGGGAGGTCTTCTTTCTTCTTTTTCCTCCGCAACAAACGCGCGGCTTCAAATCCGGACGCGGCCATACCCCACCACCTCTCCCCCTTTCCGTCATGCTGAACTCGTTTCAGCATCCACCGCGTAACAAGCGACTGAGCCGCTGGCGGAGAGGTGGATACCGAAACACGTTCAGGATGACGGAGGGATGCGCAGCCGAGGGATTGCCATGTCGGCTGATCGGCCCGCACTATGGCCGCATGAGTGACACGCGAGGCGAGTTGGCAATCCGGTCGCGGCATGGGCTGCTACGCGACATAATCCCAATCTACAGTATCCGTCAGCTTATCCTCAACCTAGCGGCACTCTGCCTTATCCTGTCGCTTAGCGTCTGGGCCCTACCAAAAAATCCCGTCCTCTTGATGGCGATTATGCTGGGCTGGGTGTTTCAGTTCGCATCGCGCCCAACGGTCATGGCTGTGTCGGATGGACAAGCGATGTGGCTTGAAGGCGTGCTGGCAGCTCAAGGCTTCTACGAAAAGTCCGACGTGGACGGCAGTTGGCGGCTGGCTGACATCAATTGGTGGAGCCACTTTCCGCACCAATTCATCAGGTTCGACCGCGGCGAACAAGTGATCGTGATTGCCCCGCGCGACGTGATGGAGTCGATCCGCTCAAGCATCGAGCTTATCGAAGAGCATACCGAACTCACCTTTTCCGCAGAGGATCTGCCGTTCGTGTTCGAGTCCCCCGAGCCCGAGTCTGACCTGCCCTGGCACATGCACGTACCAGGTGCCTTGCTCGGCACGATTTGCGTGGGGGCATTTCTGGGATGCCTGTTCAGCGGCCAAATGGAGAGGATGTCAGAATGGGGTGTATCGGCGGCCGCGTTAAGCGCGGGGCGCATCGACACGGTAATCCTGCACATGTTCGCCCATGGCAGCGTCATGCATCTGGTGATGAACATGACCGCACTTGCCGCGATCGGGCCCGCGCTGACGTCCCGCTTGGGAACATTGCCGCTTAATTGGCTCCGTTTCTGGGCCGTGTTTGTGTTGAGCGCGTTCGCAGGTGCCGCGCTATTCCTCACCCTTCACCCCACAGGCACGGTGCCGATGGTTGGCGCTTCCGGCGGACTGTACGGCTTGATCGGGTTGCTGATCCGACTGCCCGCCATTGGCGAGCCGATGCTTGAGGTAACGTCACGCAACATCCGCCGGGCCGCATGGGATCTCGCAAAACAGAACGCGTTTCTCTTCGCGCTGCTCGCTCTCATGACATGGTCCAGCGGCTCTGCCGGAGGCCTCGCGTGGGAGGCGCATCTGGGCGGGTTTCTGTTCGGACTGCTGATCGGGCCGAAGCTGCTACCGCAGTCGCCTAGTCCAAAGATGCCTGCAGCGGCGGTTGCCTCAATCACGGCATCCGCTGACTAGCTAGCGCGTCGACTGTTGGAGCACTGCCGCAACTCCACCAACCTCAACGCCGAACCACAATCACCGTCGTCGCCACCGGCGGCGGCGGCGCATACCACGCCGCGGGCCGCACGCACCGGTCCCGGCACGCCCGCAACTGCACCGCGCGCTCCACCGCCAGCCGTCGCCAGGCGCGCGCCTTGCGGATCAGCCGGTCCACCTGCCATTCGGTGCTTTCCCACGCGCCATCGCGGCAGGCGCGGTCCCATCCGCAGATGCGGTCGATGCCCTTGTCGATCCGCGCGGCAAGGATATCGATCCCCGCCTCGGTCGAAAGGTCCAGCCCCGCCGCGGGCACGGCGATCTGCCGCGTCTCGTAACGGTCGCGTGCATCGGCCGACGCAACAGGGACCAGGACTGCGGCCGATACCGCCAGAATGAGCAATCGATTCATATACGCCTCGCTTACAAGACCATAGCGTCTTGGCCGCGGCGCGTTAACCATCGTGTGTGAGCGCGCGTCCCGCCTTCGGACAGGCAATGCGTTGCCAGCGCCTCCCCGGCCCTCATTTCGCTCTTCGTTGAATCACGAGAAAATTTACCACTTGTTCGCGTTCCGGACGATAGAGCCGGTCCAATGATGCGGGCCGTTGCAGCGCTGATCTGGATCGCGTTCACGCTCGCCGGGGCGTGGGCACCCCCCGCTTATGCCAATGCCTCGGGGTGGAGCGCGGGCACCACCGGCCGCCCGCTCGCCGTCTGCATCCGCCCCGCCCGGCCCGGCGACGACCCGCGCGCCATCGTCCGCGATCTGGCGGGATTCGATTGCGCGACGCCGCAACAGCAGTTCGGCCCCGGCGATTTCTGGGTCGTTTCCCAGCCGATCGGCGAACGCTCCCGCTCGCGCCGCCCGCTCGCCGCGCGGATCGGCAGCGTGTGGCAGGAACGGGTGACGCTCCATGTCCTCTATGCCGATGGCCGGATGCGCATCGCGACCACGCAAAATACCAGTCGCCGTATCCAGATCGGCGCCGTGGTCGAGGACCCCCTGCCCCGCCTGCCCGTCGCGGTCGATCGGCTGTTGTGGAAGATCGAGGGGTCGGCGAACATGCGCGGGATCCTCATCAATCCGCGGCTCGCGACCCAGGCGGAAAGCCATCGCGCCAATCTCGCGATGACGCTGCTCTATGGTGCGTTCGGCGGGCTGTGCATCGCGCTGCTGGTCTATAATCTCGCTCTCTGGGCGTCGCTGCGGCACCGTTTCCAACTGGCCTATGGCCTGATGATCGCGGCGCTGATGGCCTATGCCGTGACGTCCTCCGGCGCACTCGCCTGGGCGATGCCGGACATCGACAACAATATCCGGCTGCGGATCAACTATCTGCTGCTCAGCATCGCCGCCGCGTCCGCCTTGTGGTTCGCGCGCACCTTTTTCGAAACGCATATCTTCGGGCCGCGCCTGCGCCGCCTGATCCGCTGGACGATCGCCGCGCTGTTGCTGACCGGGGCCGCCGTCGCGCTGTTCGCGCCGCTCACGCCCCGCCTCTTCGACGCGGCGTATAGCTGGGTATTTGTCGGCACCTTCGTCACGGTCGCGGCGATCATCGTCTCCGCATGGCGCCGCCGCTCCAACTTCCTCTGGCTTTTCGCTATCGCCTGGGCCGCGCCGATCCTCGCGGCCGGGATGCGCGTCTTCGCCAGCCTGGGTCTCATTCCGTGGAGCTTTCTCCTCGACAACTCCACCTTGCTGTCGATGGCGGCGGAGGCGCTCATCTCCTCGGTCGCCATCGCCTATCGCATTCGCCTGCTCAGCCGCGAGCGCGACCAGGCGGTGGCGGCGGAGACGGTCGCGCGTCGCCTTGCCGATATCGATCCGCTGACCGGCCTGCTCAACCGCCGCGCCTTTCTCGGCCAGGCGATCGGGCGGCACGGACCGCAGACGTTGCTGGTGCTCGACCTCGACCACTTCAAACAGGTCAACGAAACGATCGGCCATGACGGCGGCGATGAAGTGTTGCGGATCGTCGCGCGGACGCTCCGCGCGCTGGCCCCGCCCAACGCCCTGATCGCGCGCGTCGGCGGCGAGGAGTTCGCCGTCGTGACCGACGCCGCCCATCCGCTCGATCCCGAAGGACCGCTCGACCGGCTTCGCTCGACCCGTATGCCCTTCGACCTGCCGGTCACCGCCAGCATCGGCACTGCCACCGGCCCGCTGGCCAACGAAAAACAGTGGAAGGCGCTCTACCGCGCTGCCGACCGCGCGCTCTTCGCCGCCAAGGCCGCCGGACGCGATCGCGCCAAAGCGGCCTGAAATCGAGCGAATTCACTTTCCGTTCAGCCAGAATATGCCTAATGACCGCCCCATCGGGAGGCGGCGATGGACCAGTTGAACAAGCGCAGGATCGCATTGGCCGCGGGCGGCGCATCGCTGCTGGCGCTCGGCGCAGTCGTCCACCCCTCGGCGGATATCCACATCCTCACCCATGAAGCGACCGACTCCGCACCGCGCAAGATTCAGGCTGCGGTCGATGTCGGCGTGATGGCGGTTTCGGTACTCTACACCTGGACCGAGCGGACCATTCGCCGCTGACTTGCGCAGCCCGGGGGCTGTGCTTACACCTGTGTAAATGAGCGATCCCGAACGAGTTTGGCCCGAGCACGCCTGGCGTACCGCCTATCGTCATCCCGGCCCTTGGGACCAGACCCTTCCGCCGCTTTCCATGGTCGCCGCGTTCGAGGAATCGGCGCGCCGCATGGGCGACGCCCCGCTGCTCGATTTCCTCGGCCGCCACTACAGCTATGCCGAGACGCTCGACGGCGCCAACCGCGTCGCCTGCGGCCTGCGCGCGATGGGCTATGGCAAGGGCGACCGCATCGGCCTGTTCCTGCCCAATGTGCCGCATTATGTCGCCGCCTATTACGGCATCCTCAAGCTCGGCGCGACGGTGGTCAATTTCTCGCCGCTCTATACGGTGGACGAACTCGCCGACCAGGTCGCCGATAGCGGCACCCGCCTCCTCTTCACGCTCAGCGCCACCGCCTTGCTCCCCACCGCGGTCAAGGTGCTGGAGGCCAGCGCACTCGAACGCCTCGTCGTCGGATCGGTCGCCGGCGCGCTGCCCGCGACCAAGTCGATCCTCTACCGCATGTTCAAGCGAAGCGAGGTCGCAGAAAAGCCCGACGACCCCCGCATCACCGCCTTCTCGCAACTCATCGCCAATGACGGCGCGTGCGAGACGGTCGAGATCGACCCGCAGACCCATCTCGCGCTGATCCAATATACCGGCGGCACCACCGGCGTGCCCAAGGGCGCGATGCTCACCCACCAGAATCTGTCCGCCAATGCCCGCCAGGTCGCCCGGCTCGACCCCGAACTCGGCACCAGCCATGACAAGGTGCTCGGCGTCCTCCCCTTCTTCCACGTCTTCGCCAACACCTGCGTCCTCAACCGCACCGTGCTGACCGGCGGGGAGATCGTGATGCTCCCCCGCTTCGACGCGGCACAGGCGCTCGCCGCGATCGACCGCACCCGCCCCGTCGCGCTCCCCGGCGTGCCGACCATGTTCCAGGCGCTGATCGACCATCCGAAGTCGGCCTCGACCGACTGGTCCAGCCTCAAATACTGCATCTCCGGCGGCGCCCCCCTCCCCGCCGAGCTCAAGAAGCGCTTCGAAGCCGCGACCGGCGCGACGCTGATCGAGGGCTATGGCCTGTCCGAAAGCTCCGGCGTCGTCTCCGCCAACCCTTATCAGGGCGAGGGCAAGTCCGGCACGATCGGCCAGCCCATCGTCGCCACCCGCGTGCGGCTGGTCGACAAGGAAGATCCCTCACGCGACGCGCCGGACGGCGAACCGGGCGAGATCGTCATCGCCGGACCGCAGGTGATGGCCGGATACTGGAACCGCCCCGACACCGACGGCTCCACCTTCTGCCACGACGCCACCGGCCAGCGCTGGCTGCGCACCGGCGATGTCGGCCAGATCGACGCAGACGGCTTCATCCGCATCGTCGACCGGCTCAAGGACATGATCTCGGTCGGCGGATTCAAGGTCTTCCCGAAGCATGTCGAGGAAGTCCTCTACCGCCACCCCGCGGTCAAGGAGGTGCTGGTCGTCGGGATGCCCGACCCCCGCCTCGGCGAAATCCCCCGCGCCTATGTCGCGCTGAACGCCGACGCGGAGGCGGTGACCGGCGAGGGGCTGCGCACCTGGCTCAACCCCCAGGTCGGCAAGCATGAGCGCGTCGACGCGGTGGTGGTTCGGGAGAAACTGCCCAAGACGATGATCGGGAAGTTGAGTCGCAAGGATTTGCTTCTGGAAATCGCGGCGGAGGCGGCGGCCTCTTAAGCCCCCCCTTCTTCTAAAGCCCCTCCCGCTCGCGGGAGGGGTCGGGGAGGGTCTTCTTCTTTTTTTGAGGCAGCCCCCCACACCCCGTTTGTGCTGAGCTTGTCGAAGCACCGTTCCCGCCCTCAACGAGCGCAGGCTGCGGCCCTTCGACAAGCTCAGGGCAAACGGAGGTTGGGACCCGGCAGTTGAGGCACTCTAAGCCCCTCCCCTTCAGGGGAGGGGTGGGGGGTGGGGCGTCTCAGTCTCACCGAGACCGACGTGCCAAGAGGATAGGCCCCACCCCAACCCCTCCCCTGAAGGGGAGGGGCTTAAGAAGGCCGCACCTCATCCTTCCAACCCATGACCGCCGGCACCCCGCGATCCATCCGTCACCCCGGCCCTGTGCCGGGGTCCACCCCACCCCACGCCCAGCGACAGACCCTCGCGCACCGCGCCGGCCTCCCGGTAGACCCCGGCACAAGGCCGGGGTGACAACTGGAGAAAATCGAGCATTTTCATATGAATCGCTCTCGGTAGAGAGGCATCATTGATGTCCATCCACCGGCTGATATTCTGTCGTCATGTCGAAGACGCGCCTATTTTGCTTTGGATACGAAACGCCAACGCAGTTCGTGAATAACGCGACCAATGGCTGGGACGATGAGAATAGCGCTGCCATCTGGATAAAGGCCGCGTCAGACGAGGCAGCCATAGAGTGGGGCCGTGTCGTTGCCGCAAGCTTCGTGTCACACTTGTTTGAAGGAGCCGACAAGAACGGTTACTCATGGGTGAGCGCAAACTTCGCGCATTGGATCGAGACTGACCCAAACATCTTAGCCCATGCGACCGAGATTCCGATCATCACAGCCGGGGAAATGCCAGACTTTGTTGCCCTATCCCGCAGTACCTATCCGACCGCCCCCCTCACCCCCGCATCTCAGCCTTCAAATTCATAAACTCATGCAGCCCCCACGGCCCCAGCTCGCGGCCATGGCCCGACAGCTTGACCCCGCCGAACGGCGCGCCCGGCACTGACGCGAGCATCTGGTTCACCGCGGTCATCCCCGCCGCGATATCGCGCACCAGCCGCGCCTGCTCGTCGGCGTCGTTGGTCCACACGCTCGACCCCAACCCATAGGGCACTTCGTTCGCCAGCCGGATCGCATCGTCCAGCGACTCCGCCCGGAACAGCATCGCGACCGGCCCGAAAATCTCCTCCTTGGCAAAGTCCGCCTCGGGATCGACCTCAGTCAGCACCCCCGCGTGCATCCACGCCCCATCGCGGTCGATCTTCTCTCCGCCATGCAGCGTCGCCCCCGCCGCCACCGCACGCTCCAGCTGCTCCAGCACCGTATCGCGCTGCTCGACGCTCGACAGCGGCCCCATCTCGACCCCGTCTTCCATCGGATCGCCGATCTTCACCGCATCCATCGCCGCGACAAATTTCTCGGCGAACGCCTCGTACACATCGGCATGGACGATCATCCGCTTGGCGCAGATGCAGCTCTGCCCGGCATTCTGAATGCGCGCCTTCACCGCCGTCTTCACCGCTTCATCCAGATCAGCCGAGGGCATCACCACGAACGGGTCCGATCCGCCCAGCTCAAGCACCACCTTCTTGAGCGCGCGCCCGGCCGCCTCCGCAACCTTGGCCCCCGCCCCCTCGCTCCCGGTCAGCGTCACCGCGACCACACGTTTGTCGGCGATGATCCGCGACACCTTGTCCGACTTCACGGCCAAGTTCTGGAAAAGCCCGTCCGGCGCCCCCGCCGCGCTCACCATCTGCTGGATCAGCGCCGCGCACCCCTGCGTCAGCGAGGCGTGCTTCAACAACCCGACATTCCCCGCCAAAATCGTCGGCGCCAGCCAGCGCACCACCTGCCAGTACGGGAAATTCCACGGCATGATCGCCAGCACCGGCCCCAGCGGCAACCAGTGCGTCACCGCCCGCCCGGTCGGCAGCGCGAGCTCCTCGCCCTTCAGAAACTCAGGCCCATGCTCGACATAGTAACGGAACCCGGAAACGCATTTCTCCACCTCGGCCACCGCCGACACCAGCGTCTTGCCCATCTCCCGCGTCGCGGTTTCCGCCAGATGCGCCTTGTTCGCCTCGAACCGATCGGCAATCGCGGTCAGCAGCGCGGTCCGCTGCTCAACCGGACTCACCCGCCACGATGCGAACGCCGCCTCGGCGCGCACCAGCGCCGCCTCGACGCCGTCGCCGTCCAGTTCCTCGAACGTCTCGCCCGTCTCGCCCGTCGCCGGATTGATGCTGGTAAACATGCGCGCTCCTTCGATGTCCTTGCTTTCCTGCGAAAGCAGGAACCTAGGGCCACACGCACTGCCGCCCGGGACCCTGGGCTCCTGCTTTCGCAGGAGAACACGCTGATGGCGCCATTCTACAGTCCACCGCCCAATCGCGGGAGGTTGAATTGGTTCCCCTGCCATCGCATAGCATCGCCATGACCGACGATATCGACATCGCTTCCCTGTCCTTCGAAGATGCGCTCAAGGAACTGGAGCGGATCGTCAGTCGGCTGGAAAGCGGCGACGCGCTGCTGGACGAGGCGATTGCGCTGTATGAACGCGGCGATGCGCTGCGCCGTCAATGCGCCGCCCGGCTCGATGCGGCACAGGCCCGGATCGAGGCGATTCGCGCCGACGCCAACGGCAATGTCACCGGCACCACGCCGTTCGCAGCAGGATGAGCACCCAGGTGGCGGACGCCAGCCTCTCGCTCCAGGCCGCGCTCCGCGATGTCGCGGCGGAGGTCGACCGCCAGTTCGACCATCTCCTCGCCGTCCCCGCCGATCCCCGCGCGCGGCTCTATGAGGCGATGCGCCATGCCGCGATCGGCGGCGGCAAGCGGCTCCGCCCGCTGCTCACCTTCGCCACCGCGCAACTCTTCGCGGTCGATCGCATCTGTGCCGCGCGCGCAGCCACCGCGATCGAGTGCATCCATGTCTATTCGCTGATCCATGACGATCTGCCGGCGATGGACGATGACGACATGCGCCGCGGCAAGCCGACGGTGCACAAGGCATTCGACGAGGCGACCGCGATCCTCGCCGGCGATTGCCTCCACGCGCTCGCCTTCGAGATTCTCGCCGATCCCGCCACCCATGCCGATCCCTTCGTCCGCAACGAACTGATCGCCGATCTCGCCCGCGCCTCCGGCCCATCGGGCATGGCGGGCGGCCAGATGATGGACCTGATGGCCGAGGGGCAGAGCTTCGACCTCGCCACCGTCACCCGCTGCCAGGCGCTCAAGACCGGCGCGCTGATCGCCTGTTCGGTCGAGGCCGGCGCGATCCTCGGCCGCGTCCCGCCGGAAGGCCGTACGGGCCTGCGCGGCTATGCCCGCGACATCGGCCTCGCCTTCCAGATCGCCGACGACATCCTCGACGTCGAGGGCGATCAGGACGCGGTCGGCAAACAGCTGCGCAAGGACGAAGCGGCGGGCAAGGAAACCTTCCTCACCCTGCTCGGCCTCGACCGCGCCCGCGAACAGGCGCGACTGCTCGTCAACCAGTCGATCGCCCACCTCCACAGCTACGGCCCCGAAGCCGACCTCCTCCGCGCCATCGCCCGCTTCGTGCTGGAACGGGACCGGTGAGGACACGCCTCACCGTCATCCCCGCGAACGCGGGGACCCATCTCCCGAACGCGCGTCGAGCGTAACGGCGAGATGGGCGGCTGGGTTTACATCCTCGCCAACCGCAAGAACGGCACACTCTACACCGGCGTTACCGCCGACATCGCCGCCCGAATGGTCCAGCACCGCGAAGGCACAGGCAGCCGATTCACCGCGCGCTATGGCGTGACCCGCCTCGTCTACGCCGGACCCCACGACGACATCACCGCAGCCATCGCCCGCGAAAAGGCGATCAAGAAATGGCGACGTGCCTGGAAAATCGAGCTGATCGAGCGCGACAATCCCGATTGGCGCGACTTGTTTTTCGACATCAACCGCTGATTGTGCTGTTAGCGCAGGAGATGGGTCCCCGCGTTCGCGGGGATGACGATGAGGGCTTTGATTCATGACCACTCGCACCGGCGTCTATCCCGGCACCTTCGATCCGATCACGCTCGGCCATATGGACATCATCCGCCGCGGCGCGAAGCTGGTCGACCGGCTCGTCATCGGCGTCACCACCAACCCGTCGAAGAATCCGATGTTCAGCGTCGCGGAGCGGATGGACATGGTCCGCCGCGAAGTGGCGGATATCGAAGGCGAAATCCATGTCGTCAGCTTCGATTCGCTGCTGATGGACTTTGCCGAGCGCGAGGGGGCGAGCATGATCGTGCGCGGCCTGCGCGCCGTCGCCGATTTCGAATATGAGTATCAGATGGCGGGGATGAACCAGCAGCTGAATGGCCGGATCGAAACCGTCTTCCTGATGGCCGATGTCTCGCTCCAGCCGATCGCCAGCCGCCTGGTCAAGGAAATCGCCCTGTTCGGCGGCGAGATCCGCAAATTCGTCCCCGCCACCGTGCGCGACGAGGTGGTCGCGCGGGTCGAGAAGATCGGCCGCAAGGGCAGCTGACCGCGCCGCGAAAAATCCACTTTCCTACAAGCGTCGATCCACAATATGTTCGTCCGCTCGATCGGTCGGGCGATCCGATCTGTGGGGCAAAGCTGACAGGATGAGGCGCGTTTCGCGTAACTTTGTCAGCTTTCGGGGCGGTTTGATCCTGGGTGGCTGCGCCCGCCGCATTCACTTTGCCGCAAGCGGCGATTTGCTCTAAGCCGCTCCAGTTTTCAGTCCGGTGGGGATTTCGATGCGTTTTGTTGCCCTGTTTCTCGCCCTGCTGACGTCGCTGATCGCGATGCCGGCCGCCGCCCAGATCGTCCCCCCGCCCGCCGGCCGCGCCGCCCCGCCGCCGACCACGGACAAGGAAAATCTGTGGATTCTCGACCTCTCGACGGGCGGGCGCGTCACCATCTGGCTGCGTCCCGATGTCGCGCCCAAATTCGTCGAACGGGTCAAGACGCTCACCCGCCAGAACTTCTATGACGGCCTGGTCTTCCACCGCGTGATCGAAGGCTTCATGGCGCAGGGCGGCGATCCCAAGGGCAATGGCACCGGCGGCAGCGACCTTCCCGACGTGCCCAAGGAATTCAACTATCTCCCGCACGTCCGCGGCGCCGTCGCGGCGGCGCGCGCGGAGAGCGAGGACAGCGCGAACAGCCAGTTCTTCATCATGCTCGTCCCCCGCCTTCAGCTCGACCAGAAATACACCGTGTTCGGTCGCGTGATCGACGGGATGCAATATGTCGACGCGATCCCGCGCGGCGAGCCGCCCGCGAACCCCGCCCGCGTCCTCCGCGCCTATATCGCCGCCGACAATCCGCCGCCCTACACGCCGATGGCCGCCGCGCCCGCGCCGACCCTCGACGCCCCCGCCGCGCTGCCCCCCGGCCCCGGCAAGTGAGCGTCCGCCCGGTCCTGCCGGGCGGCGACCAGGCATGAACGTCGACCTGTTCGATTTCGACCTGCCGCCGGAGCGGATCGCGCTGCGCCCCGCCAGCCCACGCGATTCGGCCCGGCTGCTACGACTCGACGGAGAGCGGACCGAAGACCGCAGCGTCGCCGACCTCCCCGCCCTGCTCCGCCGCGGTGACCTGCTCGTCTTCAACGACACCCGCGTCATCCCCGCCCAGCTCGAAGGGATGCGCGGCGAGGCCAGGATCGGCGCCACCCTCCACAAGCGCGAGGGGCCGCGCCACTGGATCGCTTTCATCCGCAACGCCAAAAGGCTGCGAGTCGGGGAGACGATCGACTTCGGCAATGGCGTCACCGCCACCGCCGAAGCGCGCCACGACGACGGCAGCTACACCCTGTTCTTCCCCGGCGACGAGCCCGTCGAGCTGCTGCTGGAGCGCGCCGGCCGGATGCCGCTCCCGCCCTATATCGCCGCAAAACGCCCCACCGACGCCCGCGACGCCGACGATTACCAGACGATGTTCGCCAGCGAACCCGGCGCCGTCGCCGCACCCACCGCAGCGCTGCACTTTACCCCCGCGCTGATGGCCGCGCTCGACGCCGCCGGGATCGGTCACACCACGCTGACCCTGCATGTCGGCGCGGGCACCTTCCTGCCGGTCAAGGCCGACGACACCGACGACCACCGGATGCACGCCGAATGGGGCCGCATCGATGCCGCCACCGCCGACCGGCTCAACGCCGTCCGCGCCGCCGGGGGCCGGGTGATCGCCGTCGGTACCACCAGTCTGCGACTGATCGAAAGCGCCACTGGCGAAGACGGCACGATCCGCCCTTTCGAAGGCGACACCGCGATCTTCATCACGCCCGGCTATCGGTTTCGCGGCATCGACGGCCTGCTGACCAATTTCCACCTCCCCCGCTCGACTCTGTTCATGCTGGTCTCGGCACTGATGGGTCTGGATCGGATGCAGGCGGCCTACCGCCATGCCATCGCCGCAAATTACCGCTTCTATAGCTATGGCGATGCCAGCCTGCTGCTTCCCGGAGACCCGCCCTGATCCGCCTGCTCCCCCTTACCCTTCTCGCCGCCACCCCGGCCGTTGCGCAGGAGCGCCCGGCACCGCCGCCCCCGGGCGAGGCGATGGCAACCCCGATCCCGCTGATGATCGCCGAGCCGGTGGCGATGGCGATCGCTGCGTTCGATTCCGACGGCGACGGGCTCGTCACCCGCGCCGAGTTCGACGCCGGGGTCGCGCGCAGCTTCCAGGCTTCTTCAAAAGGCGAGGCGTCGGTCGGCTATATCGGCTTTGGCGACTGGTCCGAACGCTGGCTCGGCAATCGCAATGCGCTCCCCAGCCCGTTCGAGGTCGATCAGGATGGCGACAACCGCATCACCCTTGCCGAATTGCAGGCGCGGTTCGCATTGTTCTTCAGCCGCTTCGATGCCGACAAGGACGGAGTCCTGCGGCGTAGCGAATTGCTCACCGTGCGCCCCGTCGCCCAGCCCGGCGGGCGCCCTGGCGAAGGCGAAAACCGTCGCCCTCAGCGCCGCCGCTGAGACTGGCGTGGATGCGCTAGCATCACATGCTGCACTGCGGTTAAGGTGATGCCGATGCACGGCTCACACCATCACCACGGCCCCGCCGCACATGGCCACGGGCATCATGGCCATAGCCATGCGCCAAGGGATTTCGGACGCGCCTTTGCGATCGGTACGATTCTCAATCTCGGCTTCGTGCTGGTCGAGGGGCTTGCGGGAATCGCCACCGGGTCGATGGCGCTACTCGCCGATGCGGGCCATAATCTTTCGGATGTGCTCGGCCTGCTGATCGCCTGGGGCGGCGCCTCGCTCGCCCGGCGCCCCGCCTCGCGCCGCTTCACCTATGGGCTCAGCAGCTCGACGATCCTAGGCGCGCTGGCCAACGCCGTATTGCTGCTGTTCGCGGTCGGCGCCATCGCCCTTGAGGCGGTGCGGCGATTCAGCGACCCGACCCCCGTTCCGGGCCTGACCGTCATGATCGTCGCAGGCGTCGGTATCGTCATCAACACAGCCACCGCGATGCTGTTCGTGCGCGGCGCCAAGGACGATCTCAACATCCGCGGCGCCTATCTCCACATGGCGGCGGATGCGGCCGTGTCGGCGGGTGTGGTCGTCGCAGGCGGCCTGATCCTGCTGACCAACGCCGCGTGGATCGATCCCGCAATCAGCCTGTTGATCGTTATCGTCATCCTGTGGAGCACCTGGGGCCTGCTGCGCGATTCGGTGGTGATGGCGCTCCACGCCGTCCCGCCGGGGATCGATCCGGACAAGGTCGAGGCGTCGATCGCTGGGCTGCCCGGCGTCACCCGTGTCCACGATCTGCACATCTGGCCGATGAGCACGACCGAGGTGGCGCTCACCGCGCACCTGTTGATGCCAGGGGGGCATCCGGGCGACGCCTTCCTCCACGACGCGCAGCACAGGCTGGCGCATGACTTCGGCATTCGCCATACAACGTTGCAGATCGAGATGGGCGATCATGATCCATGCGGTCTTCAATCCGGCCATGGCGGGCGCCCATGACTGAAGCGCCCGCGCCGCTGCGTCTCGTCATCTTCGATTTCGATGGCACACTGTCCGATAGCGGCGGCTGGTTCCTGTCGATCATCGATCATTTGTCCGACCGCTACGGCTTCCGCCGTGTCGCGCCACACGAGATCGAGCCGATGCGCAAGATGAGCTCGCGCGATGTGATCAGCCATTTGCGCATCCCGCGGTGGAAGCTGCCCTTCATCTCCCGCTACGTCCGCCGCCTGTTCGGCCGCAATACGCATCAGGTGAAGCTGTTCGACGGGGTGAGCGAAATGCTCGCGCAGATCGAAGCGATGGGCATTCCCCTCGCCCTGGTCACGTCGAACAGCGAGGCGAACGCCCGCGCGGTGCTGGGTCCGGACAACGCCGCACGGTTCAGCTGGTGGGCCTGTGGCGCATCCTTATTCGGTAAGGCGCCCAAATTCCGCAAGATCGTTCGAGCGAGTGGCATCCCCGTCGGACAGATGGTCTCGCTGGGCGACGAGACCCGCGACATCGACGCGGCACGCGAAGTCGGCATCCGAGCCGGGGCGGTGCTATGGGGTTATGCCGAGCCTGAGGCATTCGCCCACCTCAACCCCGACATCGCCTTTGCGACCCCCGATCAGGTCGTGGCGTTCGTGCGTCAGTCAGCCCAGATGGATCGCGAGCCATAGGGTCGGCGCGTCCGGGGCGGTTCGCGTCACCCAGTGGCGCTTGCCGCCGGGAATCAGCAGATGGTCGCCCGGCTTCAGTGCGACCTCCCCGCTGCCCTCGATTCGGATGCCCGCACTTCCCCGCAGCAGCAGGACCCATTCGTCCTCGACCTGGACGAAGGGCGCATCCTCCGGCGTCGTCTGGCCGTGCGAGACGATCCGCTCGATCCGCAGCCCCGGCCGGGCGAGTACTGCACTGAACACCTCGCTTGTCCGCGCATCGGGCAGATCGGCAAACAGATTGGCGACAGGCGGAACCACGCCCTTTTCATCGGCTTTGCTTGCCATTATCCCCTCAACACAGCATCGGACGCGCATGTCCCGCTTCACTTTCACCATCCACGCCACCGACGGCAAGGCGCGTACCGGAACGATCGCGATGCAGCGCGGCGAGATCCGCACGCCTGCCTTCATGCCCGTCGGCACCGCAGCCACCGTCAAGGCGATGAAGCCTAGGGATGTACGCGCTTCGGGCGCCGACATCATCCTCGGTAACACCTATCATCTCATGCTCCGCCCGACCGCGGAGCGGATCGATCGCCTCGGCGGGCTGCATCGCTTCATGGGCTGGGATCGCCCGATCCTCACCGACAGCGGCGGCTATCAGGTGATGAGCCTGTCCGACCTTACCAAACGCAGCGAGGAAGGGATCGTCTTCAAGTCGCATCTCGACGGCTCGCGCCACCTGCTCAGCCCCGAACGCTCGATGGAGATTCAGCGGCTGCTCGGCTCGAACATCGTCATGGCCTTCGACGAGCTCGTACCGACGACGTCGACGCGCGAGGTGCAGGCGGCCGCGATGGAGCGCTCGATGCGCTGGGCGAAGCGCTCCCGCGACGCATTCGACGCCGGCGGCGATCATGCCGCGAACAACGCACTTTTCGGGATCCAGCAGGGTGCGCTCGACCAGGATCTGCGGAAGGCGAGCGCCGATGCGCTGCTCGATATCGGCTTTGACGGCTATGCGGTCGGCGGCCTCGCGGTGGGCGAAGGACAGGAGGCGATGTTCGGCGTGCTCGATTACGCCCCCGGCCAGCTCGATGCCGCCAAGCCGCGCTATCTGATGGGTGTGGGCAAGCCCGACGACATCGTCGGCGCGGTCGAGCGCGGCATCGACATGTTCGACTGCGTTCTCCCGACCCGTTCGGGCCGCACCGGTCAGGGGTTCACGGCCAATGGCCCGATCAACATCCGCAACGCTAAATTTGCCGAGGATCAGGAGCCGATCGATGCGCAATGCGCTTGTCCTGTCTGCGCTAACTGGAGCCGCGCCTATCTGCACCACCTCGTCCGGTCGGGCGAAATCCTCGGCGCGATGCTGATGACCGAGCATAATCTGCATTTCTATCAGTCGCTGATGGCCGATCTGCGCGCCGCGATCGGCAAGGGGCGCCTGACCGCCTTCGCCAACGCGTTTCGTGCGCAATATTATGAGAATCGGAGCTGATTGCGCGTGCTGCGTCACTGTCCTACTTCTGCGCGATCAAGGAGTATCCAGTGACCGACAAGACCGACGACGACGCCGAAATCGCCAACGAAATCACCGCCACCGCCCGCCAGGCGCGCGAAGTCGCCGAGCGGGCGGAAGGAACGCCCCGACCCGGCGACGCAAGGAAATGGCCGCTGGCGAAAATCGGCATCGGTATCGGTTCGGCGGCACTCGCCGCCGCCGTGATCTACGCCGCGCGCAGCCGCAAGAAAGACTGACCCCCTTCCCTCCCTTCGGAGACCAAGCCCTATGCGTCTGACCCGCACCGCCCTGTTCCTGGGTGCCGCCCTGCTCCCCTTCTCCGTGCAGGCACAGCAAGCGGCCCCCGTCCCTGCGGCGCAGAAGCAGGAGCAGATCGCCGTCGCACCGCTCGATTTCACCGAGCGGACGCTGCCCAATGGCCTCAAGGTCTATGCGATCCGCGACACTTCGACGGCCAATGTCTCGGTCCAGGTCTGGTACGATGTCGGCAGCAAGGACGATCCGGCGGGCAAATCGGGCTTTGCCCACATGTTCGAACATCTGATGTTCAAGGGTACGCGCAACCTGGTCGACGAGCAGATGGACCGGCTGACCGAGGATGTCGGTGGCTATAACAACGCATCGACCAACGCGGATTATACCAACTATTACGAGGTGGTCCCGGCCAACCATCTCGAGCGCCTGCTGTTCGCGGAAGCCGACCGCATGGCGAGCCTCGTCGTCGACGAAAAGGTCTTTGCCTCCGAACGCGATGTGGTGAAGGAGGAACTGCGCAGCCGCGTGCTGGCGCAGCCCTATGGCAAGCTCTTCTACGTCTATTTCCCCAACATCTCCTACAGCGTTCACCCCTATGCCCGCCCCGGAATCGGCAGCATCGAAGACCTGGACGCCGCGAATATCGATGATATTCGCGCCTTTCACGCGACCTATTACCGCCCCGACAACGCCGTGCTGGTCGTGGCCGGCAATTTCGATCCGGCGCAGCTGGACAAATGGGTAGACAAATATTTCGCGCCGATCGCCAAGCCGAACCGGCCGATCCCGCGCGTGACTGTCAGCGAACCGGCTCGCACCACGGCGGTGCGTCAGACGGTCTATGAACCCAATACGCCGCTCCCCGCCGTGCTGCTCAGCTATCAGCTTCCGCCCGATAACCACCCCGATCTTCCCGCGCTCACCGTCCTCGACGGCATCCTGTCGGGTGGCGAGAATTCGCGGCTCTACCGCAACCTCGTCTATCGCGACCAGCTCGTCGCACAGGCGGACACCTTCCTCGATTCGCGCCAATCGACCGGCGCCTACGCCATGTACGCGATCCTGGCCGGCGGAAAGTCGGCACAGGATGGCGAGGCAGCGATGCGGCGCGAAATCGCAGCGCTTCGTGATACGCCGGTAAGCGACGCCGAACTCGCCGAGGCGAAGAACGAAATCCTCACTTCGGCGCTGCGCAGCCGTGAGACCGCGGAAGGCAAGGCATCGACCCTTGCCGCCTCGATCATCATCGATCGCGACCCGCGCCATAGCGACCGCCAGCTTGCGGAGATCGCCCGGGTCACCGCCGCCGACGTCCAGCGCGTCGCGCGCAACTATCTGGGCGACAACCAGTCCGCTGCGATCATCTACCTCCCCGATGCGATGGCACAGGGCGCGAAGGGGGACAGCGTTGGCGTGGCATCGACCGTCAAGGTCGCGCCACTCGTCGCGCCGAAGGACATCGTCATCCACACTGCCGCGAGCGAAGCGGAACGGATTGCCGTCCCAGCTCCTGCCGCGCCGGTCTCCCCCATCATTCCCGTCGCGAACGAGACCAGGCTCGCCAATGGGATACGGGTGATCGTGGTCGAAAAACGCGATCTTCCGATCGTCACCGCCACCGTGGTGGCCCCCGCGGGCGGCGCGAGCGATCCGCAGGGCAAGGCAGGGACCGCCGCGCTCACCGCCGAACTGTTGACCAAGGGTACGGCGACCCGCTCGGCCGAACAGATCGCGCAGCAGATCGAATCGCTCGGCGGCTCGATCGGCGCGGGCGCGGACTGGGATGCCGCCTTCGCCACGGTTACCGTCAAGGCCGATCAGGTCGAACCCGCGCTGACCGTGCTCGCCGATGTCGCGCGCAATCCGGCCTTCGCTCAGGAAGAGCTGGAGCGCGCCCGCAAACAGACGCTGGACGGCGTTACCGTCCAGCTCAAAGACCCGGCAGCGCTCGCCGGGATCGTCGCGAACCGCGCAGTGTTCGGCGCGGCACCCTATGGCCACATGCTGTCGGGCAACCCGACCTCGCTGCCAAAAATCTCGCGCAGTGACATCGCGGATGCCTATGGTGACGCGTGGCAGCCAGATAAGGCAGCCCTCGTGATCGTGGGCGACATCGCACAAAAGGATGCCGTCGAGCAGGCGAAGAAGCTGTTCGGCGACTGGAAAGCGGACACACGCATCAGGGCCGCGACGGCGGCCGCCACGCCAAGCCCCCGGGTGATCGTCGTCGACCTGCCCGAAGCCGGTCAGGCTGGCGTGGTCGTCGCCCGCCCCGGCATCGCACGCGACGACAAGGATTTCTACGCCGCACAGGTCGCCAATGCCACGCTCGGCGTCGGCTTCACCTCACGCCTCAACCGCGAAATCCGCATCAAGCGCGGCCTCGCTTATGGCGCGGGCAGCAGCGTCGATGCACGCCGCGCTCCGGGGATCGTCACCGCATCGACTCAGACCAAGAACCCCTCCGCGCCCGAAGTCGTCGCGCTGATCGCCGCAGAGATGAAGGCGCTGGGTGCCGCCCCGGTCCCCGAGACTGAACTCGATTCGCGCAAGGCCGTATTGGTGGGCAGCTTCGGCCGCCGGATCGAGCGCACCGACGGAATCGCCGGGGCGCTCGCCGATTATGTCGCCGACGGCGTCCCCCTGGATACGTTGCAGACCTATATCCCCGCGATCCAGGGCGTCGATCCGGCAGCGGTGCAAGCGGCGGCGAAGAAGGTGCTCGATCCCAGCAGCGCCAGCATCGTCGTAGTCGGCGATTCAAAGCAGTTCGTCGACGCGCTTCGCAAGACCTATCCGCAGTTGGAGGTAATTCCGGCCAGCGCCCTGAATCTCGACAGCGCCACGTTGAAGTGATTCCAAAGCCCCTCCCCCTCAGGGGAGGGGCGTGGTTGCGGGGCCCTTCATCCCTAATATTAGCTTAACTATCAATCGTTTCACCTTGGGACGCGGTGAAATCGGCAGCAGAAAATAAAGGTCCGCGGCGCTATGGCAGGCTCGGGAAGCCTTCCCGGCGGGACAGACATGCTGCGACGGATGACGCGACTTCAGCTTCGGGGACTGGCAGCGGCGTTGATCGCGTCGCTGGTCGGTGCCGGATTCTCCGCACATGCCGGCCTGACCGCGCTCCACGCCTCGCAACAGGGCGCGCGCGCCGTCGGTCCCCAACCGACCGGCTATGAAGCCGACGACCACTTCCCCGGCGCCGCCTTCTACCAGCTCGCGGACGACGGCAGCGGCTCGCCATCGCTGGGATCGACCGGCACGGTAGAACTGCCCGATACCCCGGTTCCGGATGATGCAGCGGCGGATCCGACGATCCGTCCCGCCCCGCCCTTCGATTTGCGCGGCTCGGCCCAGGACAGGGCGCGCGCGCTGCAATGCCTTATCACCGCCATCTATTATGAGGCCGCGACCGAGCCGGAGGATGGCCAGCGCGCGGTCGCGCAGGTTATCCTCAATCGGGTCCGCCACCCGACCTTCCCCGGCACGGTCTGTGGCGTTGTCTTTCAGGGGTCCGAAAAGTCGGGCTGTCAGTTCAGCTTTGCCTGCGACGGCGCAATGGCACGCAAGCCCGAGCGGACTTATTGGGACCGGGCCGCGCGCGTCGCATCGGCCGCTCTGGCGGGCGAGGTCTTCGCACCTGTGGGCATGGCAACGCACTATCATACCCACGCAGTGACCCCGCGCTGGAACAAGAGCCTGGTGATGACCGGCGTGTTCGGCGCGCATTTCTTCCACCGTTGGAAGGGCTATTGGGGGACCGGCGCCGCCTTCACCCAGGCGTATCGCGGCGGCGAGCCGATCCCCGGCCCGACGGCGCGAACCGCCACTGCCCCGGTCGTAGCGAAGCCCGCCCCTGTCCCCACGTCAGTAGCCGTTGCGGACGCCGTGCAGCGACCCGGCAATCCAATGCTGCGCCCCGCCGCCGAACAGGTGCCTAAGCGGCAGCCTTCGGCCTCCGCGCGCCGCGAACCCGCCGAGAGCGGCGACGTTCTTGCGCGCTATGCCGCACCCGCGGAATCGCAGATTCTCGACAAGTGGAAGGACAGCGGTCAGCCGATTCGCTAGAGTCGGTTCAGCTTCGTGGGCCAAACTCCAGCACGAAACGGCCCCCGCACATGCGCGCGGGGGCCGTCCATTCATTCAGAGACGCCTTGGCTTAGCGGCGACGCTCCCAGTCCCGACGCTCCCACCGGATCTTGCGCGCCAGCGCATCGAAGCGGCGGTCGAGATCCGCCCGCTCTGCCATCGTCAGACCCGGGCGGCTCTGGCGATAGCGCGCTTCGAGCGCAGCGATGCCGCGAAACTCCGCCCGCAGACGGACAGCCTCGGCGCGGGTGATCTGTCCGCTCCGCACGCCTTGGTCGATGCGACGATCGAGAATCGCTTGCCGCTGGTTGATGTTCCACCAGCCATTGTCCGCGCCAGGCCGGTTCTGATTGTCGCGGCGTTCGACGCGGATCTTGCGCGACAGCACGTCGAACCGGCGGTCGAGGTCGCGGCGCTCGGCGATCGTCAGCCCGGGCGCCGACCGGCGATAGCGAACCTCAAGCTGGGCGATCCCGCGATATTCGGCGCGCAGGCGCGTCGCCTCGGCGCGCGTCAGCTGGCCATTGCGCAGACCCTGGTTGATCCGCTGCTCCAGTTGCGCCTGGCGCTGGTTGATACTCTGCCACCCGGCCTGTGCGGTCGCGGCAGGAACGGTGGCGGCGGCGATGCCGAGACCGGCGATCATCAATGCAAACTTCTTGTTCATCGACCTTCTCCTCATTCAAATCCCTGGCCGCCTCTGCGGCTGTCTCCGTTATTGCCGGCGCATGTCGCAATGATTTGACCGGAATGTCGCTTTTGTGTCGCGGCGTGTCGCAATCGCGAAAGCTCCGTTCATAATCGTTAACGCACAACGTGTTTTATCTTGCCAAAACACCTCGCATGTCGCATCTTCGCCGTCATGCTTAATCTGCTCTCGCTCATCGTCGGCATCGTCGCCTTTCCGGTGATGCTGATCGGCCTCATCCCGCTGCTCGGCTGGCTCAACTGGCTGGTCGTTCCGCTCGCGATCCTGGGCCTAGCCCTTGGCGCCTTGTCGGAGTCGAACACGGGTCGAAACCTCAATATCGTCGTGCTGATCGTCGGCGGCGTGCGGCTCTGGCTCGGCGGTTTCATCCTCTGATCTGACCCAGAGCGGGTCCGGTTTCCCGAACCCCGCTCTGTGTCCGAGGATCAGCGGCAGCGCATGTTGCCGCGGTCGATCGACGCGCCAAGGGCCGCGCCACCCGCAGCGCCCAGCAACGTCCCGAGCACGCTCGAACGTCCGTTGGTCAGCGCATTGCCCAGGAAGCCACCGGCGATGCCGCCGACGATCAGGCCCGTCGTCCCGTCGCTGCGACGGCAATAATAACGCCCGTCGCGACCGCGATAGATACGGTCCTGCCGCGTCAGGCGACGTTCGCGATAATAGCGGCCGTCGCGATAATAATCGTCGGCATAATAGGCGCGCTGGCCGCGCGCAGGGCGGTTCCAGTCGTAGTTGCGATACTGGCGCCAGTCGCGACGATCCGCACGGCGATCCTGGCGGGCATCGCGCAGTTCGCGCTGATATTCGCGCTGAGCCTGGCGGCGCTCGCGCGGCGAATCGGCACGGCGCAGGTCGCGGCGATAATCGCGCTGCGCATCGCGCACTTCTTCACGATATTCGCGGTTGGAGTCGCGCGGGGTCTGTTGGGCAAGGGCCGGGACGGGGGTCAGTACGACCGATGCCATCATCGCGGCGATCATCGGGGTACGCATTGGATACACTCCTGCAACTTTTGGATGTGCACCAGAACGACCGGGATATTGCGGCGGTTGCGTGAACCGAAAACTACCCCGCGTTCATCGCCCGGCCAGCTTCAGATGCCCCAATTTCACATGCGTTGCGCGCCCGGATAGGCGAACAGCAGGTCGCTATCGGTGGAGGCGGTAAGCACCGCGCTGCCGGTTACGGTTACGCACTCTCCCGCCTGCCATGCCACGCCATCGACCTCACCCGCGCCGCGCACCGGAATCAGCCAGCCGGTCACCCCATGGGGCAGCCGGATCGCCCGATCCCCGCCACCCCAGCGCTCCAGCACGAATTTCGGCCCCTCGACCAATATCGTCCGCCCGGCCTCCACCTCGCCCGGCGTCGGCGCGGGGGTCCATGGCTCCAGGTCGGCCACCGCGATCCCGTCATCCAGGTGCAATTCGCGCGGTCGCCCATAATCATAGAGGCGATAGGTGGTTTCGCTGTTCTGCTGCACTTCGATCAGGGTGAGACCGGCCCCGATCGCATGGACCGTACCCGATGGCGCATAAATCACATCACCCGCCCGTACCGGCTTCCAGTCGAGTAGTCCCTCGATCGATCCATCGATCGCCGCCGCACGCAGGGTTTCGGCGTCCACGCTTTCGCGGGGGCCGAGGGCGATCGTCGAATCGGACTCCGCGGCGAGAATCACCCAGCATTCGTCCTTACCGCGCGGCAACCCGCGCAGATGCGCCGCATCGTCGTCGGGATGCACCTGCACCGACAATTTTTCGCTGGTAAACAGATATTTGATCAGCAGGTCCGGCGCGGCATCGCCCGGAGTCTGGAACCACACCTCGCCCACAGGTTCCCCGCCCGGTGCAGGATCGTCAAACCCGGGCCACAGGCGATGACGTCCCCAAGGCTTTTCCACACGGTGCGTAGCGAGCAATTGCGCGGGCATCGGTCCTCCAGGAAATGCGCGTCGAAGCATCGCGACAACGCCCGAATTCTGCGCACCGATCCACTTCACCGCAAGCATCGCCAAAAAACATTTCGCCAGTACGCAACCCTCGGCTAAGAACCTGCGCAATGCGTATGCTTTCCACCCGCTCGCTCTCGCTGGTCGCTCTTGCCGTGCTGGCCCTTCCCATCGCCGGTTGTGCGCGCGGCGGCGGCACCCGTGCCGACCTGCCCTATGTCGCCCGCGACGTCGGCACGCTGTACACGGCGGCGAAGGACCGGCTGGACAAGGGGCAGTACAAGCTCGCCGCCGCGCTGTTCGACGAGGTCGAGCGGCAGCATCCCTATTCGGTCTGGGCGCGCCGCGCGCAGCTGATGGGCGCCTTCGCTTATTATCTCGACAAGAATTACACCCAGGCGATCCAGTCGGCACAACGCTTCCTGGCGGTGCATCCGGGTAACCGCGACGCGCCCTATGCCTATTATCTGATCGCGCTCAGCTATTATGAGCAGGTCAGCGACGTAACCCGCGACCAGAAGATCACCCAGCAGGCGCTCGACGCGCTGGGCGAACTCAATCGCCGTTATCCCAACACGCGCTACGCCGCCGATGCGCGCCTCAAGATCGACCTGGTCCGCGACCACCTCGCCGGCAAGGAGATGGAGGTCGGGCGCTATTATCAGACGAAAGGGCAGTGGCTCGCCTCGGTCATGCGCTTCCGCATCGTGATCGATCAGTATCAGACGACGACCCACACGCCGGAGGCGTTGATGCGTCTGACCGAAAGCTATCTGGCGCTCGGGATCAAGGACGAGGCGAAGAAGTCGGCAGCGGTGCTCGGCGCCAACTATCCGGGTACGCAATGGTATGAGCGGGCCTATGAACTGGTCCAGAAGCATGGCGAGCCGGTTCCAGTCCCGGCACTCGCGGCGCCCGCAGAACGTCCGGTACGCGACGAACCCCAGCGTCCCGCGTCGCCGACCGACGAGACGAACTGAGCTTTCGCGCTGCCCCGGTGAATCGCCTCTCCCAAGGCGGAACAAAAAGGGGTAGTGCGGGCCGATGCTGACCGCATTGTCCATCCGCGACGTGGTGTTGATCGAGGCGCTCGACCTCGACTTCGGCACCGGGCTTGGCGTGCTGACCGGGGAAACCGGGGCGGGCAAGTCGATCCTGCTCGATTCGCTTGGCCTTGCGCTCGGCGCCCGTGCCGACAGCGGCCTGGTCCGTCAGGGGGCGTCGCAAGCCGTCGTCACCGCCAGCTTCGAACTGACCGATCCCACAGCGGTCGCGACGTTGCTGGGTGAGAGCGGACTTGACCACGACCCGTCCGAGCCCCTCACCATTCGCCGCCTGGTAAAGGCCGATGGCGGCAGCCGGGCCTATGTCAACGATCAGCCCGCGTCGGCCGGCCTGCTGCGCGAACTTGGTGGCCTGCTAGTCGAAATTCACGGCCAGCATGACGATCGCGGCCTGCTCAACCCGCGCGGCCATCGCGCACTGCTCGACAGTTTCGGGCGTCTCGACGTGAATGCAGTCGCGACCGCATATCGCAAGCTCCGTGAAGCCGATGAGGCGCTGGCAATCGCGCGATCCGAGCAGGAAACCGCGGCACGGGATCGCGAATGGCTGGAACATGCGGTGGGAGAACTCCAGGCGCTGGCGCCCGAATCGGGAGAGGAGGCGGTCCTGGCGGAGCGGCGGGCAACGATGCAGCGCGGCGAGCGAATTGCGGGGGAACTCCAGCAGATCGCCGACCTCCTCGACGGGTCCGATGGAGCGCTGACTCGGCTGCGCCAGGCAGCCCGCATCCTGGAACGGGTTGCCGAGGATCATCCGGCGCTCGGCGAAGCGCTCGCCGCACTGGATCTCGCGCTGGTCGAGGGCGGTGCGACGCAAGACAATATCGACACCGCCGCCGAGGCACTGGCGTTCGACCCTGCTGCGCTGGAGGCGGACGAGGCCCGTCTGTTCGAGTTGCGCGGCCTGGCCCGCAAACACCGCGTCCAGCCCGACGATCTTGCCGATCTGGCCGAGACGTTCGCCGCGCGGCTTGCCCGGATCGAGGGCGGCGAAGGGACGATCGCCCAACTGGAGGCGCAGGTCTCTGCCGCCGAATCGGCCTATGTCGCCGCTGCCGAAACCCTGTCGGCCGCCCGATCCGCCGCCGCCGCGCGGCTCGACGCTGCGGTTGCGGGGGAACTGGCGCCGCTCAAGCTCGACGCCGCTAAGTTTCGCACGACTGTCGAGTCGTTGCCCCGCGACCAATGGTCCGCTTCGGGCCGCGACCGGGTGGAGTTCGAGGTGTCGACCAACCCCGGCGCGCCCTTCGCCCCGCTGATCAAGATCGCGTCGGGCGGCGAACTCTCGCGCTTCATCCTCGCGCTCAAGGTCGCGCTGGCCGAGGAGGGCGGCGCGCGGACGCTGATCTTCGACGAGATCGACCGCGGGGTGGGCGGCGCCGTCGCCAGCGCAATCGGCGAGCGGCTGGCGCGGCTGGCGTCGGGGACGCAGCTGCTGGTGGTGACGCATAGTCCGCAGGTCGCGGCGCGGGGCGCCCACCATCTGCTGATCGCCAAGAGCCATGACGGGCTGGTGACCCGGACCGGGGTGCGGCAGCTCGACGATGCCGAACGGCGGGAAGAAATCGCCCGGATGCTGTCGGGTGCGCAGATTACCGACGAGGCGCGGGCCCAGGCCGAGCGGCTGCTCGAAGCGGCCTAGCCGCCGCGGTTGGCGATCAGATCGATATCGGTGCCGCCATCCCCGCGCGCCGACAGGAACACGACATAGGCCGAATCGTCCTTCGCCCTGGTCCCGCCCAGCACATGCTGGCCGTCCTTGAGCTGGTGCTCGGCCGAATAGCCACCACGGACGGCTCGGGTGTAGTACCAGTCGATCATCGTCTGGAGCGGTTGCGGCGTCGAGAAGGTGACGACGCGCAGTCCGCACTGACCACCTTCCGCTCCGGCCGCCTCGATCACCCGGGCCTGGGGATGGAGCGGCATGTCGGCGGGGAGGCGCGCTGCCCAACCTGCCGAATAGTTCAACTTCGATGCGCATTCCGACGTGCGGCGGTCCTTTTGCCCCCCGGCGAGACCGGCGAGCGTCACCGACTTGTCCTGGGCGTCGCAGGCGTCGCACTTGCCCTCCACCGGGTCGGGTGCCTTGAGCAGTTCGCCGTCGGCGGGCATTGCGGCCTTGGCGGCGGCGACGGTGTCCGAGGGGATCGGCGCCGAATAGGGCTGGCTCGGCGGACGGATCGCGTCCTTGTTGGACTGTTGGGCGAGCTGCGGATCGACCATGATCTGGTCCTGCAGCGCTCCCATCAGCGCCGGATCGGCCGAATTGCCGCCGATCTCGTCGTCGAGCGCGTCGACATTGCCCGCCTCGCTGCCACCGCCGCACGCGGCGAGCGCCAGCGGCATCAGCAGGATGGCAATTGCATTCGTCCGACGGCCCATCATCACGCTCCACTCCGGCCGAAAATCGCCGGATTTGGGCCAAGTTGATGACAGGTCAGGGTTAAGGAAGCGTTGGCAATGCCTCAGCCAGCCTTGGCGATCCGCTCCTTCTCGGCAGCGATGAAGATGTCGATCTGGGCGTCGAGCACGTCGAGCGGCACCGCCCCCTGCTCCAGCACGGCATCGTGGAAGCGCTTGAGGTCGAAGTCGTTGCCCAGTGCCTGTTCGGCCCGCGCGCGCAGTTCACGGATCTTGAGCTCGCCGAGCTTGTAGCCCAGCGCCTGGCCCGGCCAGCTGATATAGCGATTGACCTCCGCATCGATGTTCGCGGCGGACAGCGCGGTATTGTCGAGCATGAACTTGACCGCCTGTTCCTTGGTCCAGCCCTTGGAATGGATGCCGGTATCGACGACAAGGCGGCACGCGCGCCACATCTCGTAGGACAGCCGCCCCATCTGCTTTTCGGGGGTGTCGTACAGGCCCATCTCGATCCCGACACGCTCCGCATACAGCCCCCACCCTTCGGTAAAGGCGGTGAAATTGGCGAGGTAACGGCGGAATTTCGCGGTCTCCAGCTCCTGCTGCAGCGCGATCTGGTGGTGATGGCCGGGCACCGCTTCATGCGCGGTCAGCGCAGGCAGTTCGTAGAGCGGGCGCTGGTCGAGCTTCGAGGTGTTGACGTAATAATGGCCGGCCATCCCCAGTTCGGGATTGCCCGGGCCGTAATAGGCGGTGGTCGTCCCCTCCGCCGTCTCCGCAGGGATGCGGCGCAGGCCATAGGGAAGCCGCGGCAGGCGGTTGAAGAAGCCCGGCATCTTGCCGTCGATCTCCTTCGCCTGCAGCGCGGCGGCGGCCATCAGCTCCTCGGGCGTCCTGGCGTAATATTTGGGGTTGGTGCGAAGCTCTTCGACAAAGGCTTCGCGCGTGGCGAAGCCGGCGTCCTTCGCCACCTTCTCCATCTCGGCGCGAATGCGCGCGACCTCGTCAAGCCCGACCTTGTGGATCTGGTCGGCGGTCAGGTCTGTGGTGGTCAGTTGACGGATGCGGAAGGCATAGTAGCGCGCGCCGTCGGGCTGCGCCGACACCCCCACCGTCTTGGCGCATTTGGGTGCATAGCTGGTGCGATAAAAATCCGCCGCCTTGGCATAGGCCGGGTTGATCACCTCGGTCACCGTCTTCTTCGCCCGCGCCTGCAGCGCCGCCCATTCGGCGTCGGTGGCATCGACCGGCTTGGTACGGGTGAACGGCGCATAGAAGCGCGATTGGGTCGCATCCTGCTGGATCACGCCGGTGATCGTGCCTTCGAACCCGACCAGGCTGACGCAGGGCTGGACATAGCCGCCCTTCACCGCCTGCGCCGTGATGTGGATCAGCGTATCGTTGGTCGCCGGGAATTTGGCGAGCCGGTCGAGATAGGCGGCATAGTCCGACTTGCGCCGGAACGCCGTCCGCTCCCCCTGCCCCGCCGCGCCCTGCCAGGGGTTGGAATAGCTGGTGAACAGGATGGTGCGCTGGCCGAAGCCGTTGCCCTCGATGCTTTCGGACAGCAGCCGGCGCAGGATCGCCTTGTCAGTGCGTTGCGCGGGCGTGAGTCCGGCATCGGGAATGGCGTCGAGCCGCTTCAGGAAAACGGCCTCCGCCTGAGCCCGCCGATCCTCCGCCGCAAGGCTGACGTCGCCGACCGCGGTCGGATCGATATCGACGCCGACCGATCGTGCGAAGCCCGGATTTTCCTTGAGCACCCAGTCGAAATGATCGTCGAGCAGCGTGCGGAACTCGTCCGACGGGTTGGCCGCCACCGGGGTGGCCAGCGCAAGCGCCATGACCGCCGTGACGGATGAAGCAGACACTTTAGCGCCTGTGTCACGCAGGACGGAACGGCCAAAGCGACGACGCCTGATGAGGGATATGTTCATCACAAAAGGCAAGCAAATCAGCTCCAACATTGCAAGCGCGACCGCCTTCGGAGACCCGGCGCCCTCGCTTTTGGCTCGTTTCAACAGGTTTGCGCTACAAACCAGTTTTCGATATCTCGATGTTGTGATTGATTCGCACAGGAGGCTTTCGATGACTGAGACCGGTACGCCGCCGACCCGGCTGCACGCACTCGACGCCGTCCGTGGCGGCGCGTTGCTGCTCGGTGTCGCCTTTCATGCCAGCCTGAGCTTCGTGCCCGGCCCGCAATTCTGGGTCGTACGCGACGCCGCCGATCCGCTGATCGGCAACTTCACGATCGTCGCGCACATGTTCCGCATGACCCTGTTCTTCCTGATCGCAGGGTTTTTCGGGCGGATGCTGCTCGAGCGGCGCGGAACCGGCGGCTTCGTCGCGGACCGTGCGAAGCGCATCGTCGGGCCGCTCTTCGCCTTCTGGCCGCTGGCGCTTGCCGGTATCATCGCGACCTTCGTGTGGGGGGCGGCGGTGATGAACGGCGGCGCGCTGCCGACCAACCAGCCAGCGCCCCCGCCGCCGACGCTGGCGACGCTGCCGCTGACGCATCTGTGGTTCCTCTATTTGCTCACCCTGTTCTACCTCGCCGCGCTCGCGCTGCGCGGCGTCGCACGACTGGTGGACCGCGACGGGCGCGTCGCGGCACGCGTCGCCGACCCGCTGGTGGCGGGCGCGATCCGCACCGGAGCGATTACCGTGCTGCTGGCCGTGCCCGCGACGCTGCTGCTGGCCGGAACACCGGGATGGATGCCGGTGATGGGTATCCCCACCCCCGATATCGGCCTGATCCCCAATGCGGCGGCGAGCGCGGCTTATGGAACCGCCTTCCTTGCCGGGTGGCTGCTGCAGCGCCAGCCGGAGCTGCTGAGCCGGGTCGCGGCACGCTGGCCGCTGCACCTGATCGGCGCGGTCCTGCTCACCGGCGGGCTGTTGCTGCACATTGCCGGGGTGTCCCCGTTCACGCTGGCGGCAGGGCCAGCCGCCCCCGTGCTGCTCGCCGCCGCCTATATGATCGCGAGCTGGTGCTGGACGCTCGGGCTGCTGGGTGCGGCGCTGTGCTTCCTCGACGCCGAACGGCCCTGGATCCGCTATGTCGCCGACTCCTCCTACTGGATCTATCTGGTCCATCTGCCGGTGGTGATGGCGCTGCAGGTGCTGGTCTATCCGGTCGCGGCCCCGGCACTGGTCAAGTTCGCCATGGTGATCGCGGGCGCTTCCCTTATCCTGTTCGCCAGCTATCACCTTCTGGTGCGGCGCAGCTTTCTGGGTCGCTGGCTCAACGGTCGCGCCTATCCCCGCGCCGCCCGGTCACAATCGATGGAGGTGCAGACCGCATGACCGATCCGGCCCAGAGCGCGCGCGACGACCTCGCCTTCGTCCGCGCGCTGGTGAGCGATGGCGGCGCGGTGCAGGCGTCGCTGGGAGAAGCGCTGTTGGCAGGCGGGCTGTGCTATGGCGTTCAGTGCATCGCCCAATGGGCGATTTATATCAGCGGCTGGCAGGCGCCGGTAGCGGTGCATCTGACCGCCGGGTTTCTCCCTTCGGTGGTGTTTATCGGCCTGATCATCTGGCTTTCGCGGCGCAACCGCGATGCGGTGCCCCATGGCATGGCGTCGCGGGCACTCAACGCCGCATTCGGCAGTTCCGGCCTTGCCGCGATGACAACAGCGGTGATCTTCGGCTATCTCGCCTGGCGCTATCAGGACATGGGCATCTTCCTGTTTCACCCGCTGATGATCGCGGTGGTGCAGGGCGCGGTCTGGTATGTGGCGTTCGCGATCCGCCGCCGCGGCTGGCTGGGGCTGGTGTCGATCGGCTGGTTCGGCGCGGCGATGCTGGGGGCGCTGACGATCGACCGGATGGAAGTGTTCATCCTGCTGATCGGCGTGGCCCTGTTCCTGCTGATGGCACTTCCCGGCTGGATCCTGATGCGCGGCGCGGCGAATAGCTGACGGCGATGAAGGATTTCGACATCGGCAAGATTGACGACGTGATCCACGGCCGGATGCGGCTGGGGATCATGGCCTATCTTGCCGATGCCGAGGTTGCGGAGTTCAACGAACTGAAGGCGCTGTTGCAGGCGACGCAGGGCAATCTTTCCGTGCATCTGCGCAAGCTCGAGGAGGCGGGCTATATCGCGATCGACAAGAGCTTTTCGGGCCGCAAGCCGCTGACCCGCGCGCGCATGACCCCGGAGGGGCGCAAGGCGTTCGCCGCCTATCTTGAAGCGCTGGTCAAGCTGATCGCATAAGGGGGAACCCGCTCCCCTGCCGTCCGTTGCACCCGCGATCGACAGCCCCCCTCCCCCGGAGACTGCCGGATGCCGACCCTGTGACCACCGAATCGATGCAGCCGCGCCGCACGCTTGGCGCGGTCGATGTGTTCGCGCTTACCGTAGGGATCGTCGTCGGCGCAGGGATCTTCCGGACGCCCGCGCTGGTGGCGGGGGTATCGAGCGATGCGACCGTGATGATCCTCGCCTGGGTGGCGGGCGGCCTGCTCTCGATCGTCGGCGCACTCTGTTATGCCGAAATGGCCGCCGCCTGGCCGCATATGGGGGGCGACTATCACTTCATCGGCCGCGCCTTCGGGCAGCGCATCGCCTTTCTCTATGCCTGGGCGCGGCTCGCGGTGATCCAGACCGGATCGCTCGCGCTGCTCGCCTTCATCGTCGGCGACTATCTTCAGGTAGTGCTCCCGCTCGGCCCCGCCGGTCCTGCAATCTGGGCGGCACTGGCGGTCGTAGCCGTGACCGCGATCAACTGGCTGGGGGTGCGCTGGGGAACGCAGGCGCAGCGCTGGCTGACCCTCGCCGAGGTGCTGGGGCTGCTCACGATCATCGTCGCGGGTCTTGCGATCGCCCCCGCCGGGGCCGCGCCCGCCGCGCCGGTCGATGGCGGCGGCGCGTTCGGGCTGGTGATGGTGTTCGTCCTCCTCTCTTATGGCGGGTGGAGCGAGGCGGTCTATGTGTCGGCCGAGATGAAGGACCCGCCGCGTCGCATCGCCGCGATCCTGTGCGCGGCGCTGGCGCTGGTCACCTTGCTCTATGTGCTGGTCAACCTCGCCTTCCTCAACGCGCTGGGGCTTGCCGGAATGGCCGCAAGCGATGCGGTGGCGGCGGAGCTGATGCGGCGCGCGCTGGGCGATGGCGGGGCGGCGGTGATCAGCGGCGCGATCGCGATCGCCGCGCTCACCAGCGCCAATGCGACGGCGATCACCGGCGGACGCACCGCCTGCGCGCTGGGCCGCCGCTTTGGCGCGCTGCGCTGGCTGGGGCGGTGGGACAGCGCGCGCGACACGCCGGGCAATGCGCTGGTAGCGCAGGGGGCGATCGCATTGCTGCTGGTCGCGCTCGGCGGACTGGCGCGCGACGGGTTCCGGGTGGCGGTGGAATATACCGCGCCGGTCTTCTGGCTGTTCCTGTTGCTTGCCGGGCTGTCGCTGTTCGTGCTGCGCGCGCGCGAACCCGGGGCGGTCCGGCCGTTTCGCGTGCCGCTCTACCCCGTGCTCCCCGCAATCTTCTGCGCGACGACCGCATATCTGCTATGGTCGAGTCTCGCTTATACCGGCTGGGGGGCGTTGGCGGGGGTGGCAGTGCTGGCTGCGGGCGCCGTGCTGCTGCTGTTCCTCAGGCCCGAAGAGGAGCGATCGGAATGAAGTTCATGATCCTCGCGGCGGCGGCACTGGTCGCCGGAAGCGCGATCCAGCCGCCGACACCGCCGACTGCCGTCTCGGCGCCGAGCCAGACGCCGGATGTGATCTACGTCCCCACCCCGCCCGAAGTGGTGGAGGCGATGCTCGACATGGTGGCGTTGCGCGACGGCGACGTGCTGTACGACCTCGGCTCGGGCGACGGGCGCATCCCGATCGCGGCGGCGAAGCGGGTGAAGGTCAAGGCGACCGGCATCGACATCGACCCGCAGCGGATCAAGGAGGCCAATGCGAACGCTGCGGCGGCGGGCGTGACCGACGAGGTGACGTTCAGGCAGGCGGACCTGTTCACCAGCGACTTCAGCGACGCCAGCGTCGTCACCCTCTATTTGCTCGATACGCTGAACGAGAAATTGCGGCCCAAATTGCTCGCCGAGTTGAAGCCCGGAACGCGGATCGTCAGCCATGCCTTTCGCATGGGCGACTGGGAGCCGGAGAAGGAGCAGACGATCAATGGGCGGACGATCTATTTCTGGACGGTGCCGGAGCGCGAATAGGGCAGGCATCGACCGCGTGCCGTTTCCGCGCTAACGGCGGGCGATGGTCCATCTTCTTCTCGTCATGCTGGGCGGCGCGATCGGCGCCGGTGCACGGCATCTGGTCGGCCGGGCGACCTTTGCACTGTTCGGGCCGGGGCTGCCGCTCGGCACGCTGACGGTCAATATCCTGGGCGGGTTCGCGATGGGGCTGCTGGTCGGCTGGCTCGCCGCGCGCGCGGGCGGCGACCAGGCGTTGCGCTACTTGCTCGGCGTCGGCGTGCTCGGTGGGTTCACCACCTTTTCGGCCTTCTCGCTCGAGACCGTGCTGATGCTCCAGCGCAACGAATATATGGCGGCGCTGATCTATATCCTCGCCTCGGTGATCTTCTCGATCGCGGCGCTGTTCGCTGGGCTGCAGGTCAGCCGGATGGTGGTCGCATGAGCGTCGAGGCGAATGTCCGCCAGTTCACCGTCGCGCTCGACGATGACGGCATCCGGCTCGATCGCTGGTTCAAGCGGCATCTGCCCGACACCAGCTTCAACATCGTCTCGCGCTGGGCGCGGACCGGGCAGCTGCGCGTCGATGGCGCGCGCGCGACGCCGGGGGATCGCATCCAGGCGGGGCAGGTGATCCGCGTGCCGCCGGCCGAGGCCGTGACCACGAGCACGGCCAAGCCCAAAAAGGCGCGTCCGCAGCTCTCGCCCGAGCAGATGGAGTTCGCCGAATCGATGGTGATCCATCGCGACGCGCAGGCGATGGTGCTCAACAAGCCGCCGGGCCTCGCGACGCAGGGCGGTACCAAGACGCACGACCATGTCGACCAGCTGCTCGACGGCCTCTATTTCGACCTCGATACGCGGCCCAAGCTGGTCCACCGGCTCGACAAGGATACGTCAGGGGCGCTGGTGCTGGCGCGGACGGCACGCGCGGCGGCCTATTTCTCGAAGAGCTTTTCGGGGCGGACCGCGCGCAAGACCTATTGGGCGATCGTTGTCGGGGTGCCGAGCATCGAGGACGGCTATATCGACCTGCCGCTGGGCAAGCAGCCCGGCACCGGCGGCGAGAAGATGCAGGTCGACGAAAAGGACGGCCAGCCCGCGCGCACCCGCTATCGCGTAATCGACCGCGCCGGCAACCGCGCCGCCTGGGTCGAGCTACAGCCGCATACCGGGCGCACGCATCAGCTGCGCGTCCATATGGCGGCGATCGGCCATCCGATCGTCGGCGACGGGAAGTACGGCATGGCCGAAGCGTTCCTGTCGGGCAGTATCAGCCGCAAGATGCACCTGCATTCGCGCCGCATCCGCATCGACCATCCCGATGGCGGCAAGCTGGACGTGACCGCCGACCTGCCGACCCACTTCGCCGAGACGTTGGTCCAGCTGGGCTTCGACATCGAGGATGGCGAAAAGCTGCCGCCCGACGAGAAGGCGCCGCCGACCAAGGAGCAGGAAAAGGCCCGCGCGAAGGCCCATGCGAAGACGGTGCGCAAGGAACGGCGCGGCGAACGGCAGGGACGCCGCGACACCACGGCGAAAAAGGCAAAGCCCGCGCGGAAGCCGACCAAAAGGCCATGACCCGTCTCGCCGTGTTCGATTGCGATGGGACGCTGGTCGATTCGCAGGCCAATATCTGCCGCGCGATGGAGGCGTGCTTCGTCCAGCACCGTCTGGAGCCGCCGACGCGCGCGGATATCCGCCGGATCGTCGGGCTGAGCCTGGTCCCGGCAATCGCGCAATTGCTGCCACAGGCCGAGGCGGCAATGCACGTCGCGATGGCCGAAGCGTACAAAAATGCGTTTCACGCGATGCGGATGGACGCGGCGCTCGATCCCGAGCCGCTGTTCGATGGCGTTGCCGAGGCGATCGAGGCGCTGAGCGACACGGGATGGCTGCTTGGGGTTGCGACTGGCAAGTCGGATCGCGGGCTGGCGCTGATCCTGGAGCATCACGGCCTCACCCCCCGCTTCGTCACGCTCCAGACCGCCGACCGCCACCCCTCCAAGCCGCATCCCGCGATGCTGCACGCCGCGATCGCCGAGGCGGGCGGTGACCCAGCCGAGACGGTGATGATCGGCGACACCAGCTATGACATTGCGATGGCGGTGAATGCAGGCGCGCACGCCGTCGGGGTTGCATGGGGCTATCACGAAGCGCATGAATTGCACGCTGCCGGTGCGCGCCATGTCCTCGACCATGCCCGCGACCTGTCGGCGCTGCTGGAGGCCCTGTGAGCAACGATGTGAGCGACGATCCTGCCCGCGCGCGTTATTACATGATGGTCTCGTCACAGATCGTCGCGGTGGCAGGCGCGGTCTTCGGACTCGTCATCATGGGCAAGGCCGATTCCATGTGGATGCGCATCCTGGGCGCGGCGATCCTGATTTCGGGCCTCTATTGCATCGCCGTGGTGCCGCGCGCGCTCGCACGCCGCTGGCGCACGCCGCCGCCCGAGTAGGTAGATGAAACGATTCTGGAAGGACGTCGCGCTGGTTCCGGCGCAGGGCGGGCATGATCTGCAACTCGACGGGCGCCCGGTACGGACCCCCGGCCGCGCGCCGCTGACGCTGCCCAGCCCCGCGCTCGCCGAGGCGGTGGCGGAGGAGTGGCGCGCGGTGGGCGAGACGATCGATCCGCGGGCGATGCCACTCACCGGCCTCGCCAATGCGGCGATCGACCGGATCGCGCCCGATCCGCACGCCTTCGCCGCAGGCCTTTCCAAATATGGCGAGAGCGACCTGCTCTGCTATCGCGCGGAGCATCCGCTGGAACTGCAATTGCGCCAGGCGGCGAGCTGGGACCCGTTGCTCGCCTGGGCGAAGGATCGGCACGGCGCCGAATTGAAGGCGACCAGCGGCATCGTCCATGTGGCGCAATCGCCGGAGGCGATCGACCGTCTCGCGACCGCCGTCGCATCGCGTGCGCCGTTCGAGCTGGCGGGCCTGTCGCCCCTCGTAACGATCACCGGCTCGCTGGTCGTTGCGCTGGCCCTGCTCGACCGCGCAGCCGATCCCGAGGATGTCTGGTCCGCCGCCAATCTCGACGAGGACTGGCAGGTCGAGCATTGGGGCGAAGACGAACTCGCCCGCGCGGCCCGTGCCGCCCGCCGCGCCGACTATGACGCGGCGGTCCGGTTCCTGTCGTTGCTCTAGAACGGCATGACCCAAAGGGGATCTTCATTGCAAGCGCAGCGAAGCCACCAAGGGGGTCACGGGACGCACTGGGTTGCTTCGCTGCGCTCGCAACGACTGCTAGGTTAAGCTGACGTCATCGGAGTTCAGGCCGTCCCCCGGGCGAAGGCCGGGGTCCGGTTCCGAGAGGACTAAAGCGCGGGCCGACGTCTGTATCGCATCGGTACTGGGCCCCGGCCTTCGCCGGGGAACAGGGAGTTGCCGGTCAGATCGTCGAGTCCGGTTCGCCCGGTGCCATGCGCCCCTTCGGCAGCATCCAGGCGATCGCTGCCCCCGCCGCCAGCCACCCGGCAATCTCGCTGATCCACAGATAGACGAAATAGCCCGTCGGCGCGTGGTTGAAGATCGGCTGGCCCAGCTGGCTGTAGGCGGTGATCGCCACGGCGAACAGGCCGACCGCGGTGAGCCGCTGTGCAAAGGACATGCCGCCGGTCACCCGGCTGAGCGCGAACGCCAGCACCAGCGCGCAGACGATGCTCAGGATCAGCCCGCCGACCAGCGACCCGGTATCGGGCAGTGCATAGCCATTGGTGTTGAACAGGACGAGCGCGATCGGTCCCTCGCCATAAGCCTGGGTGCCGAGCGGCGTTCCGGGCCAGGGGATCGGATAGGCGCCGCTTCCGTTCGGCCCCAGATGCTGGGCCAGCACGGACTGGATCGCGACGCTGGCGCTGTCGCCTGCATTGCTGGTCGCCAGCATAGATAGCGGCGTGCCCCAGAAGATGAACCCGACGACCCACATCGCGATCCCGCCAAGCAGGCCGCCCATCAATATTCTCGGCATTTCGGCTCTCCCTTGTTTCGGCGCCAGCCTAACGCGTTACGGGAGCGGTGGCGAAGGGCAAATTGCCTATCGGGTCATCGGGTGGCGAGACCCATTTCGATCGCCTCTTCCTGCCGCTCGCGCACGAATCCGATCAGGCCGGGCTTGCGCGAGCGCTTCTCGCGTTCGGCCTTCAGGATCGTGTGAACCTTCTCGAAACACGCGTCGAGATCGTCGTTGACGACGACATAGTCATAGCCGTCCCAGTGCGACAGCTCGCGCTCCGCGCGCTTCATGCGATACTGGATCACGTCCTCGCTGTCGGTCGCGCGATCGCGCAGGCGCTTTTCCAACTCGGCCAGCGACGGCGGCACGATGAACACGCGCACGACATCGCCGCCCTCGAGCTGGAACAGCTGTTGCGCGCCCTGCCAGTCGACGTCGAACAATACGTCCTGCCCGGCGGCGAGCATCTTCTTCACCGGCTCGCGCGGGGTGCCGTAGCGATAGTTGAAGACGTGCGCCCATTCGAGAAATTCGTGGCGCGCGGCCAATTCCTTGAATTTCTCGGTCGTCACGAAATGATATTCGCGGCCGTCCTCTTCGCCCTCACGCATCGGGCGCGTGGTCGCGGAGACCGATACGCCCATGCCCGGCTCGCGCTCGAGCAACTTGCGCGCGATGGTGGACTTGCCCGCGCCCGAGGGGGAAGACAGGACGAAGAGCACGCCCCTGCGGTCGAATTCGAATTTGGAATCGCGATGCGCCATGCGCGCCATTGGCGCGGAGGCAGGCGTCACGTCAAGCGCGGGCGCTTTTTTCCGACCCGGCGCGGCCGGATCGGTTGCGGCACCAGCCCGCTCCCCCGCCCGGCCACCCATCGGCAGGATATTCTGAAATGGGTGGCCGGGCGGGGGAGCGGGCTGGTGCCGTTTCGCCGGAAGGCGAACTCAATAGCGGCGGCGGCGACCAGTAAGCAGCGACCACAGCAGGATCGCTCCGCCGATCACCCAGCCGAACGGGCCCATGCGGGTCAGCGCACGCTGGCCCATCGCCCCGATGATCGCCCCCTTCATCCCGTCACGCCCGTCGCGCCGATCGATGGCGCGGCCGAGCAGAGCGGCGAAGAGGGTACGGATCATGCCGCGCGCGCCTTCCAGCGGCGCGAGAGATAGCGCGCGCCGAGCGCGAAGGTCCCGATGACGATCGCGGCGGGGACGACGGTCTTCGCCACCTTCCACGTCGCGACACCGGCGAGCGCGCCGAGCGTGCCGCCCTCGCCATCGCTCTCATCGATCTTCTGGCCGATATAGCCTGCCACGAGTTCGCCGATCATCGTCCGAATTCCTTGTTGCCGGTGGCGAAATCGAAGACTTCGCCGATGCCGCGCAGCCCCGTCCAGAAGGCTGCGCCCGCGAATGCCGCTGCAATGCCGCCGAGCAGCGCCCCGATAACCGATGCGTCCATTAACCAACCTCCGCTTCGAGGTGGAAAAGCGCGAACGCTCAACCGGTTCCATCGCGGCGCGCGATCACACCATCTTTTCCGGGCGGACGAGCCGATCAAAGGTGTCGGCATCGACGAGACCGAGCGCAAGTCCCGCCTCGCGCAGCGTCGTTCCCTGCTCATGGGCGGTCTTGGCGATCTTGGCGGCATTGTCGTAACCGATCTCGGGCGCGAGCGCGGTGACCAGCATCAGCGAGCGGTCGACCAGCTCGGCGATGCGGCCCTCGTTCGCGGTCATGCCGTCGACGCAGCGTTCGGCGAAGCTCTCCATCCCGACGCTGAGCAGGTGGATCGAGCGCAACACGTTCGCGCCGATCAGCGGCATGAACACGTTGAGCTCGAAATGCCCCTGCATCCCGCCCACGGTCACCGCCTGGTGATTGCCGATCACCTGCGCGGCGACCATCGTCAGCGACTCGCATTGGGTCGGGTTGACCTTGCCCGGCATGATCGAACTGCCCGGCTCGTTGGCGGGAAGCGAGAGTTCGCCCAGGCCCGAGCGCGGGCCGGATCCGAGGAAGCGGATGTCGTTGGCGATCTTGTTGAGCGCCACCGCCAGCGTGTTGAGCGCGCCGGAAAAGAAGACGAGGCCGTCCTTGGCGGCGAGCTGTTCGAACGTATTGGGCGCAGGTTCGAACGCAGTGCCGGTGATGTCCGAAATGGCGGTCGCCATATCGTTTGCCCAGCCTTCGGGCGCATTGAGGCCCGTGCCGACCGCGGTGCCGCCGATGGCGAGCTTGCGCAGATTGCCGTTGAGTGCGCCTTCGATCCGCGCCTTGCAGCTGACCAGTTGCGCGGCATAGCCCGAAAATTCCTGGCCGAGCGTCAGCGGGGTCGCATCCTGCGTATGCGTGCGGCCGATCTTGACGATATGCTCCCACGCCTCCGCCTTCGCGATCAGCGCGCCGGTCAGCCGGTCGAGCGCCGGGACCAGCGCATCGCGCGTCGCCAGCACCGCCGCGACGTGAAGTGCGGTGGGAAAGCTGTCGTTCGACGACTGGCTCATATTGACGTGATCGTTGGGATGGACCGGCGACTTGCCGCCGCGCGTTCCCGCCAGCATCTCGTTGGCGCGGCCGGCGATCACCTCGTTGACGTTCATGTTGGTCTGCGTGCCGCTGCCGGTCTGCCAGATGACCAGCGGAAACTGGTCGTCGAGCTCGCCCGCCGCGACTTCTGCCGCCGCGGCCTCGATCGCGTCGGCGAGTTCGCCGTCGAGCCCGTGGCGCCGGTTCACCCGCGCCGCCGCCTGCTTGACGATCGCCTGCGCCCGCACGATCCCGATCGGCATCCGCTCGGTCGCGCCGAACGGGAAATTCTCGATGCTTCGCTGGGTCTGCGCGCCCCAATAGGCGTCGGCGGGAACCTCGATCGCGCCGATCGAGTCGGTTTCGGTACGGGTGTCAGTCATGCAGCCTCCATCATCCCCGCCAAAGCTGGGGTGCGAGCGCTGCGACGCAACCCTTATTTCTTGCGCTTGAAGTCCACCGCGACGACGTTCGACCCATCCTCGACCGGGGCGGCGACGGGGGGTTCGTCGTTTTCCGCCTCGTCATGCGGCTCGGGGCCGTCGGGGTCTTCGGCGGCCTGGAAGCGCAGCTCGAAATTGACCGCAGGGTCGTGGAATCCGGTGATTGCGGCGAAGGGAATCACCAGCAGCGACGGGATCTGGTTGAAGCTGAGACCCACGGAGAAGCGGTTGTCGTCGACCTTCAGGTCCCAGAACCGATGCTGGAGCACGATCGTCATCTCGTCCGGGAAGCGTTCGAGCAGCCGGTCGGGAATATCCACGCCGGGCGCGCGCGTCTTGAACGTGATGTAGAAATGGTGCGTGCCCGGCAGCGCGCCGGTCGCGGCGACCTGGTCGAGAACCCGGCCCACGACGGCGCGCAGCGCCTCCTGGACGATCTCGTCATAGGGAATCAAGCTGTCGGGTACATTGCCGGTCATGCCCCCTGACCTAACGACACCAGCGAGGTGGTCAAGATTTGTTGCGGGGCCGCCCAAGCGTTGCGATGATTGCACCCGCCCGCGCAGCCGCTATGGAGCGTGCCCATGCGCACCGCGACGATCAGCCGCAAGACGAGCGAAACCTCGGTCGATGTGACCGTCAATCTCGACGGCAGCGGCAGCTATGCGATCTCCACCGGGATCGGATTCTTCGACCATATGCTGGAGCAGCTTTCGCGCCATTCGCTGATCGACCTGGACGTCAAGACCGTCGGCGACCTGCATATCGACCAGCATCACACGGTCGAGGACACGGGGCTTGCGATCGGCGAGGCGGTGGCCAAGGCGCTGGGCGACAAGCGCGGGATCCGCCGCTACGCCGATGCGCTCAGCCCGATGGACGAGACGCTGACGCGCGTCGCACTCGATATTTCGGGACGGCCGTACCTGGTGTGGAAGACCGAGTTCAGCCAGAAGCGCCTCGGCGAGATGGATACCGAGATGTTCGAACACTGGTTCCACAGCTTCGCCCAGACTGCGGGCCTGACGCTGCATGTCGAGACGCTGTACGGCAGCAACAACCACCATATCGCGGAGGCCGCGTTCAAGGGCCTGGCCCGCGCGCTGCGTGAGGCGGTGGAGATCGACCCGCGTAAGGCAGATGCGATCCCGAGCACCAAGGGGACGCTGTAATGGCGCGGCTGGACGCGGCTCCGGTCTGCGTCATCACGTTGAGCTATGTCGCGCCGATCGAAGCGGTCGATGCGCAGATGGCGGCACATGTCGCCTGGCTGGAAGCCGGATTCGACGAAGGGCTGCTGCTGATCGCCGGGCGGCAGGTGCCGCGCACCGGCGGCGTCATCCTGTGCCGAGGCCGTCGCGCCGAGGTGGAGGCCTTTGCCGCGACCGACCCGTTCGTGAGTTCCGGCGTCGCGACCGCGAGCGTGACCGAGATCGCCGCGAGCTTCGCCGCCGACGCATTGGCGCCGCTGCTGTCATGACGATCGCGCTGATCGATTATGGCGCGGGCAATCTTCATTCGGTCCACAATGCGCTGAAAGCCGCGGGGGCGGTGGACATCGCCGTCACCGCCGATCCCGATGCGGTGGCCAAGGCCGACCGTATCGTCCTGCCCGGTGTCGGCGCGTTCGGCGCGTGCGCGGCCGGGCTGCGCGCGATCCCCGACATGGTGGATGCGATGGAGCGCCGCGTGCTGGAACAGGGCGCGCCATTTCTGGGCGTGTGCGTCGGGATGCAGTTGCTCGCCACGCGCGGCGAGGAACATGGCAGCCATGACGGGCTTGGCTGGATGGACGGGGTGGTGCGCGCGCTTCCCGCCACGCAGGTCCATGTCCCGCATATGGGGTGGAACGACGTCACCCCCCTTGCCCCGCATCCGTTGATCGAACCGGGCGAGGCCTATTTCCTGCACAGCTATGCTTATACCGGCAGCGGGGTGCTGGCGATTACCGAGCATGGCGGCCCCGTCACCGCCGCGATCGGGCGCGACAATATCCTGGGGGTGCAGTTCCACCCCGAAAAGAGCCAGCGCTACGGGCTGGCGCTTCTCCAGCGTTTTCTAGGATGGAAGCCGTGATCGTTTTCCCCGCCATCGACCTCAAGGCCGGACAGGTCGTCCGCCTCGCCGAGGGGGATATGACCCGCGCTACCGTCTATGGCGACGATCCCGCCGCGCAGGCCGCCTTGTTCGCGCAGGCGGGAGCCGACTGGCTGCATGTCGTCGATCTCGACGGAGCGTTCGCGGGGGAATCGATCAACGGCGTCGCGGTGGCGGCGATCGTCGATCGCTTTGCGGGCAGGATCCAGCTGGGCGGCGGCATCCGCAACCGCGCGTCGGTCGAGCGCTGGATCGAACTCGGCGTGACCCGCGTGGTGATCGGAACCGCCGCGCTGGAGGACCCCGATTTCGTGCGCGAGACCGCCGCCGCCCACCCCGGCCGCGTGGTCGTGGCGGTGGACGCCCGCGACGGCTTTGTCGCGACCAAGGGCTGGGCCGACGTCTCGACCGTCCCCGTCGCCGAACTGGGCCGCCGGTTCGAGGATGCCGGCGTCGCCGCGCTGCTGTTCACCGATGTCGGGCGCGACGGGCTGCTCAAGGGGTGCAATGTCGAGGCGACAGTGGCGCTGGCCGCCGAGGTACCGATTCCCGTGATCGCCAGCGGCGGCGTGGCGGGGATCGAGGACATCCACGCGCTGGTCGGCCAGCCGGGGATCGAGGGGGTGATTACCGGGCGGGCGCTGTACGATGGGCGGCTCGATCTGGCCGAGGCGCTGAGGGTGGCGGCGTGAGGATGGCTCTGCAATTCCTCCCCCAACGGGGGAGGGGGACCGCCGAAGGTGGTGGAGGGGCCGCCCCGCAGAGGGCGGAATTTTTTCCAGTGGCTCCCGGCCGTCTGCGCGGCCGCCCCTCCACCACCGCTGCGCGGCGGTCCCCCTCCCCCAGCGAGCTGGGGGAGGAATGATGACCGTCCGCGCGCGCGTCATTCCCTGTCTCGACGTCGCCGGGGGGCGGGTCGTGAAGGGCGTGAACTTCGTCGATCTGGTCGATGCCGGCGATCCGGTCGAGCAGGCGCGCGCCTATGACGCGGCGGGCGCCGACGAACTCTGTTTCCTCGACATCACCGCCAGCCACGAAGCGCGCGGAACGATCCTGGATGTCGTCCGCCGCACCGCCGAGGTGTGCTTCATGCCATTGACCGTCGGCGGCGGGGTGCGCAGCGTCGAGGATGCGCGCGCGCTGCTGCTCGCCGGGGCGGACAAGGTCGCGGTCAATTCCGCCGCGGTCGCCCGCCCCGAACTGGTTGCCGACATCGCGCAGAAGATGGGCAGCCAGTGCGTCGTCGCCTCGGTCGACGCGCGGCAGGTTGCGCCCGGCCGTTGGGAGGTATTCACCCATGGCGGGCGCAAGCCGACCGGGATCGACGCGGTCGAACACGCCCTCAACCTCGCCCGGCTGGGCGCGGGCGAGTTGCTCCTCACCTCGATGGACCGCGACGGCACGCGGGACGGCTATGATCTGGAACTGATCCGCACCATTGCCGATCAGGTCCGCGTGCCGGTGGTGGCATCGGGCGGGGTCGGCGGGCTGGACGATCTGGTCGCCGGGATCGTTGACGGCCACGCCAGCGCGGTGCTGGCGGCATCGATCTTCCATTTCGGCCAGGCCAGCATCGCCGATGCCCATCGCGCGCTGGCGGCAGCAGGAATTCCGGTTCGTACCGTCGGTTAACTTGACAGTTACCGGTTAGGGTGGCGCGGCGTTAACCTTCGCCTGCCCCCGTCTGCGGGCGGTCGCGACGGATGGCAGACTTCTTGCGTCCTTGTCCGACGACCACGGGAAAGGGAGACACCCATGATTCGCAACAGCCTTCGCTTCGCCGCGCTCGCCGCCGCCCTCGCCGCAGCGCCCGCGCTGGCCTATGACAAGCCGCCCAGCAGCTCGACGCCGCCGGGCTCGTCCTCAGGCGGTGGCAACGGATCGTCGGGCGGCAGCCCCACCTCGATCCCCGAACCCGCCGCGATCGGCCTGTTCGCGCTCGGCATCGCCGGCGCCGCGATTATGCGCCGCCGCCGCAAGGCCGAGGATTGAAGCTAAACGATTTAGCAGGGTTGCAGGGCTAGGCTGCGCGCATGTTCCGCGCCCTGCCCCTCCTCCTGCTGACCGCCGCCCCGGCGCTGGCCGCGCATAGCGGGGAGGTCAGCCGCCGGACGATGCCCGAATTGTCAGACCTGGCGCTCGCGGCGATGGCCGCGGGCGGCATCTGGCTCGCCCAGCGCGCAATGCGCCGCCGCGCCCGTGCGCGGCGCGAGGATTGACACACACGCCACGCTGACCGAGTGCGCAGCCATGGCCGACGATATCCTCGACACGCTCGAAGCCGTGATCCGCGACCGCCGCTCGGGCGACCCGGCGGCGTCCTATGTCGCGAAACTCACCGCCAAGGGTCGCGCCAAGATCGCGCAGAAACTCGGCGAGGAAGCGGTCGAGGCCGCCATCGCTGCGGTACAGGACGATCGCGCGGGGCTGACCGGCGAGGCCGCAGACCTGATCTTCCATCTGCTCGTCCTGCTCGCCGACATGGACCTGAGCCTCGACGATGTCCGCGCTGAGCTGGCGCGGCGCGAGGGCGTGTCCGGGATCGATGAAAAGGCGGGTCGGGCGGACTAACTCAACCCCGTCATCCCCGCGAAAGCGGGGACCCATCTCGTGCTGCCGCGTCAAACTGCACCGGTTCGAGCATGGAGAGTGCGGGAGATGGGTCCCCGCTTTCGCGGGGATGACGGGATCGGTATTGGGGTGTCAAAGGAGTCCTTTCATGCCCGTCGACGCCACGCAGCCCTATGACGACCAGAATATCTTCGCGAAGATCCTGCGCGGGGAAATTCCGTCGAAGCCCGTCTATGAGGACGAATTCGCGCTCGCCATTCCCGATATCAATCCGCAGGCGCCGACCCACATTCTGGTGCTTCCCAAGGGGGCCTATGTCTCATGGGACGATTTCACCGACAGGGCCAGCGACGCGGAGATCGCCGGGTTTGTCCGTGCCGTGGGCAAGGTCGCACGTTCCGCCGGGCTGGTCGCGCCGGGGTACCGCCTGCTCGCGAATACCGGCCCGCACGCCCATCAGACGATCGGGCATCTCCATGTCCATATCTTCGCCGGGCGCCCGCTCGGCCCGCTGCTGGTCGACCCGGCAACGGTCGATGCGATGATCGCGCGCGGCGATCCGATCGGGTGACGCAGGCAACGGGGCCAATCGTCGATCGATCCGTCCTGTAACTGGGGGATTGCACCGCCCGGTTTTGCGACTAGGCTCCGCGCTTTCGTATCTTCGGCGACCAAGGCCAAAGCCGCGCCGATCAAGGGGATGACTGCATGATTTTCGGTCGAGTGAAACCTCTCGACGCCATCTTGGCGACCGCGGAGAAAAAGTCTCTGCACCGCTCGCTTGGCGCTTTCCAGCTGATGCTGTTCGGCATCGGTTGCATCATCGGCACCGGCATTTTCGTGCTGACCGCCGCAGGCGCGCAAAAGGCAGGGCCAGGGTTGATGCTCGCCTTTGCCATTGCCGGGGCGATCTGCGTCGTCGCAGCGCTCTGCTATGCCGAGATCGCGGCGATGATCCCCGTAGCAGGTTCCGCCTATACCTATACCTATTCCGTCATGGGCGAATTGCTCGCCTGGACCGTCGGCTGGGCGCTGGTGCTGGAATATGCCGTGGCGGCAAGCGCCGTTTCGGTGGGATGGTCCGGCTATCTCAATGGCTTGATTACAGAGTTTACCGGCGTCGGGCTTCCTGCCTTCCTGGCCGGCGCGCCGCTGGCGTTGGGCGGGGTCGAGGGTGGCCTCATCAACCTGCCGGCGGTGTTCATCGCGCTGCTGGTCACCGGTTTGTTGATGATCGGCACGTCCGAAAGCGCCAAGGTCAACGCCGTGCTGGTTGCGATCAAGGTGACCGCATTGACCGCATTCATCATCCTGACCCTGCCCCAGGCGGAGATGGACAAGTTCAATCCCTTCCTGCCCGCAGGGGTGTTTGGCGGCCTTGGCACCGGGCTCGGCGCGGTCGGCGCGGCCGCAACGATCTTCTTCGCCTATGTCGGCTTCGACGCGGTTTCGACCGCCGCCGAGGAAACCAAGAACCCCCAGCGCAACGTGCCGATCGGCCTGATCGGCTCGCTGCTGTTCTGCACCGTCTTCTACATTCTCGTTGCGGCCGGCGCGATCGGAACGATCGGCGGACAGCCGATCATGGGGCCGAACGGAGTCCCCTTCCCCGCCGGTTCGGAAGAGCTGGCGCGTCAGTGCGCCACCTTCTCCGCCAACACCCTCCCGCTGGTCTGCTCGGACGAGGCGCTGGCGCATGTGCTGCGCCAGATCGGCTTCTCGGGCATCGGCAACCTGCTCGGCATCGCCGCCTTCGTCGCGCTGCCGTCGGTGATCCTCGTCCTGCTGTTCGCCCAGACGCGCATCTTCTTCGTGATGTCGCGCGACGGCCTGCTGCCCGAGGGGCTCTCGAAGATCCACCCGAAGTGGAAGACGCCCTATGTCGTCACCGCCATCACCGGCGTGGTCGTGGCCTTCGCTGCGGCGCTGCTCCCGGTCGGCAAGCTCGCCGACATTGCCAATGCCGGGACGCTGTTCGCGTTCATGATGGTGGCGATCGCGGTGATGATGCTGCGCAAGGTCGAACCCAACCGCAAGCGGGTGTTCCGCACCCCGGCACTGTGGTTCGTCGGCCCGGCGACGGTTGCTGGCTGTATCTTCCTGTTCGTCAACCTGCCGCTGGAAGCGATGCTGGTGCTGCCGATCTGGGGCGCAATCGGCCTGGTGATCTATTTTCTCTACGGCTATCGCAAGAGCCATCTCGGCCGCGGCATCGTCGTGGTGCACGAGAGCGAGGTTCAGGACATCGATCCCGGCATTCCCGGTGTGGACGACGAAGACCGCCGCTGATCGACCGCAATTCGCACGATAGCGGGGCCGGGAGCACATGCTTCCGGCCCCGTTTTGCTGCAAAGGCCTTGCGCCTGCCCCCCACTGCGCTAGCGTTCGGCAATTCGGGGATTTTCAGGGGGATTGCATGTCGGCGGCAGCAGAGGATGCGCAGGCCACGGTCGGACTGATCGACCATGTGACCAATGTTTCGGACTTCATCTGGGGCGGAAGCTGGAATGGCGAAGCGGTGTTGCCGCTCCCCCCCATGGTGCTGATCCTGTTCGGCGTCGGCCTGTATCTGATGATCGGACTGCGCTTCTACCCGATCGTCAAGCTGGGCTCGGCGCTGGGGGGCCTGTTCAAGAAATCGAGCGGCGGCGCGGGAGAGATCTCGCCCTTTGCCGCGCTGTCCACCGCGCTCTCGGGCCAGGTCGGCACCGGCAACCTTGCGGGCGTCGCGACCGCGATCACCCTTGGCGGCCCCGGCGCGATCTTCTGGATGTGGATCACGGCGCTGATCGGCATGGCGCTCGCCTTTGCCGAGGGCGCGCTGTCGATCCGCTTCCGCGAACAGGCCGAGGACGGCACCTATCGCGGCGGGCCGATGAGCTACATCTCCCACGGCCTGGGGCCGAAATGGAAATGGCTGGCGACGATCTTCTGCCTCGGCACGCTGTTCTCCGCGCTGGTCACGGGCAACGGCATCCAGGCGAACAGCTTCGCCGATTCGGTGACCGAGCTGACCGGCATGGAGGAATGGATCGGCGGGCTGATCGCCGCGGTCGCGGTGTTCGTTGTCATCATCGGCGGGATCAAGGCGATCGGCGCGGTGGCGGAGAAGGTCGTGCCGGTGATGGCGCTGACCTATATCGTGCTCGCGGTCATCGCGCTGGTGATGAACGCCGCCGACCTGCCCGAAACCTTCGGACGCATCTTTGCCGGCGCCTTCAACGCGCAGGCGGCTTCGGGCGGGTTCGTCGGCGCGGCTGTGATCCTCGCGATCCGGGCGGGCGTGGCACGCGGGCTGTTCTCGAACGAAGCGGGCCAGGGTTCGACCCCGATCGCGCACGCGGTCGCGCGGACCAACGATCCGGCATTGCAGGGCCGGTTCGCGATGATGGGTACGTTCATCGACACGATCGTGATCTGCACGATGACCGCGTTGGTGCTGCTGACCGTTCAAGGCGACTTCACCCATGCTGGCGCGGCGGTGGACCATGCCTGGCAGTCGGACCTCAACGGCTTTGCGATGACCTCGGGCGCGTTCGCGGCGGCCTTCCCGTTCCTCATCGCGGGGATTCCGCTCGGCACGCTGGTCGCGTCGGTCGCGCTGCTGCTGTTCGTGTTCACCACGCTGCTCACCTGGAGCTATTATGGCGAGCGGGCGATTACGTTCATCTACGATCAGGTCCCCGGCGCGACCGCGCGTGGCGAGAAGGTGCTGCACATCGCCTGGCGCCTGCTGTGGTGCGTGGTGATCTTCGTCGCCAGCACGGTCGATCTGGAACTGATCTGGCGGCTCGGCGATATTTCCAACGCGGCGATGGCGCTGCCCAACCTGCTTGCGCTCGCCCTGCTGTCAGGCGTGGTGTTCAAGCTGGCGCAGGGCCATCGTGCTGCGGGCAAGGACCATGGCCGCGAAACCCCGCGTGAACTACTCGACGAACCGGCGGAGTAAGCCGACGAAAGCGCAAAGCAAAAGGGCCGGGTTCGCCCGGCCCTTTTTTGTATTTCAGCAACCTCGATAAAGAGCGTTCCCCGGCGAAGGCCGGGGTCCAGCCGCGGCGCACTCAAGGCTCGATGCTGCCGCCTCAACTCATTCGATCCTGGACCCCGGCCTTCGCCGGGGAACAGACACTTCGAACGCCCGGCGGTCGTTCAGCCGACCTTTTCGGCGGCCAGTTCCTTGAGGTTCGCCTCTGGCCGTGCGCCATAATGCGAGATGATCTCCGCCGCGCATACCGCGCCCAGCTTGAGCGAGCGTGCCACGTCCCAGCCCTGCGCCTGGCCGTGGAGGAAACCAGCGGCGAACAGGTCGCCCGCGCCGGTCGTGTCGACCACCTTCTCGATCGGCTCCGCCGCCACTGCGACGCGCGCACCATCCTGAAGCGCGATCGCGCCCTTTTCGCTGCGGGTCACGACTAAAGTCGGCACCTGCGCCGCGATCTTCTCCACCGCCGCCTCGAAATCCTCGACCTCCGCCAGTGCGAGCAGCTCGTTTTCGTTGGCGAACAGGATATCGACCAGCCCCTCTGCGATCAGCGCGCGGAAATCGTCGCCATGGCGGCTGATGCAGAACACGTCCGACAGCGTAAAGGCGACCTTGCGGCCCGCGTCACGCGCGATGTCGATCGCCGCACGCATCGCCTGGCGGGGTTCTTCGGGGTCCCACAGATAGCCTTCGAGATACAGGATTGCGCCGCCCGCGATCAGGTCGCGATCGAGCGCGGCTTCGGGCAGGAACTGCGATGCGCCGAGAAAGGTGTTCATCGTCCGCTGGCCGTCCGGGGTGACAAAGATGAGACAGCGCGCGGTGGTCGGCTGGCCTTCGCGAACGGCGGTATCGAAGGCGACACCCGACGCGCGCAGATCGTGACCGAACACCTGGCCCAGCTGATCGTCGGCGACCTGGCCGATGAACGCGCAACGGCTGCCCAGCGCGGCCATGCCAGCGACTGTGTTCGCCGCCGAACCACCCGAAACCTCGCGCCCCGGTCCCATCTTGGCATAAAGCGCGTCGGCCTCTTCGGGCGAAAACATCAGCTGCATCGATCCCTTGGCGACGCCAATCTCCTCGATGAAGCTGTCTTCGGCCTGGGCGAGGATGTCGACGATCGCGTTGCCGATGGCGACGACGTCATGGGTGGGTGCTGTCACGCGTGCATTCTCCGAAAATGGTTGCCGCGCGCCTATCGGAGGGCGCAGTCCGGCGCAACCTGCGTTGACTTGCGCAACGGGTTCGCCGCAAGCAGGATGCGATGATCCAGGCGTTGCTCCTTTCGATCGGCCAGCTCGGCGACAAGCGGATCGTCGCGGTGTTCCTCAAATCGATGCTGGTCACCCTCGCACTCTTCGCGGCGCTGGGCGCAGCATTGTGGTTCGGGGTCCAGTATCTCGTCGCGCACACTTTCGCGGCGAGCGAGAGCATGGCCAGCCTTGCCGCCGCGACCGCCATCCTGATCGCGCTGCTTGGCGCTTGGCTATTGTTTCGCGTCGTCGCCATCGCGGTGATCGGGATATTCGCGGACGAGGTGGTCCATGCGGTCGAGGCGAAACATTATCCCGAGCGTTTTTCTACCGCGCGCGACCTCAGCTTCGCGCGATCGGCAGCGATGGGACTCAAGTCCGCCGGCCGCGCAGTGCTGGCCAATATCGTCTTTTCGCCCGTCTATCTGTTGCTGCTCGTAACCGGCATCGGCACGCCGATCGCCTTTTTCCTGGTCAACAGCTGGCTGCTGGGGCGGGACCTTGGCGATATGGTGGCGGTACGGCACATGCCCGCGCGCGACGTACGTCACTGGCGCGACACCACCCGCGTGACCCGCTTCGCAACCGGGGCGGCAGGGACCGGGCTGTTCTTCATCCCGTTCGTCAACCTGATCGCGCCGATCGTCGGTGCGGCGATGGCGACGCATCTGTTCCATCGGAGAAAGACCAAGTGAAAGCGTATGCGGCCGTTGCCGCCCTTGTCCTGTTGTCCGCCTGTGGCGCCGGCGGCGTCGTTCCGTCGCCCGGCCGCGCCGCGCCCGCGCCAGTACCGCAGCCGGGGATGGCGGCGCTCACCACCGTCATGGGTGCGAGCGCCAATGCGCTGATCGCACAATTCGGCCGGCCGATCCTGGACGTCAGTGAAGGCAGCGCGCGCAAGTTGCAGTTCGGCGGACCGATCTGCGTGCTCGACGCCTATCTCTACCCGCCCAAATCCGGGCGGGGCGACCCGGTGGTGACCTTCGCCGAAACCCGCCAGCGCAACGGCGCGCCGATCGACCAGGCAAGCTGCGCAGCGGCGCTGAAGGCAAGTCGCTCGGGACGCTAGGCGCGCGTCCCCAGCAGAACGCGCCGCATGTCACCGCGTTCTGCAAGGGTGAGCCACAGCAGATAGGGCAGCAGGAAGCCGGCGCCGCCGAAGAACGCCACCAGCGCCAGCGCCAGCGCCAGCCCGCCCGTCGAGAAGCCGTTGCGCCAGGCGGTCCACAGGGCGGAGAGCACAAGGAAGCACAGAAAGTCGAGGTTGAACTGACCCGGCCAGGCGACCCGCGCCACGTCTCCGAAAAAGATCGGTAACAGGTCGATCCCATGCCGCGCGATGACGATGCCGGTATAGGTCGCCAGCACCAGCCAGAGCGCGGCGAGCAGCAGTTGAAACAGGCGCATCCTTGCCTCCCTATCCGCCGAGCCGCGCAAGCGCCCAGTCCGCTGCCTCCCGTATCACCGGATCGGGGTCGTCCGCCAGCGCCGCGACCGGCGCGATCAGCCGGGCGTCACCGCTGTTCCCCGCCGCGATCAGGCAATTGCGGACCATGCGGTTGCGCCCGATCCGCTTGATCGGGGAGCCGGAAAACACCTGTCGAAACCCGGCATCGTCGAGCGCGAGGAGGTCGGCAAGGTCGGGCGCGGTCAGTTCGGCGCGCGGGGAAAAGGCGCGGTTGGCGGCGGCGGCCTGTGCGAACTTGTTCCAGGGACAGACCGCCAGGCAATCATCGCAGCCATAGATGCGGTTGCCGATCCCTTCGCGAAATTCCTCGGGAATCGGCCCCTTATGCTCGATCGTCAGGTAGGAGATGCAGCGCCGCGCATCGAGCGTGTAGGGCGAGGGAAATGCGTCGGTCGGGCAGGCGCGCTGGCACGCGTCGCACGATCCGCACAGATCGCGTCCGGCATGGTCGGGGACCAGCTCCAGCGTCGTGTAGATCGCACCCAGGAACAGCCAGCTGCCATGGTCGCGGCTCACCAGATTGGTGTGCTTGCCCTGCCACCCCAGCCCCGCCGCCTCCGCCAGCGGCTTTTCCATCACCGGCGCGGTGTCGACGAACACCTTGAGATCGCAGCCCGCTTCCTGCGCCAGCCAGCGACCGAGCGCCTTGAGCGCCTTCTTGACTACATCGTGATAGTCGGCGCCCTGCGCATAGACCGAGATGCGCCCCTTCCCCGCCGCCTCGGCAAGTGCGAGCGGATCGAGCGCGGGCGCATAGCTCATCCCCAGCGCGATCACGCTGCGCACTTCGGGCCAGAGGCCAGCGGGACTCTCGCGATGGTGCGCGCGCTCCTCCATCCAGATCATGTCGCCATGACGCCCCTCGGCGAGCCATTCGCGCAGCCGCTTTCCCGCCAGCGGCGCCGCGTCGGCACGCGCGAAGCCGCACGCGGCAAACCCCAGTTCCGCCGCTTTATCGCGAATTCGGCCTTCGATTGGACGGGTCAGCATGGCTGCCCCGCGGGGCACCGGCCCGCTACCCCACCCGGCCACCCATAGGATACTGGCGTTGGGTGGCCGGGTGGGGGAGCGGGCCGGTGCCGCTTCAGCGAAGCTGAAAACACTACTGGTGACTTGCCTTCGCGCATCACCGCCCGCTACCACGAGAAGCCAAGCGAGGGGATAGATGTTGCGTACAGATCTGGCGGTCACCGCCTCCGGCCTCGTCAAACGCTTCGGCGACCGGCGCGTCGTCGATGGCGTGGACATCGCGGTCCCGACCGGCATGATCTATGGCGTGCTCGGCCCCAATGGCGCGGGCAAGACGACGACCTTGCGGATGCTGCTCGGCATTATCGAGCCGGACGAGGGCGAGCGCACGCTGCTCGGCAACGATTCGCCGCGCGACGTGAGCGACCGGGTCGGCTATCTCCCGGAGGAACGCGGCCTGTATCCCAGCATGAAGGCGACCCAGGCGATCGCCTTCATGGGCGCACTGCGCGGGCTGGACTGGAAAACGGGGCGCAAGCGCGCCGCCGAACTGATGGAGGCGGCGGGTCTGGGCCACGCCACCGACCTCAAGATTCGCAAACTCTCAAAGGGGATGGCGCAACTCGTCCAGCTGCTCGGCTCGGTCGTCCACCAGCCCGACCTGCTCGTCCTCGACGAACCCTTTTCGGGGCTCGACCCGGTCAATCAGGAGCGGCTGGAAAAGCTGATTCTGGCCGAGCGCGATCGCGGTGCAACGATCCTGTTTTCGACGCACGTCATGGCCCATGCCGAGCGATTGTGCGACCGGTTGACGATCATCGCGGGGGGCAAGGTGCGGTTCGAGGGCAGCATGGCCGATGCGCGCGCGACCATGCCGCACAAGGCGCATTATGTACCGCATCACCCCGCCGACGGCATCGCCGCGCTGCTGCCCGCCGACGCCACGCCCGATGGCGGCGGCGGATGGCGCTTCACCATGCCCGATGAGGGGATCGAGACGTTGCTGGTCAAGCTGATCGACGCCGGATACGGCATTTCGGGGCTCTCGATCGAGCGCCCCTCGCTCCACGACGTGTTCGTGCGGATCGTCGGCGAACAGGCCCTTCAGCAGGCGGCGGACGCATGAGCAACTTTGCCAGACTGACCCGTCAGACCATGACCATCGCCCGCCGCGACTTCGTCGCGACGGTGTTCACGCCGACGTTCCTGCTGTTCCTGCTGGCGCCGCTGATGATGCTTGCCTTTGGCACGATCGGCGGCCTGGGTGCCGCGACCATGGCCAAGAGCGGCGATGACAAGGCGCGGATGGTGATCCTGGCCAGCGGACCACGCGCTGCCTCAGCCATTGCGATCGACCGCGACCTGCGCCGCATCTATCGCACCAGCGAGCGTCCCCCGATGCTGATCGTCGAGGCGCCGGGCAGCAACCCCGCGCAACAGGCGCGCGCGCTGTTCGGTCGCAAGGATATCGAGGCCTCGGCAGTCCTCTATGGCAGCCTCGAAAAACCTCAGATTCTCTACAGCGGCACCGGCGCGCACACCGCGGACTATCTCGCTCAGGTCGCCGAACAGATATTGCGCGCCGAACGCGCGGGCACGTCCGCCCCGCTCGTCGAACCGACCAAGATCGCGATCGCGCGCACTGGCACATCGGTCAGCGGTCAGGGCCAGGCGGCGTTCTTCACCGTCTTCGCGCTGTTCATCGTCTCGCTGATGCTCGCAGGGCAGGTGGTCGGCACGATGGCGGAGGAGCGGTCCAACAAAGTCATCGAAATCCTCGCCGCCGCGGTGCCGCTGGAAAGCGTGTTCTTCGGCAAGCTGCTCGGCATGTTCGGCGTCGCGCTGCTGTTCCTGTTGTTCTGGGGAACAGTGGTGGTCAATGTCGGCGCGTTCCTGCCCGGCAAGCTCGCGGTCGCCTTTGCCGATGTCGGCCCGGCGGTGGGCACGTCCGCCTATGTCCTGCTGTTCCTCGCCTATTTCGTCATGGCCTATATGTTGCTCGGCGCGGTGTTCCTGGGGCTCGGCGCGCAGGCGAGCACGCAGCGCGAGTTGCAGATGATGTCGCTGCCGATCACCATCTTTCAGGTCGCAATGTTCGGCTTCGCCTCCGCTGCCGCCGCCAGCCCGGACAGCTGGGTCGCAACCGCAGCAGAGCTGTTCCCGTTCAGCTCGCCCTTCGCGATGGCGGCGCGCGCGGCAAACTCGCCCGAATTGTGGCGACATATCCTCGCGCTCGCCTGGCAAGCGATGTGGGTCATCATCACCGTGACCATCGCCGCGCGGCTGTTCCGCCGCGGGGTGCTGCAATCGGGCAGTCCGAAGCTCCGGCGCAAGAAGAAGGCGGTGGCGGCAGAAGCCTGACCGCGCCCGCCTTCAGCGATAGACGATCCGAACCTTCCCCGCCGCTTCGGCCGCGATCCGCCGAGCGGCGTCGGTGTCTCCGGCCAGCGCCAGCGCGACCCCCATCCGCCGATAGGGGCGCGTCGTCGGCTTGGCGAAAATCCGCACATCGACCTCGCCGCCCGGCACGGCCAGCGCCTCGGCCAGCCCTTCATAGCCCGGCGCCTCGCTGTCCCGATCGGCGAGGATCACCGCCGACGCCGACGGCCCGCGCAGCACCGGTTCGGGCACCGGCAGCCCCAGGATCGCGCGCGCGTGCAGATCGAACTCTGTCAGATTTTGCGAAATCAACGTGACCATCCCGGTGTCGTGCGGTCGCGGTGACAGCTCGGAGAAGATCACCTCCTCGCCCTTTACGAAGAACTCGACCCCGAACAGCCCATAGCCGCCCAGATCATCGACCACCTTGCGCGCCATATCCTGCGCTGCCGCGATCGCCGCCGGGGTCATCGCCGCAGGCTGCCAGCTTTCCCGATAGTCGCCCCGCTCCTGCCGGTGGCCGATCGGCGGGCAAAAAATCACTCCAGTGCGCGTCCGCACGGTCAGCAGCGTGATCTCGTAATCGAAATCGACAAATTCCTCGACAATCACCCGCCGCCGATCGCCACGCATATTGGCGACAGCATAGTCCCATGCGGCCTCAAGACCCGACGCCTCGCGCACGGTCGTCTGCCCCTTGCCGGATGAGGACATCACCGGCTTGATGACGCACGGCAAACCCGTGTGATCCGCTCCCGCGCGCACCTCTTCCAGACTCTCGGCATAAAGATAGCGCGAGGTGCGCAGCCCCAGCTCGACCGCCGCAACCTCGCGGATCGCATCGCGGTTCATCGTCATCATCGTCGCACGCGCGGACGGCACGACCGTCACGCCCAGCGCCTCGACCTCCGCCAATATCTCGGTTCGAATCGCCTCGATTTCGGGCACCACAAGATCGGGCCTGTGTCGATCGATCGCGACGCGCAGCGCGGCGGCATCGAGCATCGAAAACACCTCATGCCCGTCCGCCACCTGCATCGCCGGCGCGTTCGGGTAGGCGTCGCACGCGATTACCTGCGCCCCCAGCCGCTTGGCCGAGATGACGAATTCACGACCCAGTTCACCGGAGCCCAGCAGGAGGATTTTTGCAATATAGGTCATGGCGGCAGCGTTAGGGGATGCGCGGCGCGGAAGGAACGCAGAAAAATCCCTCCGCCCGATATGGCCCCAATGCTGCAAATATGGGGAACAATCCGTTAACTGCGCAGCACCGAATATTACTAAGTCCGAATTTTACCCCCTTCACGCAACTTATTGATCTGCAATCATTTCCCCTGCAAGCCACAGGCCACTTTCGTAAAATGGGTATGCTCGTCCCCTCCGCCCCGTACGGCCCCGGCGTCCGCTCTCTATAAAAATTGCAACGCGCGCAAATTTGCGCGGCCCATGACGCAAGGATGTACACGATGATGCACTGGTTCGAGGCCGAAGCGCCGATCCGCAAGAAGACGGCGGTCGCGTTCGGAATTCTGGTCGGGCTGATCGCGCTCAGCGCACTGATCGCGCTCGTTCGCGGCGATTGGGTTGCGGCCGCGACCAATACCGTGATCGCCGCGCTTGCCGGCGGTCTCAGCCTCCGCTTCCGCACCGCGATCTGCGACCCCTATGTCAACACCGTCGTGCGCATGGAGGCGCTGGCCGCCGGCGATCTCGACAGCCCGATCGCCTATACCGACTATCAGGATTGCGTGGGCCGCATGACCCGCGCGATGTTCACCTTCCGCGACACCGCCAAGGCCCAGATCGAAAGCGCCGCCGAGCAGGCCGCAGTTGTCGCCACGTTGCGGTCGAGTCTCGACTCGCTCACGCGGGGCGATTTCACCGCCGACATCCACGCCGACTTCCCGCCCGCTTATGTCGAACTCAAGAACAATTTCAATGCTGCGCTGACCTCGCTTCGCGGCCTGATCGGATCCGTGATGGAAAGCACATCGGCGATCACCACCGGCTCGACCGAGATCGCGCAGGCATCAGAAGACCTGGCTCGCCGCACGGAAGCCAATGCCGCGAGCCTCGAACAGACCAGCGCAGCGGTATCCCAGATCGAAGGGCGACTGAAGTCGACTGCCGGGGCTGCCGAGCGCACCGTCACCCGTGCCGATGGCGCGATCCAGAGCATCGCCACGGGTCGTGTCACGACGGGCGAAGCCGTCCAGGCGATGACTCGCGTGTCGGACAGCGCCAAGGGAATCGATTCAGTGATCGAAGGGCTGGACAAGATCGCCTTTCAGACCCGCGTCCTGGCGATGAACGCCGCAGTTGAAGCCGGGCGGGCGGGAGAGGCAGGTCGCGGCTTTGCCGTCGTCGCCGATCTCGTCTCCGCACTCGCGATGCGCGCGGAGGAAGAAGCCGGTCGCGCACGCGATCAGCTGACCGCGACGCAGAGCGACATCGGCGCGGCGGTTGAAATGGTGCAAAAGGTGGATGTCGCCTTCGCCGACATTTCCGACGATGTGGGCGAAGTGCATGTCCTGCTCGCCGAGATGGCCAGCGCCAATGAGGCCCAGGCCAGCGCCATCACCGAAATCAGCGGAGCGATCGGTGCGATGGACCAGGCGACCCAGCAAAACGCCGCGATGGTCGAGGAAACATCCGCGGCCGCACGCAGCCTGACCAACGAAGTGGGGACCCTGGCCGCCCAGGCCAGCCAGTTCAATGTCGGCCAGGCCGGATCTGCACCGCGCGTCCCTCCGGCCCCGCGCAGCGTCCGGGTCAACGCCCGGGATTCCGCTGCCACGCGGCATTGGGACCGGCCGGAGGCATTTGTCGATGCCGATGGATGGGCAACGCTCTGACCCCGGCGGGTCCCCGCCAAGTCGGCGCGCGCAGGTCAACTAGTCCGGGGTTTCCGCGCCGAAATTGCGAGTTTGCGGCTCTGTTCGCCCGCGCTGAGCCACAAGGTTTTGCCTGTAACCCTTATTCCGCTCGTCCCGCGCTTGTCACGCGCCATCTCCAAAACCCTTCGCAAACGCAACAAATACTTGTCACCGCAGCGATGTGATGGCATTGGCGTGGCATATTGAATCACCCAATCGAAAGGGGAAGCTGAATGCGTCTCGCCAAGTTGATGATGACCGTTGCCGCCGCTTCGCTGGCGACCGCGCCCGCACTGGCTAGCCAGTCTGCTGCCAAGCTCTCGGTTTCGGGCGCCTCGCAGGCGCGCGTCGGCACGCCCGTCGGCAAGTCGAACCAGCAGGCTGGCGGGTTTCCGTTCCTGATCGTGTTCGCAGTGATCGCGGTCGGCCTGGGCATCTATGTCGCCGTCGACAGCGACGACGAGCCGACCAGCCCGTAAGCTGTTCGCGCATCGAAGCACATTCATGGCGGCCTGAGGGCCGCCATTTTTGTTTCGGAGCCATTTGCGCTTGAGACCGGGTAAAATTCCCGGCGCCTTCCATCGTCTCCCTCCCCTTCCCCAACCCCCATTCCCTTGCTATCGGCCACGCGACTCTTCGCATTCGCACACCGGCGCGCTCGTGCGGCATCCCGCCGCCTCCCCGTGACGCCCGGTCGTACCAGACAGGGAAAGGGACCCGCACATGACAGCCATCGGCCAGGACAGCCTCGGGACGCGCGACACGCTCACCGTCGGCGGCAAGAACTATGCCTATTACAGCTTCGCCAAAGCGGCCGAGAAGCTCGGCGACGTCAGCCGCCTCCCCTTCAGCATGAAGGTGCTGCTGGAGAACATGCTGCGCTTCGAGGACGGCGTGACCGTCAGCACCGAGGACGCGCAGGCGATCGTCGACTGGCAGAAGAACCCGCATTCGCCCGAGCGCGAGATCCAGTATCGCCCCGCGCGCGTGCTGATGCAGGATTTCACCGGCGTTCCCTGCGTCGTCGATCTCGCCGCGATGCGCGACGCGATGAACGCGCTTGGCGCCGACGCGGACAAGATCAACCCGCAGGTCCCCGTTCACCTCGTCATCGATCACTCGGTGATGGTCGACGAATTCGGCACGCCAAAGGCGTTTGAGGACAATGTCGAGCTTGAATATCAGCGCAACATGGAGCGCTACGACTTCCTCAAATGGGGCAGCAAGTCGCTCGACAATTTCAAGGTCGTCCCTCCCGGCACCGGCATCTGCCACCAGGTGAACCTCGAAAATATCGCGCAGGCGGTCTGGTCGTCGGCGGATTCGAACGGCGAGATGATCGCCTATCCCGACACCTGCGTCGGCACCGACAGCCACACCACGATGGTCAACGGCCTCGGCGTGCTCGGCTGGGGCGTCGGCGGGATCGAGGCGGAGGCCGCGATGCTCGGGCAGCCGGTCTCGATGCTCATTCCCGAAGTCATCGGCTTCAAGTTCACCGGCAAGCTGCGCGAAGGCATCACCGCCACCGATCTGGTGCTGACCTGCACCCAGATGCTGCGCGCCAAGGGCGTGGTCGGCCGCTTCGTCGAATATTTCGGCCCGGGCCTCGCCTCGCTCAGCCTCGCCGACCGCGCGACGCTCGCCAACATGGCGCCCGAATATGGCGCGACCTGCGGCTTCTTCGGCATCGACGACAAGACGCTCGATTACATGCGCCTCACCGGCCGCAGCGACGAGAATGTCGCGCTGGTCGAGGCCTATGCCAAGGCGCAGGGCTTCTGGATCGATCCGTCGGTCGACCCGGTGTTCACCGACGTCCTCGAACTCGACCTCGACACGGTCGAGCCGTCGCTCGCCGGTCCCAAGCGCCCGCAGGACAAGGTGCGCCTGTCCAGCGTCGACGACGTGTTCAACGCCGATCTCAGCAAGCTCTACAAGAAGGACGAGCCGGTCCGCGTCGCGGTCGAGGGACGTGACCATGACATCGGCGACGGCGATGTCGTTATCGCCGCGATCACCAGCTGCACCAACACCTCGAACCCCGATGTGCTCGTCGCCGCCGGCCTCGTCGCCAAGAAGGCGGTCGAAAAGGGGCTGAAGCCCAAGCCGTGGGTCAAGACCTCGCTCGCGCCGGGCTCGCAGGTCGTGACCGACTATCTGGAGAAGGCGGGCCTTCAGGATTACCTCAACCAGGTCGGCTTCAACCTGGTCGGCTATGGCTGCACCACCTGCATCGGCAACTCCGGCCCGCTGGCCGAACCGATCAGCAAGGCGATCAACGGCAACGACATCGTCGCCGCCAGCGTCCTTTCGGGCAACCGCAACTTCGAAGGGCGCGTGTCGCCCGACGTGCGTGCCAACTTCCTGGCCAGCCCCCCGCTGGTCGTCGCCTATGCGCTCAAGGGCACGGTGACGCAGGACTTCGTCGCCACGCCGATCGGCACCGGCAGCGACGGTCAGGACGTGTACCTCAAGGACATCTGGCCCTCGAACGAAGAGGTGCGCTCGGTGATCGATGGCGCGATCAGCCGCGACATGTTCGTGTCGCGCTATTCGACGGTGTTTACCGGCGACGCGCGTTGGCAGGCGATCGACGTCACCGGGTCGGCCACCTATAGCTGGCGCGCCGGATCGACCTATGTCGCCAACCCGCCCTATTTCGAAGGGCTGACGATGACCCCGGCGCCGGTCGCCGACATCATCGAGGCGAAGCCGCTGGCGATCTTTGGCGATTCGATCACCACCGATCACATCTCGCCCGCCGGCTCGATCAAGGCCGACAGCCCGGCCGGCAAGTGGCTGATGGAGCATCAGGTCAGCAAGGCCGACTTCAACAGCTACGGCGCGCGCCGCGGCCATCACGAGGTGATGATGCGCGGCACCTTCGCCAATATCCGCATCAAGAACCAGATGCTGGACGGCGTCGAGGGCGGCATGACCAGCTATGAAGGCGAAGTCATGCCGATCTATGACGCGGCGATGCGCCACAAGGCGGACGGCACCCCGCTGGTCGTCATCGGCGGCAAGGAATATGGCACCGGTTCGTCGCGCGACTGGGCGGCGAAGGGCACCAACCTGCTCGGCGTGCGCGCGGTGATCGTCGAGAGCTTCGAGCGCATCCACCGCTCGAACCTGGTCGGCATGGGCGTGCTTCCGCTTCAGTTCGCCGAGGGCGTGACGCGCGAGACGCTGGGGCTGAAGGGCGACGAGACCTTCACCATCACCGGCGTGTCGCAGTTGCGTCCCCGCCAGGACGTGACGGTCAAGCTGACCCGCGCCGACGGCTCGACCGAGACGTTCCAGACCCGCTGCCGGATCGATACCGTCAACGAACTGGACTATTTCCTCAACGGCGGCATCCTTCAGTACGTGCTGCGGAAACTCGCGGCCTGATGGTCGCGCGCAGGCAGGCGCTGGCCGGAGGCGTGGCGATCGCCATGCTCGGATCGGTGCCTGCCCGTGCTTTCGGAAAAATGGCGATGTTCGGACTGATCGGCAAGATGCGGGCCCAGCCGGGCAAGCGGGGAGACCTGATCGCGATCCTGCTCGACGGTACGGCGGCAATGCCGGGCTGCCGGGCCTATATCGTCGCGGAAGACGCCGAAGAGGACGATGCGATCTGGATCACCGAGGTCTGGGACAGTGCGGAGAGCCATGCAGCATCGCTCAAGCTGCCCGCAGTCCAGGCGGCGATCGCCAAGGGCCGTCCGCTGATCGCCGGCTTCGACAGCCAGGTGAAAACCCGAGTGATCGGCGGGGCCGGACTGTGAGGGCGGCGTTCGCCGCCCTCGTCCTGCTGACGACGCCCGCCGCCGCGCAGAGCTGGAAACAGGTTCCCGGCGGCGCCAATGCGACGCTGGCGATCGACACGGCAGGCATTCGGCAGGAGGGCAAGTGGCGCGTGTTCCGCACCCGCACCACCGCGCTCGGTATGGAAGGGACGATCATCGGCATCGTCGCGATGGACTGCAAGGCCGGGGTTACGGAGCTGCGCGCACAGCGGCTGTTCGCCAAGAGCAAGCTGGTCCGCGAGCGCGTGTTTCCCGTCGGCAAGCGCCCGCGCCAGAAGATCGCCAATCCGGCGAAGGACCCAGCCTTCCGGATCGTCTGCGGACGCTGACCCTCACCGTCCGCAGCGAAGATCACAGCACGTAGCGGCTGAGATCGGTATTGCGGGCGATGTCGGCGAGCTGACGATCGACATAGGCGGCATCGACCACCAGTGCCGATCCTGCGCGATCCTCGGCATCGAAGCTGACTTCCTCGAGCAGCTTTTCCATCACCGTCTGGAGACGGCGGGCGCCGATATTCTCGACCTGGCCGTTCACCTCCGCCGCAATCCGGGCGATCGCGCGGATCGCGTCGTCGGTGAAGCTGACGTCCACCCCCTCGGTGCCGATCAGCGCGCGATATTGTTCGGGCAGCGACGCCTTGGTGTCCGAGAGGATCGCGACGAAATCATCCTCGGTCAGCCCCTTGAGCTCGACGCGGATCGGCAGGCGGCCCTGGAGTTCGGGCAGCAGATCGCTGGGCTTGGCGACATGGAAGGCGCCGGACGCGATGAACAGGATGTGGTCGGTCTTCATCGGGCCGTATTTGGTGGCGACCGTCGTCCCCTCGATCAGCGGGAGCAGGTCGCGCTGGACGCCCTCGCGGCTGACGCTGCCGCCGCGCACGTCGCTGACGGCGATCTTGTCGATCTCGTCGAGGAAGACGATGCCGTTCGCCTCGGCATCGGCCAGCGCGACGCGGGCGACATCGTCCTGATCGAGGCGCTTGTCGGCCTCTTCCTCGACCAGCTTGGCCCAGGCGGCGTGGACGTTCATCTTGCGGCGCTTCAATTGCGGGCCGCCAAGCCCCTTCATCATCTCGCCCAGATTGATCATCTGCGGCCCGGCGCCGGGGATTTCGAACGGCATACCGCCCGACGCCTCGATCTCGATCTCGATCTCCGTATTGTCGAGATGCCCGGCGTTCAGCCGTTCGCGGAACGCCTCGCGGGTGGCTTGCGAGGCATCCTTGCCGGTCAGCGCGTCGAGCAGACGGGTCATCGCCGCAGCCTCGGCCTTGTCCTTCACCGCATTGCGGCGGCGTTCCTTTTCGAGGCGGATCGCCTCCTCGACCAGGTCGCGGGCGATCTGTTCGACATCGCGGCCAACATAACCGACCTCGGTGAACTTGGTCGCCTCGATCTTGACGAATGGGGCGTCGGCGAGCTTCGCGAGGCGGCGGCTGATCTCGGTCTTGCCGCAGCCGGTCGGGCCGATCATCAGGATATTCTTGGGCGTCACCTCGTCGCGCAGGTCGGCGCTGAGCTGCTGACGGCGCCAGCGGTTGCGCAGTGCGACCGCGACGGCGCGCTTGGCGTCGCGCTGGCCGATGATATGGGCGTCGAGCGCGGCGACGATGGCTTTGGGGGTCAGGGTGTCGTTCATTCTGGTCCTTCGTCATCCAGCGAAAGCTGGGATCTCGTGCAGCAAGCGCACGCTGTGTAATCGGGAGGCCCCGGCTTGCGCCGGGGTGACGGATCAGGCGGCCGCGTCCAGCGTCTCGACCGTCAGCCGGTCGTTGGTATAGACGCAAACATCGGCGGCGATGCCCATCGCCTTGCGGCACAGCACTTCGGCATCGGGTTCGTAATCGACCAGCGCGCGGGCGGCGGCGAGGGCATAGTTGCCCCCCGACCCGATCGCCGCGATCCCCGCCTCAGGCTCCAGCACATCGCCATTGCCGGTGATGATCAGCGTGATGTCCTTGTCCGCAACGATCAGCATTGCTTCGAGATTGCGGAGATATTTGTCGGTGCGCCAGTCCTTGGCCAGCTCGACCGCGGCGCGCATCAACTGGCCCTGATGCCGTTCCAGCTTTGCCTCGAGCCGTTCGAACAGGGTGAAGGCGTCGGCGGTCGCTCCGGCAAAGCCCGCGATCACGCTGCCATCGCCCAGCGGGCGCACCTTGCGCGCATTGGGCTTCATCACGGTATGGCCCTGGGTCACCTGGCCGTCCCCGGCGATGACCACCCGGCCGTTGCGGCGCACGGAGAGGATCGTCGTGCCGTGCCACTTGATTGAATCGCTCATGGGCCGGGATATGGGGAGGGAGCCTTGGACTTGCCAAGGCCCCCCATGCAACCGACCGCATCGCGCCTGCCCAAAACTGACGAAAATACGCGCAACGCGCATCATCCTGTCAGCTTTGCCGGATCACTTCTCCACGCCCTTGATCTTCCCCCATTGGCGTGCGGCGGTGTAGCCGAGATAGCCGGTGCCGAAGAGCGCATAGAGCGATTCCGGGATGCCCGCGAGATAGGCGTTCATCCCCGCAGCGATGCCCTTCGCCATCTCCGGCTGGACCGCGCCGATCAGGCCCATCGGGATCGCCCAGAGCAGCAGCGCATACATGACGTAGAGGAAGCTGGGCCGGGCGCGGCTGGTCCAGGGGTCGGGCGACTGTGCCTCGGCGACGATCGCCGACAGCTGGGTGCGGACGCGCTCAAGCTCCTGCGTGCCTTCGAGCTTGATGAGTTCGAGCTTGGCGGCGTCACGCGCCTTGGGATCGGGAATGATCTTGTCGATCAGGCCGGCGATCGGGCCGATCAGTCCTTCGAGGATGCTCATCGTCTTGCTCCACATGAATGGGTGAAAGTTGACACTGGCTTGACGCTATCGCGCATTCACGAACCGATGCGGTTCGCGAGCCAGCCATAGAGAAAGGCTTCGTTGGCGGGACGGGATTCGGCGAGCGCGAGATAGCGCTCGCCCTGAAGCGCCTCGACCGCTTTCAGCAGCACGCGCTCGCCATGGGCGCCGCGCAGGTCGAGAAAGGCGGTCAGCGCGGCGAGCGTGACCGGCCCGATCGCGCCGTCGACGGGCATGTCGGGATAATCCCGCCCGTTGCGGTTGAGGCCGTTGAGCGCGCGTTGCAGAAATCGCGCGGCGACCCCCGGCCCCATATTGACGCCAGTGTCGAACAGTTCGGCGGCGAGCGCGGGCGCGCGCTGCGCCACTTGGTCGAGCCGGGGGCGCAGCCAGTAGAGGCGGCGATAGATTGCCGCAGCCTCGTCGCGCGGAAAGACGCGCATCTCCCCCGAATAGCCATGCGCGCGGGCGACGCGCTCGGTGACGCCCCAGCGTGTGGGTCCACCGCGGTCGGCGGGATGGTCGCTATAGCCGCCCTCTCGGGCGATTACGTCGTCGATTAGTTGGTCGATGGTCATTGGTTATCTCCTGAGTCCACGCCTCGAAAATAACCTATATGGTTCATTGTAGGAAAGCGGATTTTTTGGCGGCGTGCTTTGGGAAGCGGGGCTCGCTCGTCTCGCAACTTCAGGATGGCACCGGTGCAGTCGGGGATCGAACTTGCGAGCTGAATCGACCCGACATGCTCACTGTCCGTTTTCAGCGCTGAGCGCTCTGCCCCGGGACGGCGGAAACTGGGTGGTAAGCGGTCATCAAACCATGCAAGCTGAATGAAGGAGGTCGAAGCTCATGGACTTCACCAGTTTAGCCATCGCCCCGGTCGCTGCCGTTGTGACAGCGGTGGCCCTGATCATAGCACTGATCACGAAGCGATACCGCGAGCCTCGAAGCTTGTTGATCGCATTTTGGGCGGCATTGGTCATCAACGCCGTTTTGTTTGAACCGTGGTATTACGTTGGATGGAAACCGATGGTTGCGGCGTATGGGCTGCTCTCCATACTTGGCTCCTGCATCGGCAGTTTGGCAGTGTTGGCCCCGGCTAAGATGATCGCCGCATTGCGACGACGTTCGACATAGGCGGAACGGCAGCAACGGGGTCGTTTCCTCCCAGTCTGCTTTGGGGGAGCCACAACAGACAACCGGACTTGAAACGGCGCCGGTACACTCGTGGATAGCGCCGGAGATGGGTCCCCGCTTTCGCGGGGATGACGATGAAGCTAGAGCAACGCCCATGGCCAAGACGCGACCCGATCAGTTGCTCGTCGAACGCGGGCTGGCGGAGAGCCGGACGCGGGCGCAGGCGTTGATCCTGGCGGGGCTGGTGTTCAGCGGCGACAAGCGGGTGGACAAGCCCGGCCAGCCGATTGCGCCCGACGCGCCGCTGACCGTCAAGGGGCGCGACCACCCCTGGGTTTCGCGCGGCGGGGTGAAGCTGGCGCATGGGCTCGACCATTTCGGCATCGATCCCGTCGGCATGGTGGCGATCGATGTGGGATCGTCGACCGGGGGCTTTACCGATGTGCTGCTGAGCCGGGGCGCCGCGCGCGTCTATGCGGTGGACAGCGGGACCAACCAGCTGGCGTGGAAGCTGCGCCAGGACGACCGCGTCGTCGTGCATGAACAGACCAGCGCACGGGTGCTGACCGCGGCGCACATCCCCGAGCCGGTGGATATCGTGGTGTGCGATGCGAGCTTTATCGGCCTATCCAAGGTGCTGGAGCGCCCCTTTGCCTTTGTGCGCGAGGGGGCATGGGTGGTGGCGCTGATCAAGCCGCAGTTCGAGGCGGGGCGCGGCGAAGTCGGCAAGGGTGGCGTGGTGCGCGACCCGGCGGTGCATGAACGGGTGTGCGCCGAGGTGGTGGCGTGGCTGGAAGGTGCGGGCTGGTCGGTCGCGGGGGTGACGACGAGCCCGATCACCGGGCCGGAGGGAAATGTGGAATTTCTGGTTGCGGCGCGGGCGGGGGAGGATGGCGCCCTGATCCAGCAGCCGTCCTAGGGCCACACCGAGTGCGAAGCGGCGTTCGTCGCTGCCCGCGCTCAAAGCAGGACAGCTAAGAGTCTGTTTGGAAATGCGCTGCGGCGCATTTCGCGGCGCCGGCCCACTCCCCCACCCGGCCACCCAACGGCAGTATTCTATGGGTGGCCGGGTGGGGGAGTGGGCCGGCGCCGCCTCGAAGTTCGCGCTCCCGCGAATTTCCAAACTCTCTCTAAGGCGCGGCAAAGGCCCTTTTGTTTGCGGCGATGTCCCGGGCTTTCTATCAGGCGCGCGACCCCTGCCCCGCCTGTCGCAACGAGGCCCGATGACCCAATCCCATATCCTGACGCTCAGCTGCCCCGACCGGCCCGGCATCGTCCATGCGGTGAGCGGCATCCTGTTTCGCCACGGCGGCAATATCCGCAGCTCGCGCCAGTTCGAGGATCCGGAGACGGGGTTGTTCTTCCTGCGCATCGTCTTTGCCACCGCATCGACCGACGATGCGATCCGCGCGGAGATGGGGGAGATCGCGGCACAGTTCGGCATGGACTGGCAGCTGGTGCCCGCCGACCGGCGGATGAAGGTGCTGATCCTCGTCTCCAAATTCGACCATTGCCTGGGCTATCTCCTCTATCAGCAGCGGATCGGCGAGCTGCCGATGGAGATTGTCGGCATCGCCAGCAACCATCCGCGCGACGCGCTGCGGGTGGCGATTCCCGATGACATCCCCTTTCATCATCTCCCGATCACCCCCGATACCAAGCCCGCGCAGGAGGCGCAGATCAAAGCGCTGGTCGCGGAGAGCGGCGCCGAGCTGGTGGTGCTGGCGCGCTATATGCAGATCCTGTCGGACGATCTCGCCGGGTTCCTGACGGGGCGGTGCATCAACATCCACCACAGCTTCCTGCCGAGCTTCAAGGGCGCACGGCCCTATCATCAGGCGCACAAGCGCGGGGTGAAGATGATCGGCGCCACCGCGCATTACGTCACCGCCGATCTCGACGAGGGGCCGATCATCCATCAGGCGACCGAGCCGGTGACCCATGCCGATACCGCCGAGGATCTGGTGCGCAAGGGCCGCGATATCGAGAGCCATGTGCTGGGCCGCGCGGTCGCCTGGCATGTCGAGCATCGCGTGCTGGCGAACGGATCGAAGACGGTGGTGTTCGGCGACTGACGTTCGGGCGCGATGCGCGGTGAAGCACGGCAGCGGCGGGAGCAGGCCTCCGCTACCCGCGAAATCCATCCGATCGCGGCGACAAAGGGCCTTGACCCGCCGCCCCGCTTTGCCTAACCGGCGCCCTCGCCTTCATGGCCCCTTCGTCTAGCGGTTAGGACGCGGCCCTTTCACGGCTGAAACACGGGTTCGATTCCCGTAGGGGTCACCAGGCTGCCTTCCCAAGGCATCCCAAAACGTGCCGTAAACGGCTGTTTTCTGCGGTTTTTTGTGGTATATCCATCCCAGTCGGATCGGTGAAAAGCCACTCCATACCAACAATCTGATGGTATATCTGATGGCACGACGCCGGTCGCTTCGATGGAGATACCATCATGGCGTTGTCGGTTGTGGCAATCAAAGCGGCCAAGAGTCGCGACAAGGCGTACAAGCTCAGCGATAGCGACGGGCTCTACCTGCTCGTGACGCCTGCGGGCGGTCGCTACTGGCGAATGAACTACCGTCATCTGGGAAAGCAGAAGACCCTCGCATTCGGCGTGTGGCCCGAAACCGGGCTCGCCGAGGCGCGCGCCGAGCGCGACGCGGCACGTAAGGTACTCGCGCGCGGCGATGATCCAGCCGAGCGGATCAAGCTCGATCGGATCGCAGCGGCGGTAGCTGCCTCGAACAGCTTTGAAGCTGTGGCCGACGAATGGCTGTCCAAGGTCGAGAAGGAAGGACGCTCATCCGTCACGATGAAGAAGCTGCGCTGGCTGCTGGGGTTCATCAACGCAGCGATCGGCAAACGCCCCATCGCCTCTATCTCCGCGCAGGAGCTTTTGCTGATGCTCCGCAAGATGGAAGGCAAAGGCCGCTACGAGACCGCCAAGCGGCTGCGCAGCACCTGCTCGCAGGTGTTCCGATACGCCATCGCGACGGCGCGTGCCGACCGGGATGTCGCAAGCGACCTGCGCGGCGCGCTGATCGTGCCGAAGCATGTCCATCGTGCCGCCATCACGACACCCCGAGAGGCTGGCGCGCTGCTGCGTTCGATCGACGCGTTCAAGGACAGCCCCAATGTCCACGCGGCATTGCGGCTATTGCCGCATGTGTTCGTCCGCCCGGGTGAGCTGCGCTTCGCCGAATGGGCCGATATCGACCTCGACAAGGCCGTCTGGACGATCCCGGCGCACAAGACGAAGATGCGGCGCGCTCACAGCGTCCCCCTCTCCCGCCAGTCGCTCGCCATCCTCCGCTCAATCGAGCATGACGCGGCCGATAAAGGCTTCCTATTTCCGTCGCGAACATCAGCCGATCGACCGATGTCGGAGAACACGATCAACGCCGCCCTGCGCCGGATGGGCTATGCTCAGGATCAGATGACCGGACACGGCTTCCGGGCGATGGCTGCAACCCTACTCAATGAAATGGGTCTGTGGCACGCTGACGCGATCGAGAGACAGCTCGCCCACTGCGACAACAACGCGGTTCGCCGCGCCTACACCCGCGGCGAGTATTGGGACGAACGCGTGCGCATGATGCAGCACTGGTCCGACCATCTCGATTTCCTCCGAGATGGTGCGACTGTGCTCACGGGCAAATTTGCGCGGGCGGACTGCTCTTAGCGCAGCGATGCTTGGTCAGCGGTAGCAGCCGGTCGTTTGCCATGAACTCGCCGGACTGACGGCTATGCGCCTCAAAAGACGCCGTCGGGCAGGATTAGCACCACTCATGAAACCAGTCGTTGAAGCGCTATCGAAGGCGCAGTTTCTCGGCCTAGATATTCGCCCCTGCCCCGGCATACACGTCCCACCTCGCGTCGGCGTCGGAATAGTAGGAAGGTTAGACGCGCGTGTGCTACAATGCGCGTAAGGTCGAGTCCGCCAGTCACAATGCGTACGGCCGCGCGCCCTACTTGGGACTTCATTCTGGAGAACCTACGGGCGGGAAGGACTCCATATGCCTGCAGCAACGCCCGAAACTCCCCAGCTGAGCCTGAATCTTGCGATGGCCGTTGTTGCCTCATCACACGCACCAGTGTTGTTGCTGGACGCGAATCGTGTGGTGGTGGGTGCCAGCCAAGCCTTCTGCGATGCGTTCGACATCGACCCCGACACGGTCATGGGCCAAGAGTTTTCGAAGCTGGGTGGAGGCGAGTGGGCTGTCGCTCAGCTCCAATCCCTGATGAAGGCGACCGCATCTGGCCTGGCCGAGGTGAAGAACTACGAATTCGACCTGAAGCGGGAGGGCCGCGCGGCGCGCTGTCTGGTCCTCAACGCCCACAAGCTCAATTACGGCGAGGGCGAACCCATCCGGCTGTTGCTCGCTATTGCCGACGTTACCGACGCTCGCATCGCTGAAAAGATGACTGAGGATCTGATTCGAGACAAAGGAACCCTGCTCCAGGAGTTGCAGCACCGTGTCGCCAACAGTCTGCAGATCATCGCCAGCGTATTGATGCAGAGCGCAAAGCGGGTGCAGTCGGACGAGGCGCGCAAGCATCTCCACGAAGCCCACCACCGCGTCATGTCGGTTGCCGCCATCCAGAAGCAGCTCGCCGTCTCCTCGATCGACCGTGTCAGCCTGAAGCCCTATTTGACCCAGCTGTGCGAAAGCATTGGCGCATCGATGATCCACGACCCCGACCAGATCAGCCTCGAGGTCTCCAGCGACGAGAGCCGCGTCAGTGCCGAAGTATCGGTCAGCCTTGGTCTCATCGTCACCGAACTGGTTATCAACGCACTGAAGCATGCGTTTCCCGAAGGGCGACAGGGCAAGATCATAGTGGACTATGGTAGTGAGGGACCCGCCTGGACCCTATCGGTGGTGGACGATGGCGTTGGTATGCCGAAGGCGCCAACCCAAGCTGCAGCGAAGGCTGGCTTAGGCACGAACATCGTCCAGGCGCTCGCCAAGCAGCTGGAGGCGCGTATCACTATCTTCGACGCGGAACCCGGAACCGCAGTATCGCTGGAGCATGGCGATGCGGAGACTGAGGATTTGGCGCCTGAAGCCGTTTAGGGATGGCGAAGCTCCAACAGTAACTGTGGCGCGCCATCGTTCAGAGATGAGGCCTCAGCCCCTGTCGCGCGACGCGAGCATCCGGCGGATGCGGTTCAGTACCAGTTGATGGTCGTACGGCTTCGCAATATCAGGTCCTTGTTCGCAAAGATTGCCCGCCTTTTCGGCCGCCATATCGACGGAACCGGCGAGAACCACCGCGACACCGGGTTGAACCTCGCGGACCCAACTCGCGAGGGCAAAGCCTCCATCGCCCGCGGCATCCGCGAGAATGACATCGATCGAGCTGGCGGCGGCCTGGACATGCTGCCGCGCCTCCGTCGCGCCGCTCGCCTCGAGAACATGATAGCCGCATTCGCGGAGATACTCCGCCAGCGGGCTCCGGATCAGGATATCGGATTCGACCAAAAGAACGATGCGCTTGCTGTTGCCCATCAATCCTCTTGGCCTCGCGGTGCCACTCCGAGGGTCTTGAAGACGAGCGAAACTGCTTCCGCCAGTCGATAGGGTTTGGGGACAAATGCGCTCAGCTGGGTTACTGTGTCCGGCACGATGTTCCCTGAGGTCAGGATGACGGGAAGCGCCGGATTTGCAGCGCGCAGGGACGCGGCCAGAGCGATCCCGTTCATCGAGCCTGGCATCTGGATGTCCGAGAACACAAGATCGATGTTGCGGTTGACCTGCGCATAGGCGAGCGCCTCATCCGCGTTGGCTGCCTCCACGACGGTGAAACCCACGTCGCGCAATTCATCTGCGAGGAGCGAGCGTAGGAATGGCTCATCCTCGACGACGAGGACATAGATCGGCCAGACCTCGTCATCCCGTTCTAGCGCCTGCATTTTGTTGTTTGCCCCCTCTGTGGACATAAGACTCCTGCCGCGCGTCTAAAGTTCCTCTACTCTCGCATGGTCGTGCAGTGAACACAGGGTCGCATGATTACGATATGCCCGGCCGCACGCTAAACACCTTTGCTGCCGACAATCGTTAACAGCCGCCCCGCGCTCGAGGGATCAGGCAATATCAGCTTGTCGCTAAGCATCTTGCGGAAGTCCGTTTCGTCCAGAGTGGCACGGCGAAGAGATAGCCTTGGCCTACCGCGCAGCCGAGCGTCTGCATGATCGCGCGCTCGGCCTCGGTCTCGATGCCCTCTGCCGGTGCAAGTCGATCCATAGGTTCGACAGCCAGCACCGCACCGGACTGGTTGGGGATGGCGGCTATCTCGAGCTGATCGCCTGAAACCTGCCGATCTGCAATCGGCCCACAAGCTGCCGGACTGGTTTCGACGTGAACTGCCAGTCGGTAAAGCGCCCTAGTTTCCGCCGTTCGGACTCCTTTCTGGCATTCCTAAAAGCGGCCGTTCTGCGCGGTTCAGCGGCGGAGCCTTGATTGGTTGATCTAGCCGATCATGTTGCCTGCCAGATGCTGCAACTTGTCAGGATTACGAACGATGTAGATTGCCGCGATCTTGCCGCCGCGTATATCGAGCGCGGTGGTCTGCACGAGGCCGCGGTCGACGCTGATGTAGCCAGGCAGACCATCGATTTCCGCAGTGCGCAGCAGTTCGGCGACCGGAGCGTTCTTGCGCCGCAGTCCAGCGAACAAGCGCAGCGCGCGATCAACACCGCGAATAACGTTGCGGAAGGCCAAGACCTTTCCGCCGCCGTCCGAGTGGATCTCGACATCTTGGGCAAGCAGCGATGCGAGCGAAGCAGTATCCCCATCGCGTGCGGCGACGAAGAATGCCTGTGTAATCCGGCTTGCCTCGGCTGCTTCCACGCTGAAACGCGGCCGAGCGGCCTGGACATGCTTGCGCGCTCGAGACGCCAACTGACGCACCGCCGCTGGCTCGCGGCTGAGCGCGACAGCAACGTCGCTCAACGCAACGTCGAACACGTCGTGGAGCAGGAAGGCTGCGCGTTCCAGCGGCGACAGGCGCTCCATGGCAAGCATCAGCGTCACCGTGATATCGTCGGCAATCGTTTCATCGGGATCGATCGAGCCCACCAATGGGTCCGGCAACCACGGGCCGATGTAGGTTTCCCGGCGCGAACGAGCGGATTTAAGACGGTCGAGGCACAGTCGCGTGACGATCCGCGTCAAATAGGCGGCGGGTGAATCGACACTGCCGTCGACCTGCTCCCATTTGAGCCACGCATCCTGCACGACATCCTCAGCTTCGCTGAATGAACCGAGCATTCGATATGCCAAGCGGATAAGCCGCTTACGCTCGTGCTGGAAGTCAGCCAGGCGAGAGCTTGGTTCGATCGGATTTCCGGCCATCTCCACGCTGTCGATCCTCGTCATCTTGTATAGCTCCGCTAGTCTCCTTGATCTGACGAGCCAGCCCGGCGCAGTGTGACATGATCGCTGCGAGAGCGAAAATTTCTTTGTTCATGTCACATCGCGGGAGCCCGCCTCGTCAGTGCAGCGAGCGTCGACTGGGCGCTGCTGCGAAAGGAACGATGGCATGAACGAGATCAAGCGCCTGGTTTGGCATGAAGTGGCGCCGAAGGGCGCTCAGGCACTGTTCGGCGTGCATCACTACATCACGACCGACACCAATCTGCCAGAAGAGATGATCCACCTCGTGTTCCTGCGTGTGTCGCAGATCAACGGCTGCGCACATTGCATCGACTTGCATACGCGCGACCTGCTCAAGACGATGCCGCTCGACAAAGTAGTGCTGCTGCCGGTCTGGGCTGAGGTGCCGCACCTGTTCGATCCGCAATATCGCGCAGCGCTTGCCTGGGCCGAGGAGGTCACGCGGGTCAGCGAAACCCATGCTGCGGACGAGGCTTATGCCGCCGCAGCGGCAGCGTTCGAGCCGCGCGACCTAGTCGACCTGACGATCGCAATCGCGGCGATGAACGCCTTCAATCGCCTTGGCGCGCCATTCCGCTTGCCGGCGAAAGCCAGGCCCTGACCCTCTCCGACAGATTGGACCAAAACGATGACCGAAAGACTGAACCACATGCGGCAAGTACCGGCGCTGACGCAGAAGCTGACGGAGCTCACCTTCGCACTCAAGAAGGGCACGGTCGAGCAGACAATCCTGAGCTTCGTCGAGATTCGCGCGTCACAGCTCAATAGCTGCGCCTTCTGCCTCGATATGCACATCAAGCAAGCAAAGCTCCACAACGAGCGCGAGCTTCGTATCCACCACGTCGCGATCTGGCGTGAGTCGACTTTGTTCAATGATCGTGAGCGTGCCGCGCTGGAATGGACTGAAGCGCTGACCCGGCTGTCCCCGCACGGAGTGTCGGACGAAATCTACGCTGCGGTGCGTGCACAGTTTTCGGAAGATGAGCTGGTCTATCTCACCTACATGGTGATGGTGATCAATGCCTGGAACCGTGCCTCAATCGCGTTCCAGTCGGTGCCCGGCTCACAGGACAAAGCCTTTGGGCTGGACAAGGCGGGCTTATCCTAATCGGAAGTGCCCGGTCCTGCTCAAGCGAACGATTATCGACACGTCGGCATTCCGCCCCAATATCGGGCATTCAGCGCCGCCCCGCCGGTTCCCAAAAGCGGAAGAACCTTCGGCTGGGCCGTGCACGGGAGCCTATCGTCCCGACATCAGGCATTCCTCAGTTTAGGTGCCGCTGCCAGAAGCTGCCGAGCGCGAGAGTGCGCGTTTGATAGGTGGAGCCGAATTGATGCCGCAGCGACTGAATTTAACCGCGCTTTTAGTCGATGAGTACGACAGGGCGCTTTCCTTCTATGTAGGTACACTGGGCTTTGAACTGCGCGAAGATACACCCCTCACGCCGGAAAAGCGTTGGGTGGTCGTAGCTCCGTCTGGATCTGCAAACGGCCTCCTCCTCGCACGCGCCGCAGACGACCGACAACGCGAGGCGATCGGTAACCAGAGTGGGGGTCGCGTGTTCCTGTTTCTCGAAACCGACGACTTTGAACGTGACCACCGCGCGTATACAGAGCGAGGCGTCCGGTTCACTGAGCCTGCCCGGAATGAGCCGTACGGGAAAGTCGCCGTGTTCGAGGACATCTACGGCAATCGATGGGACCTGATCCAACCAAGCTCCACCGATGGGTAACGCTTCAGCTGGCGGACGTTCTGGAGGATGCGGTCACAATGCGAACGATCGCGTCGGCTGCTTCGGTTGGCGGAAGCGCCGCTGTGTCGATGCGTAGCGCCGGTTCAGGCATCGATTTCATGCAAGCGACCATCGAAGGCCTAAGCTCACGAAGCACGTCCAACGAGCGCAGCTTGCCAAACCGCTCGCGCGAGGGGTTCACAAGGCGTCGCTCTTGCTCTGTTTCGTCCAGCTCGAGCGCGATATAAGTGACCTGTCCTCCGGCGTCGGCAACCATGCTCGAAACGCGGGATGCGAAATCTAAGGGGACACTGGGTTCTGGTGCGAATGTGAAAATCAACGATCGCCCCGAAATGGCTGCGGCGGAGATCGTCTCTAACCAGAATCGCTGCCTTAGACGGACGAATTCGGGCGAGCCGAAAGGAAATACGGCGCCGACGGCATCCACGATCAGGTGATTGTGGAACAGGGGTAAGCCCATCCGCTCAGCTACTAGCCGGCCGATCGTCAGCTTGCCGCTGGCAAGGGGCCCATAGATGAAGATCAAGCGCATTACGATGCGGTACCAGCGTCGTCGAAACCCTTCCACCTGCGAGTGAAAATGACAGCTATTGCCGGTTTGAAATACAAGAGCCGTTCCTCACCTACCTACCCACGCACGGACATCTCGCCTCCGGGGCGGGCTTCCTGGCAGCGGAGGCGCTGACAATGAATAGCGGATCTCGCCATGTGATCCTCTCCGGCTGCTCCGGTGCGGGAAAATCCACCCTCCTCAACGAACTCGCCTACCGGGGCTTTGATACGGTGACGGAACCTGGCCGCCGTATTGTGATCGAGGAGCTCCGCGGTGACGGCAAGGCCCTCCCTTGGGTGGATCCGGCTGCTTTTGCGACACGTGCCATCGAAGTTGCTGTCCAAGACCTCCGACTTTCTGGCGACGGGAGTAGCTGGACATTTTTTGATCGTAGCCTCGTTGACGCGGCCGTGGCACTTCAACATGCGACGGGCCATGTGGCGTCGGTCACGCTGGCCCCTTTCCCACGCTATCATCGGCGCGTCTTTTTGACGCCTCCATGGCCGGAGATTTACTTGCAAGATCAGGAGCGCCAGCATGGCATGGAAGAAGCCGTTGCTGAATACGATCGCCTGCTGAGGGCTTACAGCGATCTTGGCTACGACCCGCTGGTCCTTCCAAAGACCACAGTCAGCGAACGGGCCTCCTTCGTTTTAAGCCGGCTTGAAGAGCTGTAGCGTCAGCTTTCCACCTGCGGATCTCTGAAATCCGCCAGTCCGCTTCCGGCCCAGTTTCCGCCATTTCCTCATGCGATCTGGGGGCGACCGGCTTTGGGCCGTTTCCTGACTGGCAGCTTTGAAAGTGAATATCATGCGACACGGTCACTCTAGCGAGAGCAACAGTTGCCCATCGCTCGCACCGTGCTGCTCCTAGTTTGGTGGGACGAGAAGGCCAATACGCACAAAACTCAACACAATGTTCGCTAACGGCAAGGCAGCAGCGGAAGGCCGAACAATGCAGGCGGAGCGCGAACGCGATCAGCTCTCGAACCTCGTGTATCATACCTTGAGCATCGACGACGTGGTGCTAGAACAAGCGCTGTGTCTGTGAACGAAGAATTTTTGAAGGATCGTGTCGATACGCTGTTCGGCACCACCTTTAACGAACGGGATGGGCGGGTCGTACCCACCACTGCGGATGTCGCGTTGAAAGACGGCGCTGTCAAAATCGACGCGACGTTTCTGTATGCGGATTTAGCGGGCTCGGCCCACTTGTCATCCGTGTGCCCATGGTCGACGACTGCGAAGATCATTCGAGCGTTCTTGGACTGCTCGACTAGGCTGATCGTAAAGCACGGGGGTGCTATTAGGAGCTTTGACGGCGATCGTGTGATGGGGGTTTTCATCGGCGACGCAAAGAACAGCAGTGCCGCGATCTGTGGGCGCGAGATTCACTGGACAGTGCGTAAGATCATTAGTCCGAAGGCTCGCGATAAGTTTAATTCGATAAAGAACAACTACATTTGAGATTCGTAATTGTTCTGGAATTGACACGGGCGAAGTGAGGGCGGTCCGCTCGGGAATTAGAGACAACAACGATCTCATTTGGGTGGGAAAAGCGGCCAGCTTCTCGGCCAAGCTTTCGGACGTTCGAGACGCAGGCTTCCATACGTATATTTCAAGCCGTGTTTACAACAAGCTGAATGAGAAGGCGAAACAGGATGGTGATGGCAAAAATGCTTGGTCATCTACGCAGTTTAGCTTCGCGGGGAACACGGAGACTGTGTACAAAACCAATCACTGGAGGAAGCCATAGCATCGTCGCAAGGCCGGCACGGATGACTACGAGGCTTCTTTGACGATATATTGGGGGGAGTTCAGTTGAGTGGATTGATCGACCGTTTTCAAGGTGACGCTGGACGCGGCAACCTGATCGACGCCATGCTGCAGCAGCAGATCGTGAGCGGCAATCGAGCTCTCGCTGAAGAACTCGCGGATCGCGCTGAGCTCATCGAAGTCGCTGAAGGCGAGGCAATCATCAAGCAGGGCGCCGACGACAACGACCTTTATTTGGTCATAGGAGGCATCTTCAGGATCGTCGTCAACGGTCGCGATGTCGCGACGCGTGGGCGAGGTGACCACGTTGGTGAGATGGTAGTCGTCGAGCCCTCGCAACGGCGTTCTGCGGATGTTGTGGCGTCCGAACCGGCGTTGGTGGCGAAGCTTAACTACGCCGACACAACCGATCTCGCCTCAAAGCATTCCGACATCTACCGCGTGATAGCCAGAACGCTCGCCCGACGGCTGCTCGAACGCAACAAGCTTGTAGGTCAGCACCGCGAGAAGATCAGGGTCTTCATCATCTCTTCGGTTGAGGCGCGAGACGTGGCGCGCAAAATACAGGACGCCTTGGCTCATGACGGCTTCGTCGTGCGTCTGTGGACGGACGACGTCTTCAAGGTCGCCAGCTATGCTATCGAGTCGCTGGAGACGGAACTCGATGATTCCGACTTCGCTGTAGCAGTCGCGCACAGCGACGACATGACACTCTTTCGTGGCCATGATTGGCCCGCGCCCCGGGACAACGTGGTCTTCGAGCTCGGCATGTTCATGGGGCGCCTCGGACGTAAGCGTGCCATCCTCATGGAACCTCGGGAAGAAAAGGTGAAACTTCCCAGCGACCTCGCAGGTGTCACCACGATTCCTTATGCCTATGAACCCGGAAAGGACGCAGCGGCGCTCATGGCCCCCGCGTGCAACGCCTTGCGTGACCACATCAAGGAACTGGGCCCTTTCAACGGATGATGCCCTTGCTGTGGCGATCATCCCCAGCGCTGTCCGGAATTTTCGATGCCCGCGTTTTCCTAGAACGCAATGTTCTGCTAACGTTCTATTTATTGTCGATTCGATACGCGGCCCGATACCGTGGTGACGCGAGTGGAGAAGATAGAAATGGCTTGGAACGAGGACCGTGCGCGGCAACGCATCGCAAAGTTCATGGAAAGCGTCCCCGAAGGCGACATCAAGGTCGAGGACTTCCGGACCTTTCTGAACGAGGCGAGAGTGCATAAAGGCTTCGCTGTCGACACCGCCATGCGAGCCGCGTTGCTGGACATCCCGCGGAACCGAGCCGTCACGACGAACGGGGTCCATGTCTACGCCAACCTCACCGACTTCAACGACGTCCTCACCGACGCGGGTAGAGAGACGCCGGCGAGCCACCAACGCGCGCTCGAATTCCTCCATGCCCACTACAGAGCCTGCGACGAGCTGATCGACGAGTTTGACATGCAACGGGTGGACTTCCACGGATCGCGGCTGCACGCGGTCGTACTCTCCCCGGACGGAGCTGACGCGGAAGGTGAGCGTGTCCGCGTCGCTGTGTCCTTCGCGGCTGCATTCCGCGAGATGGTGGAGCGGCTGGGTGACGACCATCCCAACTTCAAGACAGGTGTCTGCGTCGGCATCGACAGCGGCCCGGCAGTCGCGATCGATTCCGGACGAAGCGACGAGCGCGAACCATTGTTTATCGGAAGTCCGGCAAACCATGCCGCGAAGCTGGCAGACGGCGATGCTGAAGGCGTGAACCTCAGCAACAGGGCTGCCGCGGCGCTGGGACAGAACGCCGATTTGTTCAATGGCAGGGTGTTGCTGACTGAGGATGCCGAACGTGGCTATCTCGGTCAGGAGGTCATAACCGCGAACGTTCAGCGCAGCGTCAACGAACGCTTGGAGAAAGCTTATGCGGCAGTCACGGCGAACTTCGAGATGCGGAAGAGCAAGGACGGTGGTGAAGCCGTCTTCCACTTCCACCACAAGGAGCCCCCGCTGAAGGACGTCGACTACGCCGACCATCCGCCGAGCAACGCCATCCGAATGGACCTGGCGTCGATCTTCGCGGACGTGGACAACTTCACCGCCTACATCGACGGAGCAATAGCATCGGGACGGATCGCCGAGGCGGTCGCCAATCTCCACGTCATCCGCGCCGAGATGGGTGCGGTGCTGCGCGACGACTTCGGGGGGCGCAAGGTGCGCTACATCGGCGACTGCATCCATGGGCTCTTGGCTGAAGGCGACAAGGCACAGACCGACGCGATGGCAACTATGAAGTCGTCGGTGTCGGCTGCCGCCGGTCTGCGATCTTCCTTCGAGCTATGCCGCGAGATGCTTCCGGGCACCGAAAACCTGGGGCTGGCGATCGGTATTGAGTTCGGAAGCACACCCATATGCCGTCTGGGGTTGAGAGGAGAGGCCAGTGTCCGTGCGGCCGCCAGCAAGGCCACCTGCGTTTCCGAAGCCGAGCAGAGGCGTTGTGAGGGTCACCAGACCGCTCTTGGCGAAAGAGCGCTTCGGGAATCGCCCGCGACGGTCCGCGAGGCCTTTTCAACCGACCGGATCCTCGACAATCTCGACGTGGAGACGGCCGAGGTCCTTTTCGGTACTATGCCGTCCCCATATCTGAACACGGGCGCGGAATCCGATCCGATGCGAGCACACGAACCGGAGGCCGCCACGCCCATGCGAGCGCACGATCGGAGGTGAGGTCGGCACTCGGTTGGCTGGGCGACGCGGCCCCTGCCTGGTTCTCCATCGAAGACCTCAGTCGACAGGCGCTTGTGGGGCGCGCACGTCCGCCCAAGGCACCCTGGCGGGACGGCCTCCATCTACGTATCTTCGGCGACACGAAGCCGAAGGTGTGCGAGATGGTTCCGGGCACGGATCTGCCAGCACGGTGCCCCGAAAGACACGTCCAGTTCGACAAGACGTTCTGCCTCGGCCTGCGCTATCTGACGGTTCGATCTGTTTCCGATGCCGAGAACTGGTGGACGCAGCTCCATCAGTTCATCCGCTGCCAGATGGTCGCGGAGAGGACGCGCGTTTGGCCTCCCAACCACGCCCTCGACCACGGGGATGCCGGCGAACATCACGAACGCGCACTCAAGCTGGCGAACGAGGCGGGGCTCGAAAACGAATACGCAGCGGCCAGGCTGGGCGAGCCCAGCTGGATCACCGAGCCCAAGCTGCACCTCTATGACCGGAAAGGTGATCCCATCAACGGAAGGGCACCATGCCCCCGTGGATGTCTGCGGCGTGCAAGAGGGCGCATGGTCCGCACGCTACGCACGGATTGCGACAAGCGTGCTCTCGTCGTGCAATTGGCTCTTGCCGAGAGCAAGCGACGTGTGGCGTTGGAAGAATACTGGCAGCACGTGATCGCGGAGGGTGTGCAATGCTGTAGGACTATGCGCGATTGCCGACTGGCCGTACACGAGGACGAAGCAGCCCGGAAAGCCGAAGAAGGCGATGACGTATCTTGAGGGGTTCGCAAGACCGTCGGCGGCATGACCAAAATACTCCCGTGTTTCTTGACCAGTCTGAACGAATGGCGGCTTTCGAGGTAAAATCGCAACCGCTCGAATGTCCAATATTAGGGCGCAAAGCTGACCCGAATGCCTTCATCGACCGATACCGCGGTCCCGGCCTCGCCCAAAGTCGATCCCGTGGTGGAATGCCAGCTCGGCACCCAGCCGGCGGCCGGTCTCAATCGAGATCCCCAACTGAGCCTTTCGACTCGCAAGGACGGATTCCATTTGCGGGTCGCGCTCAAGGCTTTGGGCCATCCCGGCCATTGCGTTCTGCGCTGATTTGCGGCCCGCGAGATCACCCGCCACGTATGCGCGCTGGGCTTGGACGGTGAGCGTCTTCCATCGCTCGACGAACTGGTCAGCGCGTCGGGCCGGGCTCGTGCGAAGCTCAGCTTCAAGCTGCATCGCCTGGTTGGTTCGCCTGAAGTCGCCGCCCGCCGCTTCGCGGGCAAGCCCCCGGTCCTTCCTGTATGCGTTTTCGAGGTCGACCGACGCGTGCTCGGTGATCCCATTTAGATCCTTGCGCGCCGCGCGAAGTTCATTCGCCTGCTCTGGGCTGGTCGCCTCGCCCTTGTCAAAGCTCTCGAAGATGCTGACCACCGCACGGGCGTGCCGTTGGACGACATTCCTGCGCGCCTGCCGCGCTTCGTCTTCAGTAAGCTTGGCCGGCTCGACAGGTCGTTGGACCGGAAGCCGCAGCCCGTCGAACATGCCCCTAACCTTCTCGGGCACCTTGCGCGCCAGTTCGGCGATGCGTCGGCGGAAGGCGATACCGCGCCGTTCGGCATATTGCCGCTCGGGCTCACGCGCGTAGTCGCTCGCCATATCCTTGGCGCGCTCGCGCGACAGCGTGCGGACAAACCTGCCCTGATCGGCAAAGTCGTCCTGCCCATAGTGCAGATCTACGCGGTCGCGATGGCGCGACAGCGCAACATAGGCCGAGTGGCTGTCCATGCCCGGTGTCGCGAGCACATGGGTGCAATCGACCGTCATGCCCTGCGCTTTGTGGACCGTGGCGGCGTAGCCGTGGTCGATGCTCGCATAATCCTTGATATCGAACGCGATCGACCGGCCATCGTCGAGTTGCACCGCCATGCGGACCTGGCTCGTGCTTTCCACGGTGCCCAGCGTTCCGTTTTTCACACCCAGGTCGCGCTCGTTCCGCAAGAACATGATGCGGTCGCCGGAAGCAAACTGGCGCTCCCCTCGCTCGGTGGCAATCGTCACATCTTCCCCAAGCGCGCCCGCGATGCGCAGTCGATCGCGGGCAGCGGTGTTGAGCGCCTGCACCTCGTCGCGCGTGTGGGTGAGGATGATGCGCGACGCGCCGGAGTCGGCGGCCCGGTCGCGATCCCAGCGTTCGATCAGCGTGCGGCGCGCGTCGTCCCGCGTCGCAGCGGCGTGCACCGCGTAATGCTCCTGATAGGCCTGGATTGCCTCGCCCGTGCGGCCGGTGGCAAGCTGCCGCGTCGCGTCGCGCTGCCAGTCTTCGCGCTGGCGGCGGACTTCGGTGATCTCGACGCTGCCATGTCGCTTGGCAAGCGAGCGAAACGCAGCGCCCGCCTCGATCGCCTGGAGCTGTTCGGGGTCACCGACCAGCACGATCTTAGCGCCGCGCTTCTCGGCTTCCGATATCACCCGCTCCATCTGCCGGGAACCGATCATCCCGGCCTCGTCGATCACCAGAATACGATTGTCCGTGAGCAGGTCTCTGCCCTGCCCCCATTGATGCTCGATCGAAGCGATCGTGCGCGACGCGATTCCCGACCCGCTTTCCAGATTCTCGGCAGCGATGCCCGACAAGGCGAGTCCCTGTACCTCGTAGCCAGCGTGACTCCACGCGTCGCGCGCGACACTCAACATGGCTGATTTTCCGGTGCCGGCGTAGCCTGTGACGATGGCAAGATCGTGCGGCGTAGAAATGTGATCGAGAGCGGCCTTTTGCTCTCCCCCGAGAACCAAGCCGTTCCTCCCGGCGGCGATGATGGCCTCGTTCAGCGTCGCCGTCGGGAGACTATGGCTTTCGCGATCGGCAAGGCGTTCGGCGCGGCTCATTAGGCGTTGCTCGACTTCGATCATCGCGCGGGAGGTGAACCGATCCTCGCCGCGCCCGTCCTTGCCCAACGCCACGAGATCGGCGGAGGCACGCACCGCGCTCATCGCCTGGTCGAACTGCTCCTTGCCATCGCTGTGCCGGTGAATGAACCGCGCAAGGTCGCGTGTCGTGAATGTTGCTTGGCTGTGGGTGATCGCGTCGAGCGCGATGCCGGGGTTGGCAATGATCTTGTCGCCATTGGCACGGGCGATTTCCAAGTGCTCTGCGGCGCGCTCGGACTCGAGACCCTGCGCCGCCATGCGCGACGCTGCCGGGCCGATCTTGTGCTGTGGCTCAAGGTCTATCCCCTGCGCTTCCAATGACCGGTGATCGATCCGCGCATCGATATCGAGCTCGGCAAGCCGGGCGTTGACGTGCTCGCTCCAGCGTTCGCGCCATTTCTCGAGCAGGTCGGTGCGGTTCCAGTCGCGGTTCTTCTTGCCGAACCCCTGCTCGCCAACCTCGCGCATGGTGAGCATGACATGCGCGTGCGGCTTCGCCAGTCCGTCGGCTCCGATATCCCAATGCACATTGAGATCGGCGATCATCCCGCGCTCGACGAACTCGTCGCGCACAAAGTCGCGGGCCAACTCGATGCCCAGCTCCTTCGTCATTTCGCGAGGGATTGCGAACTCGATCTCGCGCGCCAGCTGCGCGTCCTTGCGCAGCTCGGCAGCTTCGACCGCGTTCCACAGCGTCCCCCGGTCGGCAAACTCCTCGGATGCACCGTCAGGCAGCAGCACCTCGGAGTGGACGACGCCCGCCTTGTTCGAGAAGTCGTGGTGCCGGTCGAGCCGCTGATCGTGCAGCCGCGAGGCTGAGCGATACGCCGCCGAGGCCAGCGCGCTGGATCCGGCAGCACGCGAGATGATCTTTGCCGAGAAATGGTAGATCGCCATAGCGGCGATCCAATTACACCAAGCTAGCCACGTCGGCACGACGTATAAGCGCGCCCTCGAAAGAATTCATCTTTCTCGGGAAATAGTTGTCCCAAGATATTTCACGACGTTTGCGCTGATCGACGCAGTACCTAACTGACAGCTTCCACAATGACAATTGAGGAAGGTGTCATGCGCAAACCCCGCGACTATGATTCGGAACTGAAGGCGCTCGATGAGAAAGCAAGGATGCTCAAAGAGCGCCGGCTGCACCAACTCGGCGAGCTGGTGGTGGCGACCGGCGCTGACAGCTTGCCGGTCGAGCAGCTAGCAGGTGTTCTGCTCGCCGCTGCCGAGACGAATGATGCGGCAGCAAAGGAGGGCTGGCGCAAGCGCGGCGCGACCTTCTTTCAAGGATCGCGCAAGGCTCGCGGAAGCGCTGGCAGCGACACGCGCGGCGCTTCGACGAACCACGGCGATGCGCAATCGACGCAGCGCCAGGGCCGCGCGTGATGACAAGCGCGCCTGGGTAGTGAAGCGCCGCGAGCGCACGCGCCAGCTGATCGAACTTGGCGGACTCGTCGCCAAGGCCGGGCTGATCGAGCTTACTGATGACGATCGCGCGGTGATCTTCGGCATACTGGTCGATGCGGCAGCCAGCTTACGCAGCGAGGATCGGGACAAAGCGCTGCTGCTTTGGTGGCGTCGGGGCACGCGCGCATTCCAGGCGCTTGCTCCCGAGCGCGAACCCCGCGCATAGCCCGGCGATGACCGAAGACCTCGAAGCGACGATCCTCGCCTTTCTCAAGCGCGCGCCGGAGTGGGTCCGCCGCGATCTGACAGCGAAGGACCAAAGCGCCCGCACACAGGCTGAAGAAGCGTTCGCTGCGATGCTCGCCGATGCGCTGCGGCGTGCGGAGACCTGAAGAGTTCGCAGCGCCGGTTTGACATCGCATCGGCGAAGTCGCACGCACACTTGAATACATCCAAAATGGAGCAAAGCATGACCGAAGAGAACGCCCCCAATCTCGTCGAGCTTGCCACCGAACTGACGATCGCCTGGCTCGGCAATCCAAACAACCGCGCAACGGCGGACGAAGTGCCCGCGTTCCTGCAGAAGATGCACGCGACCGTCAGCGAATTGTCGGGCGGAGCTACGGTTGCAGAGAGCGAACAAACTGTCGCCGAAGAGCATGTGCCTGCGGTGTCGGTGCGCAAGTCGCTTGCGTCAAACGATCACATCATCTCGATGATCGACGGCAAGCCTTACAAGACGTTGCGCCGCCACCTCTCGACGCATGGCCTAACCCCCGAAGAGTATCGCGCGCGCTATAATCTCAAGCCGGATTATCCGATGGTCGCGCCAGCCTATTCGGAAACGCGGCGCGCGATGGCGAAGAAGATCGGGCTTGGTAGCAAGGGTCGCGCCGCGAAAGCCGCAGTTGCGGCTCCGGCGCCTGCGCCCAAGCGGACACCGCGCACCTCCAAACCGGCCTGAACCCTGCGAGGGCCGCGCGATCAGTCGCGCGGCGCGAGCCGCCGCTCGCAGACATCGCGAACGGTCTTCTGCAAAAGCTCAACGCGTTCGGCGAGCCAGTCCAGTTCCTCGGGCGTGATCTTGTAGTGCGGCGAATAGCGCGCGTTCACATAGGCTTGCTGGAGCAGCTCGAAACAGCGCCGCGCGAACTTTGTGTCGCGCGGCCAGATGCCGATCAGCTCGTGAACCAACGGCTCTCCCTGAGCGCGCAGGAAGTTCAGCTTGTGCGACTTCGGGCTGTAAAGAGTTAGTGTCAGTAGCACGCAGTGGTAGAGTTGCTCCGTCGCCTGATGCAGTTCGAAGACGGCCTTGTTGCGCCAAAACTCGTCATCTCCTTCGGCGCGTTGAAGACGGTAGGTCGAGAGCGAGCGCTGGGCGACATTGTACCAGCGATGATAGTACTTTTGCGCCTCCGCTAGAGCGGCCTCTTCTGTCAGCGGCTGCGGCTCGGCAAATGGGTAGCCATCGACCTCATAGAGGGCGATTCCCTGCTGGATGGCATCGATGAAGAATGGGCGACCGCGCATCAGCTGGTCGTTCATGTCAGCAAGGCTATGAACGATGAACGCGACCGGCGCGCTGATCCGCTTGGAAATCGTCACCTCGCGGACGAAATGGTCATCTGCCTTGGCCCAATATTCCACCGGGTCGGTAAGCCGGTCGTCGCTGACCACGACCAAAATGTCATAGTCGGAATAATAGCCGCCAACCGGGTCCTCGACCCAGTCGCCGCGCGCATAGGACCCGTACAGGATCACCTTGAGGATGCGCCCCTGCTTCTTCCACTTCTGGGTGGCGAGCGCGGTCGCGTCCTCGAACTCGGCAAACAGAATCTGCACGATGCGCTCGAGATCGCGGCGCTTGCGGTCCGGGAGATGATCGAGGTCGGTCCTCATGATGCCCTTCCTAACGAGCGAGCGCCCGTGCGCAAACACGGACGCTCGACGGAATTACCGGAAACGCCACCAGCGTCTGTGCTGCCGGTTCATGCGGCGAGCGATGCTGACGAGCGCTTTCGCAATCTCTCGCTCGACCTGCCCAGCAGAAAGGCCGGTGCGCTCGGCGATCTCGACATAACTCATCTCGTCGAGCCGGACGGCGAGGAAGATTTCGCGCTGCAGCCGGGGCAGCTTGCGAACGGCTCGTTCGATCCGCTTGGTGGTATCTGGATCGGGATCATCGGTCATGATGTCCTCCAGCAAAGTGAGGGGAGTCTGGCGGCGCGGTCACCGCCAGACAGTCAGGCTGCGCGACGCAGCGGCTCGGGGTCAGCCGATTCTGCAATCGGCGACCTTGGCCGCCCGGCTGACGGTCGCGACCCCGCCGCGCTCGGTGTAGGCGGCTGGCGGAAACGCCATCCACTTGGGCACCCAGCTTGTCACCTTCGCCCGGCCATTCTCGCCGTTGAGGCAGTCGCGAATGATCGTGCGCTTGACCTTGCCGGTCGCGACCTCGTTCGCTTGCGACACGCCCTCGCCCGCTACGTCTGCCAGCACATGCTGCAACACCTCGCGGTCGCGGATCAGGTCGAGCAATGCGTCGTCGCTCTGCCAGACCTTGGCCATGTCGGTGCCGAGCATCGAACCCAGCAGTTCGATCAACGCGCTGCCCGCCTCAAGCGTCTCGCCCATGACGATAGCCGCAACGTCCATTACCGCCGGATCGGGAAGCGCGATCAGCTTGACGAACAGACCCGCCACGCCATGCGCGCCGTCATAGCCGCCGGTCACGGTCGGCATCTCGGTGTCGAACCCGAGTAGCGCCAGCACCGCGCGCCGCTTCTCGTCGAACGCGGCTTCGGGTGCGCTGCTCTCAACGCTCTCGGCAATCGCATCGCTGGCGGCTCGCTGCGCCTCGATCCGAACGTTCCACAAGGAAGAACCGGCGATCACGTGCGCCACCATCAAGCGGAGTGTCAGCGAAGGACGGCTGGCAAGGTCGGCGCGCACCGCAGCATGCCGGTGAAGGTCGATATAGTTCTGAAGCGGTGCGCTCACCTCGGGTCGAACCGGCTTCTCGACCGCCTCGCCCCGCTCCAGCTCCCGCGCCTCCTTGGTGGTGATATAGCCTTCGTGGAAGGTGACATCGCCGCGATGGCCGATACTGATAAACACCTTGCCGCCCTGACGCTTCGAGCGCCGCTCATGCTCCCAACTGTGGAAATAGTCGCCGCGCTCCAGCACCACGACATCGCTCCACCCGGCCTCGCGATAGGCCGCGACCCGGTCCGCAATCGCCGCTTCCTGCGCAGTCCAGAACGTCTCCACGCTGGCGAAATAGCGCTCGTCGCCGAACAGGTCAGACACGATCTCACCCTTGTAGTCTGCAAGGTCGAACAGTGCCGCTTCGCACAGAATCGACGTGCCACCGAACAGCCACGCCTTGAGCTGTTGCCCGACCGGAGCGCGCTGCTCGGGATCGTCGACCAGCGCTAGCCAGTCGCGCTGCTGCGCCTTGCTCGCGAGGGTCAGGTGTCGCACGGTCACCGCGTCGATCTGCTCGTGGCGATAGAGGTTGCGGATGCGCGGCAGCAAATTGCCGAGCGCCAGCGTGCGCTTCACCTGCACCTCGGTGAGGCCAAAGGTGAGCGCAATATCCTCGGGGCTTCGACCCTCGCGGATCAACCGGGTGAACGCCTCCCACCGCGTGACCTCGTCCGGGTCGAGCCGCGCGATGTTCTCGATCAGCGAGGCTTCGAGCGCTGCTGCGTCGTCCCCGGCCTCCATGATCGCGCAGGGAAGTGCGTCACATCCCCCGGCCTCCTCGGCAACCGCGAGCGCCGCATGATAGCGCCGCTTGCCCGCGACGATCTCATAGGTGTCGGGCGATCCGTTCTGACGGACGATCAGCGGTACCAACACCCCGCGCGCCCGCACAGACGGCAGGATATTGGTAAGATCGGGTGCCTTCTTCACGCCCCGCATATTGGCGGTCGAGATAGACAGGTTGGCGAGTTCGATATGCTTGAGTTCCATGGGTCCACTCCTTCTTCCTGAACCGCACCGGCCCCGGCGAAGGGGGGTGGGCGGCAAGGAGCGGACTGGCAGTCCCGCCGATCAGAGGCGGGCTGCACCGAAGGCCGAAACGAAGAGGAGGACCCGGCAACGCCGGGTTGCGGCCCGCCGCGGCGGGATTAGAAGGCAGCGACGTCCACCCCCCTTGGCCGCGGCCGAGATCCACAACGCCAGCGCGAAGCGCTGACCGCAGCATCTTCAAGCGCAGCGCGCTTGCCGCTCCGCCAGGAGCCCAGAAACACGCACTCTCGAAGCTGGACGGCCGTCGTGGCGGCGTGCGCGCGCAACTGTGCGCCAGCCGTCGCCGCGCCCTCCGGCCGGATCGAGTGTGCCACGCGGAAAACGAGAGGCGCTGCGGACCCTGGCGGCTTCGCAGAAGTCCGCCAGCGCACGCTCATCAAAATTCGCGTTCCGTTGCCGGGCATTGCCCGGCCCGCATCACGCGATCGTCACCCGCACGGGCCGAGACGCAGCAAGCGACTCGGCGACGCGCAAGCGGCGTAGAGCGCGGTCACGCCAAGCGTGAGACGCCCTGACACTTCGCCCCTCGAACAACCCACCTACGCCAGAGCTACGTATGTGCACGCTGGCACCGCACAGAACCCTCCTGACACCAGAGAGGCTCTGTTCAGAAGCCAGGATTTCCGCCCAAATTGCGTCGTGGGGCACCAGTCAGATGCAAACAAAGCAAGGATATTCCGATGCAAACCGAAGTCCCCGACCGCATTCTCCGTATCAACGCGGTCCTCGCTCGTACCGGGCTCAGCCGCTCGACCATGTACCGGAAGATGGAGAGCGGCACGTTTCCGGGAAACGTCCAGATCAGCACGCGCTGCGTTGGCTGGCGCGAATCCGCCGTCAACGCCTGGCTGCGTAATCCGAGGTTCTATTGCGTCGACGACGTTGCCAATGATGACAGCTAAGCGCCCTAAATCCGGTCACGCGAACGACCTCGCCTGCCCCCCTAAAGCGGTCATTTGCAACCGCCAAATTTAGCCTATTGTAATGAAATATTGCGAGCTGGAAGGGGCGTCCATGCCGATTGATTATCTGCTGTCCAAAGTGATCATAAAGTATTGGCGCGGGATCGACAATCTGGAGCTGGATCTTCGACCTGGTTTTCCGAGCGTTCTTATCGGCACCAACAACGCAGGAAAGACAGCGGCGCTTGACGCTATCGCGCTCGCGCTGGCGTCCGCTGCCTTCGGCGGACAATGGTCTCCTGACGAGGACGACTTCTATTGCGATCAGCAGGGAAGACGCAGTGGTGAGTTTATCATTCAGGTGCTGTTCGAGGCGAAAGACGAGGCCGGCTATCCAGCGGTGCGCGGCGTTGGCAAGCCGATCTCGGTTCACGGCGTTCAGGTTCGAGGTACCTTGAAGGACGGCAAGGCGAAGCACCAGCGTACGCTGTTGGACGAAAAGCTGCAGCCGATCCTGATCGCCCCTCGGACCGCATTGTCGGCCGAGGACAAGGTGAAGTGGAAGGAACACGGGGTAAATTGGACTCAGTACTACGCGCGTCTCGATGAGATATCCGAGCACATCCCTGAGGTTTGGCTTTTCAGGCCGCAGGAAATCGAGGCGTCGCTGTACATATGGAAGCGAGGTCCGATTGCTCGTTTAAGCAGACTGCTGGCCCAGCGTTTCCTTGCGGACAAGTGGAGCATCGATCGGGACGACGGCAAGAAGACGCAAATGCCGGACACGCTCCACAAGGCCCATGCATTTTTTCGAGAGGCAGTCGAGAAGTTCCCCTTTTGGCGCGACGACATGAAGCCGAAGCTGGAGGAGGCCATTGCCCGGTACGTCGGCTCAAAGGCTAAAGTAGATCTCCGTCCCGATGTGCAGGTGTTCGAGGAGTGGATTGCTCAGCAGCTCGCGGTGTCTCTCGCGACGGATCCCGCAGGCGTTGTGACGCCGCTCAGCAGTATGGGCGATGGCTGGCAGAGCATAGTTCGGCTGGCGGCCCTGGAGGCGTTATCCCAATACCCGTCGCAGATGAGGGAGCGAGTCGTCGTCCTGCTCGAGGAGCCTGAGACGCATTTACATCCGCACCTTCGGAGAAAGCTCCGGAAGGTCCTCGGCGATCTATCCAAGAACGGATGGACCGTGATGTACTCAACGCATGCCCCCGAGATGGTGTCGTTCGACGCGGATCAAGTGATCACGCGTCTAGTTCGCGTCGGCGGTTCCCTAATTTCGAATTGCGTGCACACTGATGCCATCGCCGCCTCGGCGAAGCTTCAGTCAAAGCTCGACGAACGCGGGGCTCATGATTTCCTCTTTAGCTCTGGCACCGTGTTCGTCGAGGGCCGCGATGACGGGTTCGCTTGTCGATATACCTTCGATGCGACTGATGTCGACATCGACGGACTCTCTATCAGCATTACCCAATGCAACGCAGTGTCTGTCATTCGGGCTTTCGCAGCCATCGCCAAGGAGCTGGGTATCCGCTGGTGTGCGCTCACGGACGAGGATCGGCAAACCACCGGCGGGGTGAATCCGACAACGGAAGCCGAGAGGAGAAGAATCGAGAAGTTGCGGCAGGAGGCCGACATTCAAGTTCAATGGCCTGGAAAACTTGAGGCATGTCTGGGTATTGTGGCGCCTAACAAGGCGCTCCCGGAAACGACCGAGCCCTTGCTGAGGCATCCCGATTGGAGGACTAATCACCCAGAGTATTACGCGACGGTAGCATCCATTGCCGCTTGGATAGATCCTGCGCTGAAGATCTAGCAGGCCAGAGATTCAGGTCGATGCGGTCTGCCCGCTGCTAAAAGCTGCTAGTCCGGTTCCGGCCCAAAGCCCGCCGCTTAGTCATCGCTGGTGCCAATGACCGAAACTGGGTCGCGAGCTGACTGTCGGCTTCCGTACAAAAATATGAATTGCCGACATTGTATTGGCGCGCCGCGCACGACTGATCCCGCTTGGCGAACCACTCGGCAACAATGGCTTTGAAACAATCTGCCTGTGTCCGGATACGACAGATACATCCCGAAACAGGAGAAACCTTATGAAAAAGCCGTTGGGCTTTATTGCTGCCCTGTGTGCAGCCGCTGCCGGACCGGTCTTTGCGCCGTCCACGCTCGCCCAAGAATCCGTAGCCCCCGCTCCCTTGTCATCGTTGGTGCCGGGAAAGAAGGTCTACGATAATGCCGGCGAGCAACTAGGCACCGTTGCACATGTTGATGGCGACAAGGTCGCAGTCAAGGTCGGCAATACTGGTATTGTCGTCCCCGCAGGGGCATTCGTTCAAACTGACCAGGGCCCTGCGCTCAATGTAGCGAAGGCGAGCCTGATTCAATCCGTCCAGCAGGCCGCAAAAGAGAATGCGGCCGCGCTCAACTTCGCGCTCAAAGTTGGCGCGGATGTCCGCAGTGCTGGCGGGAGCACTGTGTTGGGAACAGTCGCAGAGGTCGGTGAGAATTCCGCGACACTAAGCACGGCCGAGGGACCAATTAAAATGCGCCGCGACGTGCTGTTCGTATCGAAAGCGGGTCTGGCGGCCAACTTGACCGCTGCACAATTCGCAGAGGCGGTTAGGCAATCCAAAGCGGCGAGCGCCACAAGGTAGGTGTTTGTGGCGATTCAGCAAGAATAGGACGCCGTACTGCAGCGTTTACCGTTCACTCTTTCGAATCCCGATGCCCCTCCAACACTTCCTTGACGTCGCGGCGATCCTCGTCGGACACCGGATCGCGTCGAGCATTGCTTGATTTCTGGCCCGTAAGACAGAGTTCGGCATGGATCGGAAGATGGTCCGAGCCCACATTGTCCAACACATCCATGGAACGCACCTGAAATTCAGGGGTCACATACAGATGATCGAGTGGCCATCCCAAGATGGGGAATTGCGCCGGGAACGTGGCATAGGTGCCACGACCGATTCGCGGGTCCAGATAGCCCCCGGTGCGCTTGAACAGTTGCGCCGTGTGAGACCAGGCGACGTCGTTGAAGTCTCCAATTGCCAGCACCGGTAATTGTTCTCGCGCCGCCCGTCTCGCGGCAATGGCGATCTCAGCGTCACGTGCATCGGTGTCCTGCCCCGGCAGGGGCGGCCGTGGATGAAGGCCGATTACACGAAACGCATCCCGTGCGGTGAGTGTCGCGCTGATCGAAGGAGTATCTGCTTCCGCGATTGTCTCGAATCGTCCGTCTCGCATGGGCAGGCGTGTCGCGAAGATCATCCCGTAGCCGTTGTTCAGCGGTTTCGAGAGAATATGAGGAAAGCCCGACAGGGCGTCAGCCAATGCCTCGGCCCATTGCGGGTCGGTCTCGGTAAGAAGCAGAATGTCGGGGCGACGGCGATTGATCAAACGGATCGTCCGGGCGTAGTCGCGGTTGGTGTCGAGCACGTTCAACGCAAGCACGCTGAAACAGCGGTCGTGAGGGGTCGTGCGCGTACCGGCGAAAGCAATCTCGCGATCGGCGAGCGGTGTATAGGGATAGATGCGATACAGCTGCCAGTTTGCAGCGATAACGCATCCGATTGCTATCCACTTTCCGGCCGACCGGTCGCTCCACAGAGAAAGTGCGCAGGCAAGAATCAGTCCCGCCAGTATCTGGGCCCTCGGAAAATCCCAGATTCGAATCCACCACTCGTTCGACTCGATAATGCTGAGGCCGGTCGCGAGGATGAGCAGTCCGGCGAGAATGCGAACGAGGATGGTCAGGATCGTCAACGCATTTACCCACCCTATTGCGGATCGCCGTCCGAGACCCCCTAGGCACCATAGCCCTTCACCTCAACCGCACAAGAAAAGGGGCGCCGCGTTTGCACGCGGCGCCCCTGATCGATCATGGGCTGAACGCCCGTGCGCGGCGACCTTAGCGCCGCTGGCCGTAATAGGTCGTGACCCGCTCGTCATAGGCGCGATCATAAATAGGCTCCTGACCGATCGGATGCGACGGCGCATCCTTGAGCGCGTCCTTGTCGAAATCGACCATATAGCCGTCATGATCGATGCCATAGGTCAGCATGTCCCATGGCAGCGGATGGTAATTCTCACCCATTCCCAGGAACCCGCCAAAGCTGATCACACCATAGCGAACCTTGCCGTCCTGCTTGCCGATCATGAGGTGATGAACCGAACCGATCTTGTCGCCGTTGCGATCATAGACCGCGGTCCCGTCGACTTTCTCCGACGAAATCATGTTGGTGGTCTCATCGCGGGCAAGCGTATCCGTGTCATGATTTGCCATCATGCAATCTCCTGTTATTGTTCAGATATATAACCAATGAATGCGGTCAGCCTGCGTTCCCTTGCCGGCCAGATAAATGTCCCGGCCGCGCGGCGGGCCACCCGGCCTCGCCTCGTGCCGGCACCTCGATCAGGACTGATCGCCGAATTCGATGCGAACGCGGCGGTTTGCGGGTTCCGCCACATTGTCAGCGGTGTCGACCCGCTGCCCGTTTTGCCCGCGCGCTTCTGTGTCGATTTCGCCCGCCGCGACTCCGCGCTCAACCAGGTAGCTCCGCACGGTGTTCGCGCGCTGCTCCGACAGCTCCTGATTATATGGGCGGGTGCCCGTCGTATCGGTGAACCCGGCAAGCGTCACGCCGACGCCCGGCGTCTCGCGATATTCGGATGCGATCCGGTCGAGCTGTTGTCGGGCGGCATCGGACAATTCGGCACTGTCGAGCGCAAAGAAAACCCGGTTCGATTCGGCTGAGGCGACTGCGGTTGCGGCATTTCCCATCGCCATGTTGCCGTCCATCGTGCCGTCCGCGTCAGCTACGATTGCGACGCCGTTGTCGGCGACCGCGACATTGTCGGTTCGCGAATCATCCGAGCACGCAGCCATGGTAAGGCCGCCCGCGACAAGCGGGATCATTAATAGACGCATTGATAGCCTCCTGTTGATGGGATATCTAACCAAGCGTTCAGGCTACAGAAAGGTTCCTTAGAGACCTCTCCGCAATTAGAAAGGAAGGGATCAGTTTCAAACTCTCATTTATCTGGTGACGTATCTTTTACCGTTACTGTTCTAGTGGATGGATCAGGCAAAGAAATTCCAGAAGCAACTAGATTATCTAATATGGCGGCGCGAACTGCGGCCGCGGTATTCTTATAGTCGGATCGCTGGCTGTCTGCCCAGAACGTAACCTCCACGCGAATGTCGTCCTGCCCCAGATCGTCGATGCGAACCGCAGGCGGTGGTGACTCGAGCACGCCCGTCGCGCGCAATGCGGCATTGCGGATCACGTCCAGCGCGCGGTCCACATCGACATCATAGCCCAGCCATAAGGCGACCGCCCCCCGGCGCAGCGGGTCGGCGGTGTTGTTGACGATGCGCGAGGTGAACACTTCGGCATTGGGGACCAGCATCACACGCCCGTCATAGGCGCGCAGCCGGGTCGCGCGCAGCTCGATCTTCTCGACGCTCCCCTCCAGGTCGCCCACCACAATTTGATCGCCGATGCGAAAGGGGCGAAGCGTCAGCAGGAGCAATCCCGAGACGAAGTTCGACAAGATGTCCTTCAGCGCAAAGCCGAGCACGATGCCCGAAAGGCCCAGGCCGGCCGCGACGGTGGTCGGATCGAACCCGAGCGCATCGACCGCGACGAAGAAGCCGAGCGTGATGATCGCGTAATAGGTAAGCTGCTTGACCAGGCTTTCGACCGTGACATCCTCGACCGTGCGCCGGAATATGAGCCGAAGCAGCCCGCGCACGCCACGCGCCAGCAGCCAGAACAGGGCGATGACGATAGCGGCGGCAAGCACCCGTGGAATGATCCGGCTGACCGATTCGGCAAGCCGGCCGATCGCCGCTTCGCCCGAGCCCCGCGTTTCCGTGACGAAGCGGCCGCCCCAGCCCAGTCTGCGCTCGCGCGCGCTTTGCAATGCCGTGTCGAGCGCGGCCGCCCATTGCCGGGCGAGGTCAGCCTCGGTGGTGAACGCATCTTCCGCGTCGCGGGGCGTGACGCTGACGACGGGTATCCCCGATACGGTCACGCTCCATCCCGCCGTGGTTCGGCGCGGGGCGGCTGGCGCGAGTGCGTCGGGATTGCCGAGCAGCGGCGAAAGTCGCTCCTCGACGCGACGGGCGCGCGCGGCAGGATCGCCATCTTCCGCGCCCGGTCCGACCTGGAACACGCCACGCCCGTCAATCCGCACCGTCGCGACATCGCCCTGCGCCAATGCTGGACTACAGAAAACAGCAAGTAGTACGGGCAACAGCCAGCGGGCGGTTTGCAACCACCAGGCGTTGGCGCGGATCGGGGCGCAAAGCGGCGGGAAGGCGACAGTGATGGCGATGACCACGATTATCCTGTTGCGACCCGTAATGTCGTAGAACGTGACAGTACAGCGTCAAATCGGCTCTGAGCCAGTAACGGAACTATCCGCGTGTCGTGGAGTTCAAAAAAGCATCTGACTGCGCAAAATCAGTGCGCCTTCGACCGCTCCCCGCAGTCGAGAATATAGATTTAATAACGAAGGAACATGATATGTATGGATGGGCATTTACGCTTGCGATCGTCGCTTTAATCGCAGCAATTCTTGGATTTGGTGGATTTGCCGGAACGCTGGCCAATATCGCACTAGTCATATTCGTACTGGCGCTCATTGGCACGATCATCTTCTTCGTCCTGGGCTTCAAGGCGGCAAAAAGTATCGTGAGCTGAACAAAACGCCAGGCCGGCCCCAAGCCGTCCCTTTGGCAGGCTACGGCAGAACGCCAAACGGTTTGCTTCTCGCCGGAACTGTTGGCCCCGGCCTCCGCCACGAAGGGAGGAGCCTTGTGGACATCCTCCAGAGCTCTTTGCGGTATAAATCGGCGGGTGGTGATGTGATCACAGCTGCTGACGCGGAGCGGCTTGGCAGATGACCTAAAGGCAGCTTTCAGGTCGCGAGAGGCGAAAAGCGGACCTTGGATCAGCTCAGTGACGGACCTCTCTGAACCCAACGATTGCGCGACGCAGCGAGATTTTGCGCGCCGCTTGACATGTTAATTTTTTTCGCCTCAAATGAGGTGCAGAAAGTTAACACGGGAGCTGCTCATGCCTGTTCTGGCCGAAGATCATCAGATTGTGCCGCGGCTGGCGCAACTTGGCCTGCGCAGGGACCTGCTCCTTGAGGTGGTCGAGGCGGCCGTGGGCGGTCGTAGGAATGCGACGGCCTTCCATCCGCTCAGCGCGGGCGGGCTCTTGTCATGGATTCAGGGAACGGCCCAGCTGCGCCGCGTCTTCCTACCGCACGGCTGGGAAGCCTGCCGCCGGGATAACATCGAGTCGATCTTCAATCCCGAGGCTGGCATCAAGGTCGTGTTCCAGAACGCGGAGCGAGCAGGCGACCGCCTCGCCGATCCGCTGGCAACATCCCGCAAGGGCGCCGGGTCTGCGCGGGCCGTCGAGCTAGGGCAATACGAGCTCTGGCCCGAGGTCAAGGCGCAGGAGGTCGCGGAAATCACCGCTACCACTTGGGTGCTGTTTGTATACGCTCACGGCGACGACGTCCGCGCGGAGCTGTCTTGCCCCATCGCGATCAACGAGGAGCAGTTCGACGGCTTCCACGAGCGCATCCTGCTGATCGAGAAGGGCGGCTGGGGCGGAGCCGCGCCTTTGATCGACGACAACGAGCCGCCGGCCGAATACGAGGTGCCGGTCACGCGCAAGGGTTAAGACCACGTGTTCAACCCACAGCGACTGATCCTGGGCCGGAAGCGGCGCAAGATGACCGCGCGCGCCTTGGCGGGCGTCATTGGCGTCTCGCCCATTACGATCTCGCGCCTTGAGAACGGCGCCAACGAGCCGGAAGACGATACCGTTGCGGCGTTGGCTGGGGCGCTCGACTTCCCCAAGGCGTTCTTCTTCGCCGAGGACGTCGACGAGCTGCCGGCCGAAGCGGCGAGCTTCCGCAGCCTCTCGTCGATGACTGCGAGAGAACGCGACGCAGCACTCTCGGCCGGCGCTATCGCCTACCTTTTCAACGACTGGGTCGCCGAACGCTTCAACCTGCCGGTCGCGGACGTTCCCGAGCAGCGCGAAGACGCGTCGCCCGAGGCGGCGGCGCAGCTCGTGCGTGCGCACTGGGGACTTGGCGAGCAGCCCGTCTCCAGCATGATCAAGCTGCTAGAGTCCAAGGGAGTGCGGGTGTTCTCGCTGTGTGAGGACACCAAGAACGTCGACGCCTTCTCCTGCTGGCGGAGCGGACAGCCGTTCGTCTTCCTGAACACGTTCAAGTCTACCGAACGCAGCCGCTTCGACGCCGCGCACGAACTGGGGCACCTGGTGCTCCACAAGCACGGCGCCCCGCAGGACAGCAGGCAAGCTGAGAGCGAGGCCGACCGCTTCGCATCCGCTTTCCTCATGCCTATGGACGACGTCCTGAGCCGGATCCGCTACGTCAGCGACCTCGAAAGCCTCATCCGGGCGAAGAAGCGCTGGGGCGTCTCCGTCGCGGCGCTCAACTACCGGCTCCACAAGCTCAAGGTTGTCAGCGACTGGCAAAACCGCAGCCTGAACATCGAGATATCCAGCCGCGGCTTCCGGAGACAGGAGCCTGAAGGCCTGCCACCCGAGACGTCGGCGCTCTGGCCCCAGATCTTCGCCTCGCTCTGGCGCGACCGGACGACGCGGGACCACATCGCCGAGGAGCTCAACGTCCCGTCGAGCGAACTTGATTCCATCCTGTTCGGCCTGACCGGCCATACCCCCGACGGCGGCCGCGTCGCCGCCGGCCTGCGAGCGGTCTGACCCGCGCGCCCGGCAACACGCGGACGCGGGCCCGGATCGCGGCCATCCTCGGGAAGGGAAAGAATATGGACCCGTTCGACGAACTGCCGAAGCGCGACCGCCGCCACGCCATCGAGGAGATGGCCGAGACCGCGTTCCGCAGGCGCCTCGTCGAGAGCTGCGCGTTTATCCTTCGAGGCGTCGACCGGAAGGACTAGTGGTTTTGGCCTGCTGAACGTCCGCTAAGCTAGTTTCGCTTCCCGAAAGCCGACGGGCAGCAAACGGCCCAGTTTCCGCCATTCCCTCATGCGATCTGAGGGCGACGGGTTTTGGGCCGGTTGCAGAATGTCCGGTCTTGGCGAGAAACGGGTCAAAGCCGCACGTCGGCTTTCAGGCCGGCTTCGCCGGCGCAGAATGTCAACAACTGGGTGGTTAGCTGCCGTTTGACCCCGAAAGAAATGAGTCAATGATTTGCTGTTCGGACGCGCCTTCGGTTCGTGCCCAATGGATCAAAAATCCCGCGTGGTAGCCGTCCACTGCCCCGTCAGGCATCGTCAACCCAAGCGATAGGCGGAGGCCGTCCACCTTGTCGGCGTTCCGCGCGTCAATCTCATTCCATATTGCGGTGTTAAGCCGGGACATCTCTTCTGGTCGAACGCCATGATACGAGGCAACCAGCACCTCGTTTTGAAGTTCGTGTGTGAACTCGATGTGTCGATGCAGCGCGCGGACAACGGCATGTGCGAGCGGACTGAGACCGCCCGCATCAATCTGATCGATTATCGCGTCTGCGTTCGCGGCCATATCGCCAGAATAAGCTCACGATAGTCGTCCGCAATGGGGTCGGCAACTGAAGGGCCGCTTTTCCGCAAGCGTCGCAATTTTATGCCATTCAGCAACCGACCCCTTTGCAGTCATCCCCCTTTGGCGGCATAGTCGCCCTATGCTCTTCGGCCCCATAGCCGCGGCAGTCACGGCACTGCTCGCAAGCGAGACAGTCCCGCTCGCCAACGTTCATGCCGACCCTGATGCTTACGAGGGTAAGATCATTGACACGTGCGGAGACGCTGGGGGCGGTGACACATTGTTTCTGCAACCATGGGTAAGCGGGCGAAGCCGGGGCGGCGTGCAGTTAGACCGTCCATTGAAAGAACATGGCGACATCTGCCTACGGGCGCAGGTGCTTCGCGTATCGATGGCCGATGAAGAGAAGCGGCCGGTTATCGTCGTGTCACACCCGCCGGTGATCCTCAAAGGCTGGCACTTACGAGTGATAAAGCTTTTGAAACGGCGATGACCGCCTTCCACCCAAATCAGGGCCCTCCCGGCGCAGATGATGGCGCCTCGAAATCATCGGGTTGCAAATGACCCTATTGGCGCCTTCCGTCGTCGTAATTAATATTCAGATTTGCATATGATCGATGACATCCCGCAGCACATCGACAGCGCCCGTTACGATCATTACATGCCCTCCCTAAATGCCTCAGGGCGCAAGTTACGAAGATCGTTACTTTCTAAACTTCGATACCATCTAGACAATCTTGCACTGTATTGAAATGCGGGAACCAAAACTCCAGAATCTTCGGGCTTCTCATTCACGATAGTGACCGAGATGCGCTTTATTTTCGCGCCCTTGTATATATCGGGCAGATCGTCGGGGTTCACGACATGGATCGTGCTCGGGTCGTTCTTGTCTTCCAAATACACGAACCTCGGGCAAATTGTCGCCTCCGGGGGCTCGCATCGCAGATCACGGGACTCTCCGCGCATATTGGAGATGGCCCGTACCATTGCGATCCGATCGTTGCGTCGTACCGATCCGGATACCAGGGGATTGAAAAGAATTTCCGGCAAGGTAGCGAGGCTGCCGCCGCGGGCGCTACTTACCGTCAAAGCGTATAAGGTCGGGCGTCCAGCAAGCTCCATCGCAACGGCCTCGCCCGTGAACTGGCCGCTGTAGGGTGCGGCCAACGGAACGGGCGCTTCATTTAATTGGAAACGCCAAACGCGACTGAATGTTCTCGATTCTCCCTTGTCGTCGATTGTTACCGAGATCCGAAAGCGAAGATCGGCGGACTGGGTGCAGGAGCTAAGCGGCATGGCCAACACCGCAAGCAGAAAAATGGACCAGTTCTTCATCAACTCAATCCGTTCAGGACAAAACGTATGCTGTTCATTCTCGCCGACCCCTCCCCGCTTCCTGCGTGACTTCGTCGATCGACCTGAGCAGTTCTATTCAAGCGGTTTCTTGGGCGTTTCAAGGAGAGATGATTTTATTCTGGCCGTTCCTGGCGCAGCCTCACTGAGGATGTAGCGCACAGGTGCTAACGGCAGCTTTCCAATCTCGTCACCCTCAAAGCTACCCGACCGAAATCCACCCAATCTGAGTCCTTTCCGGTGGACCGTCGCGATCCCAAGACCGGTCAGGCGGCTATGGCCCGGATTGCGCCGGAAGCGGACTTTCTTGTGCCGACCCCATTGCGGACGTCCGACTATCAAGTCCCGGCACTACAAGCAGACATTGAGCCGTGGTAGGGGGATTTGAGTCCCTTAGATTGGCTACTCCAACCGACGGCACGCGGCACCGCGCGATTGTCCAGAACTCTCTAGGACAATACAACTGTGGCCCGGATCACCGGGAGGAACAGGCACACCCTTGGCGACGATCAACGTCACCGAATGCCCGCCCCCCATGCTGGGCGGCATATGGGCGATAGGCCGTACAATCTTAAACGCTCCCGTCGATGTGCGTTCGATCGCGCCCAATCCGAGCAATTGCGAAAGCCCCATCTGGCTGGGTAGAACTTTGTACGGCTCGACAGATCCTTTCGCCACCACGCTGCGGGGATTGATGGCCACGAGTCCTCCCGGCCAGTACCTGGCAGCTTCGCTCCACATCTGCGCATCGAAGCCACGAGGCGGCGGCACCGAGCCGCTCTCTGCTCGCGCGATCTCACCGGATGGGAGTGACACGCGCTGGACAGAGTAGCTGCCAAAAATCCGGTCCGGCGAGCGTCCAAGGGCTCGGCGAAGCGTTGCTGCTACGACTGTGGATTGCGAATCCGGCTTGTAGAAATACCGGGGGCAGTCGGGATCACCGATCGTCACCTGGCGAGCAGGAATGCCCACAACGCCAGATGCTGAGATACCAGCTTTGCTGCCGAGCGATGTGACGACCACGCGAGCCACGCGGCTAGTGGCACCCGCGAAGCGCCAGACCATCGATTCATATGACGTAAGGACCAAGTAGAGCGGCTGAGATCCCGGTTCGATCGCTACGTCGATGATATTTGTTTCTTCATCCTGCCCGCCAATCACAGCGGATGAAATGGCATCGCCCTCATAAGCACCGACTGCGATCAACTTTGCGTCGCCCGGCAACGCGGGTAATGCGCACGAGGGTGCGGAGCGAGCAAGCTGTGCCTCTCGCACGCGAGGGGCTATCACGGAATACTCATCCGACGAGATTTTCTGATCCCCATCGGTATCGACTTTTGCGAAGGCGCGTTCCGCCAACTCTCGCAATTCTCGCGGCGTGAGCTTTCCGTCCCCATCAGGATCGAGTTCGAGCATGCCGTCTAGCTGATGATGGACGTCGGAAAACCGATTCAAGGCCGCAGCTTCAGCTACGGTAACTTTACCATCGCTGTTGGCATCGAAGCGATTTAGAAGTCGATCAATCTGGTTCGTGAGGGAGGCATTATCTTCTCGCGTCATCACCTGCTCGATCTCTGAGCGCGTTACTTCGAGATTGCCATCAAGATCGTGCCGGAGAACTTCTGCAACAGAAGTTGCTCGCGAATGGGCCTGCGCTAGCGCGCGAGTTAGCTTAATGTCGTCGCGATCAAGGCCGTCACCCTCGCGATCCGCTTGCCGCAGCCCACTCAATAGTTGGGCAACATATTGTTCCAACACTACGCCCGGGCGGAGCGGCTCCAACAGTATGGGCGGGGCCTCACGGTCCTCTGCCTGCTGGGTAAGCGCTGCAAAAGCAAGCCCACCTGCGCATACGGTCACTATCGCTGCAACAGAAGCCGCGGTCTTCATGGTCACCCCTCTATTTGACGCACGTCTAGAGCCGTTCTCATAATGTGTTGTTGCAGGGACCGGTTAATTTTGCCGAGCGGCTAACTGCCCGAGTGAGCCGCGCGAGCACGTCGCGGCGCCGGACTGCTATCCAAGCATCTACGGCCAATGACCAGACCGTCCGCTCTCCACCCAGTAACGGTCACGGCATGCCCTTCGGCGGCCGCCCGAAGCCGACTGGCGGCTTTCCCGCATTCCTAGCTAGGACCCGCCGCTCCGCAACCGGCCCAAGTCTTGCCGTTGGACAATGTTGCCCGCGCGTCATGCCCTCCCGTTCCTACCAGCGACGGCAGGTGAGCCGTCCCATTCTATCGCACAATATCCCTCAAAATTGATGGTATGTTTGATGGCATCATACTCACTGGAAGAACATTTATTATTAGATAACAAACACTTATATACCGCTTTCCGCTTCCCGTAGGGGTCACCATCGTCAAGCGAGAAATGGCGGAATACCGCCATTCTGGACGATCTGGTGAAAGCGGCTCCCACATTTTGTCCCACACTTTTTCGTCGCTCTAGTGGCATCCATTGGAATGCCCTCGGAGCTCATTGCGGTTTTTCATGGGAATGGACTTCAGAATCGGAGGTCATTCTATGGGCCGGTTGCAGAATGGCAGGTCTTGCGTAGCAACGGGTGATAGCGGCAGGTCGGCTTTCGATTAGAGTCTCGGGCGCCGACAGGCGTCGGAAAGTCGGCGGTGATCGAGCCCGCGGGCCCTGGGGCGATGGTCTATGGGGATTTGGGCGTCGGTCGGCTCTGAGTCATGGTCATAGACGAAGCCGCCGGCCGCGAAGCCGGGGCCACCGACCAGCCCCTCGGCAATGCAGCGCGCCACCGTCATCGACGCATACAATCATGGCCGCAGGCTCAAAACCCTGCGCGGCCTCACACCCTACGAATATGTCGGCCGCATCCGGATAGAAGATCTAGGGCGATCCAAAGTCAACCCGTACCCACTCCTCGGGACTAAACACCCAGAAATCTCAACATTTTGATTTCGCAGGGAGACTCCTGGCAAATTTCAAAGCCGAGTGTTCAACAACAAAGCCCCATACCCATCTCGCTATTATCGGCAAAGGGTCGCTATTCGGGTTGTGGAAACGGCGAGACGCAATGCTTCAGCCGCAGCACCGGCCGCTGCAACGACGGATCGACCGACGAATAGAGGTCGATCCAGAAGCTCCAGCACCCGCCGGCCCGGACGGGATCGTTCTGCTTGTCCCATAGCTGCAGCCGCGCGCAGGTATCGGCGATGGTGGTGTCCGCGAACCCGAAGCCCGGCGTCTGGAGCACCGGCAGATAGGTCTCCAGCGCGGGCACGTCGGGCGGATTCCCGGGGGCGAGCTGATAGCCATAGCGCACGCCCATCGCGATCGCGCGGTCGCTCGCATCGCCGTCGAAGATCGTCGCGAAGGTCTGGTTGAGCGGGCAGGTCGCGGGGTCGTAGCTCCAGTCGCCGATCGGCAGCGCCGAGGCGACGTCGATGAACGGCACTACCGGCTGATAATAGCTGAGCACCGGCGTGCGATAGATGAAGTCGGGCTGAGTCGCGGCGCCGGTGGGCCCCAGCAGCCGGGCGTTGCGCACCACCCAGGCCTTGGCGGTAGCGTTCTGATAGGCGGCGACGGGCAGCCCGCCGAAGCGGAAATCGAAGCTGACGAGCGAGAAGGCGGGCACGCGCAATTTCTCGTCGGTCGGGAAGAGATAGCATTGCAGATCGTCGCTCGGCTCGACCTGGCAGCTCGATGCCGGCGCGGGCGTGAGCGGCAGCGGCACTCCCTCGGGCGTGAAGCAGACGATGTCTGGCCAGCCGACCTGCCCGTCCTGCGGCTTTTGGGTACGGACCAGCGTGAGCGTCTCGTAATAGGTCGCGGTCGAATCGGCGCCGAGATCGACCGAGAAGCCATAGGTTTCGGGCACCGGCGCGCCCACCGCACGCGCGGCCGGGACCGCGTCCGCCATCTCGACCGGCGCCCAATGCTGATCCCAGGCCGCGGCGACGCCTTCGGCGCAGTCGGCGAAGCTCGACAAGGCATTGGCGAGCCGCGTCTGGTCCGCGGCGAGCTGCCAGGACGGCAATTCGGCGAGGATGTCGAGCAGCCCGGCGGCGTTCTCGCTATATTGCGCAAGCTGACCGAACAGATCGTCCTCGGCGATCGCGCGCGCCTGCATGGTCTCGGGTGGGCTGTTGAAGCTGAGCTCCATCTCGATCTGGTCCTGCTCGGCCGATTGGTGCCGCAGCGTGAAGCCATAGGACCAGAGCACCGCCTCTGCGACGCTGGCCGGCGCCTCCGCGGGCACCGCGCGATGATCGAGCAGCGTCGGCATTTGCGGATAGGTGCGCAGCGGCAGCGGCGTATCGGGGGTGCCCAGGGTGAAGGCGAGCGCGGGCGGCGATCCCGATGCGATCGGGGTGACGAAGCTCAGCCAATCCGATCGCTGATAGCCGTCGAGCTCATCGGCGACGTTGAACTCCAGCTCGACCACCTGATAGTCGAGCGCCATCGCCAGGCTGCTGTGCGCCTCGACATCGGGGATCGAGACCAGGACGTTGACCAGCGAAGCCCCGTTTTCGAGCGAAATCTTGCCGTTGCTCAGCGTCGCCGCCTTCAACTCGGGATCCTCGCTCGACAGCGTCGCGACGGGCACGCCCGAGAAGCGCGCGGCGGGGCCGGTGAAGCTGGTGGTCGCGCTGGTGGCATATTGCATCACCGCCGCGGTGCGATAGCCCTGAGTCAGCGAGACGAGCAGCGACTGGCGCAGTGTCTCCGCCGCCGAATCGCGCTGGGAATCGTCGCCGCCCTGCCCGACCAGCACTGCGTCCAGCCCCCGCGAAATCGCGCCGGCGAGCGTCTTCTTTGCCTCGATGATCCGCTGCAATGCCGAACTGCGCACCGCATAGCCGCCGGCGACATAGGTCGCGGTGAGCACATGCTCGACATCGGTGAGGAAACTCCGCGCCCAGAGTTCTAGATCGATCCCCTGGTAATTGGCGGTGAGCGTGCCGCTAAGCAGCCCGGTCGCGGGATCGAGCGTCGCGATCTCGACGTCCTGCCGCGCCACCAGCACGGTGGAGAGCGGCCGCAGCGCATAGCTGCGCGGCTGCGGCCCGCTCGTCCCGGGCACCGAGGCGACCGGCGGCGTTACCGAGACCTGCGCGATGCCGGTGCTCGAGAAATCCACCGCCCAGACGTCGGTGCCCGCCGAGCCCTGCTGCTCCTCGGCGAGCGTCTTGCCGGTCGCGACGCGCAGCGCCGGGATCGCCTGTTGCAGCTGGTCCGCGAAGCCGGTCAGCGTGGTCGCGCCGCCGTCGGGCTGCTCGCTCGGGCTTCCGGTGCGCGAGGCCGCGACAGCGGTGCGCGCGCGCACCGCCCCGGACGGATTCTCGAGAGTCCCCGCGAGTGACGGATCGACCAGCGCGGCGGCGCGCTCGACCTGCAGCCAGCAATGGATCGGGAAGATCACGTCGGGCCAGCGCCACGTCAGCGTGCCGCCCACGTCGATCGCCAGCGCCGCCTCCAGCACCGCGTCGGCCGGCGGAAGGCTCACTGCCGCACCGGCGGTCAGGAATCCGACTTCGGCATTGGCGAGCAGCAGATCGTCGATACTCGTCGTCACCTTCGCCTGCGCGAAGCGATCGAGGATGGCGGTGATGCTGTCCGCCGCCGCGGTGGTCTGAGTCGCGACGCTCTGCGTCGAGGCGCGCAGTTCCAGCCCCGCGACGATCAGCCCCGGCGTGCCTGCGTTGGCGCCGACCAGCCCGGCGGCCGAAACGCCGAACCGCGCCGCCACATCGGCCGGAACGACGCCGGGCTGTCCCTCCGTCGCCGGACCGAGCCTGCCGGCGGGGCACAGCAGCAGCCCTCCGGCGGCGAGCACACCGGGGGTGCCCTCGATCGCCGCGACCAGCGCGTCGAGCGTCACCGGCGGCGAGAAGCGGTCGCACAGCGATTGGAAGCTGTCGCCCGCCTCGGTCTCTTCGCTCTGCCCGCCGACCGTCACCGTCACCCCCGGCGCGATCGTGCCCGGCAGCACCGCGTTCATCGTCGCCAGCTCGAGCGGGGTGAACGCGGGCAATGCCGTATCCGGCGGCCCAAGCCGCGGCGCGACCGCATCGAGCGTGTCGCCCTCCCGCAGCGTGTAGGAGCCATAGGGCGCGCCGCCGTCCGCCGGCCAGTCGCTCAGCCCCGGCACCGCGAGCTGCGGCGTCGCGGCCAGGGCGGCGGCGCCGTTATGGCGCAGCACATCGCCCGGAGTCACGCCAGCGTCGCCCGCGATGTCGCCCAGCACGCGGCCGTTCGGAATCGGCGTGGCGACCGTCTGCAGGAACAACGAAGTCCCGTCGGGGAAAAGCGTCGGCGTGGCGATGTTGAGCGGCGCCAGTTCGGCGGGCGTCGCCCCCGCGCCGTTTTGCGCCAGCGTGTCAGTCGCGGTGAGCGTATAGGCGTCGCGCATCAGCGTTGCGCCAGCGCGGAACATGCCGGGCCGATCGGCATTGAGCGACACCACCATCGTAGCGTCGAACGGCAATCCCTGCCCGTTGAATACCGAGACCACGCCGTCCAGCGTGGCGTCGCTGCCCGGGCCCTCCGCGTCGATCTGCACCTGGATGCCGTTGCATTCGAAGATGAAGCCCGGCGTGAGCAGCGACGCGGTCGCCTTGTTGCGCGCCACCAGCCGATCGAGCGAGCAGCCCGCCAGGGCGAGCAGCGCGAGCACGTCGGGCGACGGATCGGGAACGGCGAGCGGGCGATCGGGGGTATTCAGCTCGGTGCCGGCATTGAGCGGCAGCGCGATATTGTCGGCATCCTGCAGCACCGCGGCCGGATCGGCCGGGGGCACCGCCGCGGCGGCGAGCTGGGCCACGCTCTGGTTGGCGCGCAGCATCGCGACCTGCGGCAGCGCGAAACTTGGCCCCGCCAGGATCGCGTCGAGCGGCACCAGCGCGTTGGCGGTGCCGAGCCGCTCATAGGCGACGCCATAATGGGCGCACAGCGCGTCAATCGATTGCGGCGCGGAGGCGATGTAGCGCCGCCGCTCGGCCTGCCCGCGCACAAAGGCGTAGGCGCCGGTGGCGAGCGCGCGCAGCGGCGCCATCGGCACCGCCACCGCATCCGGATCAGCGCCCGGCGCCTGGCGCAGGCTGGTGAGCAACGCGGCCCCCACGTCGGGCTGGAGCATCTGGTAATAGACCGCGGCCCAGCGATCGCGCTCGCGCCCCGTCTTTTCGAGGACCGCGTCGCCGCCCTCCCCCGCCCCCGGCTGGCAGACCACGCCCTGCAGCGCGGCGCGCACCCGGAGCAGCGCCTGCCCCTGTTGCTGCGGGTCGATGAGCACCTGATAGCTGAGCGTCGTCGAGGGCCAGCTGCCCACGCCCACCAGCGGATCGGTATAGCCCACCGGCACGTCGACCGAGGCGACCAGCGCGTCTTCCGCGTCCGGCGCCGCGGCCTCGCCCGCCGCCGCCGAGGCGTTGCCCAGCACGTCGTGGAACCACAGCGACACGCGCGTCTGCGCCATCGTCCAGTCGGTGCCGCTGCTGGCGCCGGGGATGCCGGCATAGGGGCTCGCGCCGGGCGGGGGCAGCCCGGCCATGTCGACAAGCGGATTGGCCTTGGCGAAGCGGTGGATCGGCACCACGCGCATCAGGTTCCAGCTCGTCTCTTCGAGCGTGCCGTCGGCATCGGTCTTGACCGTCGGCCCCAGCGGCTGGCCCTCGTCGCTCGGCGCAAAGGCGGGCATGTCGGCGAGCTGATAGCCGATCAGGCTGTAAAGCGCGCGCAGCCGGGTCTGCGGATCGTCGGGCGGGCCCGACGAATCGGGGGTGTGCAGATCGAGCGTGAAGCCGACCTGACCCTGCGGGATCGAGGCCGAACGCACCAGCTCGGCCGGGTCGCTCGCTTCGGCGAACAGCGCCACCGATCCGGGATCGACGCCGTCGCCCACCACCGCGCAATTGTTGAACGCGAAGAGCTTGCGCACCGGCCAAGCCTTGCCCGAATCGACGCTCGATTGCGACGCGAGCTGGATGGCGACGGTCAGCACCGCGCGCCCGTCCTGATCGAAGATGCTCTGGGGGATCGGCTCGTCGCCGCCCTCGGCATGCAGCCAATAGCCCCCGCCGCCGACCACGCTGCCCTCCCACAACAGCGTCAGGAAGTCCGCGGCATCGCTCAGGGAAGCGAAATAGGGGCCAGCGCTGGGCTCCTCGGGCTCGACGAGCGCAACGCCCAGCGGCGGCGGACCGCTGTGCGTCTCGGTCGACAGATTCACCTTCACCAGGAAGGTGCCGGCCGGGGTCAGCGGGGTGGAGGTCAGCGCCGGCTGCGTTCCCGACGAGGCCGGGAGCTGCCATGCCAGGATCAGCGTCGCCGCCTCACCCGCCGGCGGAACGTGATAGCTGCCGTCGGCGAGCGGGATCGCCCCCAGATACTGGAGCAGATTGGCCAGCAGCTGCCGGTCGGCGGTGTCGGCGCCGAGCATCTCGACGATCGCCGGCGATCCCGGCACGCTGCGCACGTCGAAATCGATCAGCGTGCTCCAGGCATAGGCGCCGAGTTCCGCCGGCTGGGCGGAGGGCCCGGCCTGGGGGGCGATCTGCATCAGCGCGAAGCTCGAGGCGGTGCCGTCGTTGCCGCCCAGCCCGAGCAGGTCGGAGGGGAGCAGCCACAGGCTGGGCGCCGCCTCCGCGCTCGGCGTGCCGGGCAGCAGCGGCGCCACCGTCGTGCGCCAGACGATCGGCTGGGTCACGCCGTGACGCAGCTTCATCTCGCGATAGAGCTGGAGCGGCGCGATCGCCCCCTCGATCGCCGGCACCAGCCCGGTGGCGGGGTAATTGTTCACCAGCTCGGCATGGCTGATCGAAAGCGTGATCGACTCCACCGCGTCGGCGAGCGCCAGCATCCCCTTCGGCGCGGGCGAGTGGGGGTCGAGCCGCGCAAGGCGGGGGTCGCGCGCGGCGGCGGGATAGGATGCCGCCAGCTCGGCCGGAGTCTCGCCGCTGGTGACACTGGTGGTGGCGAAACTCAGCCAGCCGCACGGCTGGCCCTTGCTCACCGTCACCGCGAGGGCGGGATCGACGATCTCGCCGCTTGGGGGCGGACCCGTCACTTGCTGGCCGACGAGATCGTAGAGCCCGGTCATCGGACCGGTGGCGTGATAGACGCCCCCGCTCTCGACCGGCGCCGGGATGCGCACGCCATAGAGCATGAAGCGCGCCGTCTGCGCGGCGATCTCGGCCTCGACGGCGGGATCGTGCAGCGCCGCCGACAGCGCGTCGAGCCCGATCGCCGGGACGCTCGGCACGGTCAGGCGACGGTCGTCGTCGGTCGCGAGCAGCCCCGCTTCGTCGGCGACGCGACCGCCCAGGTCCTCGGCGGATAGGCCATAGCTCTGCGCGAGCGTCACCAGCGTCTGCCCGGCAACCGTGGTCACGCGCGCGCCGGGCACCAGCAGCGCGGCGAGCGGCACCAGGATATCCGCGCCCTCGACCAGCCCCACGAACGCCGCCTGCTGGCCCGACGTGTCTCCGAGCAGCAGCCGCAACCGGATATTAGCGAGCGTGTCGTCGGGTCGGACGATCAGCGCCGCATTGGCTGGCAGCGCCACCGCGCCGTCGGGCAGCGGCGTCGCATTGGCGGCGACCACCGCCGCGAGCCATGCCGCATAAGCGGGATCGAGTGCGCCGATCTGCGTCGCCGCCACCGCGCCCGCCACGCTGTCGAGCGTGTCGCCGGGAAGCGTCTGCCAGGTGATCGGCGGGGGCGGCGGCGCGCTGCTGTCCTGATCGAAGGCAGAGGGCACCAGCAACGTCGCGGGAAGTGGACCGCTGACCGGGATCTGGCCCGGATTGAGCGCGGCGATCGCCTCGGCGTACCAGTCGGCGCCCGGCACCGCGGCTTCGGCGCGATAGCCCGACAGCCGAACCCAATAGACCGCCGCAACCGTGGCGACCGGGAGCGCGAGCGGGTTGGCATAGGCGAACGCGGGCAGCGCCAGGCTCGCGCCGGGCCGCGCGATGCCGGTCGCGGCGAGCAGCGCTGTGTCGCCCAGCCAGGCGGCGGGGTCGACCGAGTAGCTTTGCGCGATCCCCGCGATCGTGCCGCCCGCGGGGATCGCGACCACCAGATCGCCCAGCGTGATCTGCTTGCCGTCCACCACCGCCCAGCCCGGATTGGCGGCGGCGATGCTCTGCGCGGTCACGCCCAGCGTGATCGCGATCGTGCCCCCCGGCGGCGTATCTGCGATCGCGGCGGCGATTCCCGGGTTGAGCGCGATCAGCTCGGCCGCCGCCATGCCCAGCGCCTCGGCGACCGAATCGACGTCGTCGCCGGGCTGCACGACATAGGGTATTTGGGTGGTCGGGAAGGAGCCGGCGATGCTCGCCAGGCTGTCGGTGGCGGCCACGCTGTGCGGGAAGCCGCCGAGCAGCGTCACCGCCGATTGCGCGGCGGTGCGCGCGACCATCTGGCAATAGTCGCGGAACACGAAGCGGGCCATCGCCTCGGTGTCCTCGCCCGCGTCGCGCGCCGCCCGCATCCGCTGCTGCGGATCGGGGCGGGCATCGGGGGCGCGTGCGTCGAGGTCCGCGAAATAGGCCAGCACCTCGGCCTCATAGGTCGCATCGACCGGCTGATAGATCCAGAACTGGCGCTGGACCTGCTCGGGCGGCAGCTGGGGAGCGTCCCATTGCAGCGGCGGGATCATCGGGAAGACGGTCGCGTCGAGCACGGTCGTCACGCCCGGCGCCGCCGCCGCGAGCGTCAGATGGACATTGTGGTTGAAGAAGCCGTCGAGATTGTCCCAGGTGAAGCCCTGGCTCGCCGCCTCGGGCAGCGCCAGCTGCTCGACCAGTTCCTCCAGTGCGCCCAGCGTCACCACCGCGGCGGGATCGGTGATGCCGAGCGCGTAGAGCGACCAGCGCAGCAGCCCCTCCGCCACCGCGCCGAAGCTGGTCGGTATGGCATCCTCGTCCAACGTGGCGCCGGCGCGCAGCCGGGCGCGTTTGCGCGCGGGCGCCACGCCGTCGCCGGGGGCGGTGGCTGCGTCGGCGACGAGCAGCATCGCGATGCGATAGTCGGGCTCGGCATTGGGCGGCGGCGGTCCCTCGCCGGTCCAGTCGACCGGCACGTTGGCGACGGTGAAGGCGGGAGTCAGCGTGAGCGTGCCGCTGCGGACCGCGCCGCCGGGGAAAACCGCCGCATCCTTGTCGAACACCAGATGATAGACCGGATCGGCCGGTTCGGCGACGCCGGCGACCAGCCCGTCGCCGCGCGCGAACAGCGCCGCGGGCGGCGATGCCGTCGCGCGCGCCACCGTCGCCCCGCCGGTAGCCAGCAGTGCCCCGGCGGGATGGCCGAAGCGCTGCAGCCGATAGGCGTGCCGCGTGACTGCCTTGACGTGCGGCGGGCGTCGCCGCGCCGGGGCATAGGCATGCGTCAGCCGCGCCGCCTGGCTGCGCGTGCTCTCGCCGGGCAGCAGCGTCCAGGGCGTCGCGCTGCTGCTGCCGATCGTGAACGACGCTTCGATCGTCAGGCCGAAGGAGAAGGATATTGATACGAAGAGGATCTTGACCTTGGCGTGGACCGAGACGCCGACGTCGAGTTCGATCAGCGTCGCCTGGTGCGCGGCCAGCGTCAGCGTGGCATAGGCGTGCGCCTCGACGCTGACCGAGACGCTGATCACCTTGAAATCGACCGACCCGTAGAGCTTGCCGACGATCCCCGCGGTGCCGCGGCACCAGTAATAGAGCGCGTTGGGGCGCGCCGTGTCGCTGGGGTGGAACCAAGACAGGACGCCCTCGAAGATCACCACCACGTCGACGTACAGCCCGGCCTTGAGCGGCCCCTTGTTGAAGGTGCGCCCGACGCCGATTTCCAGTCCCACTCCCAGCTCGATGACCGGGCTGAAGGTGCCGTTGCTGATCCGCGGAACGCGGTCCGAGGTCGATCCGTCGCGCACGCCGAAATAGATGCCGCCCCGCCCGTTAAATATTCCCGCTTCGACTCCGAACGAGACCGAGAAGTCGCGATTATGCGGGAAGCCCAGATCGATCAGGAAATTGCCGTTGGTGTAGATGTCGACGGTGATGATCCCCAGCGTCACCGACACCGCGCCGAACTGGAGCTGGCGGAAGGCGTCGGGCACTTGGAGCCGGACGTGGAACACGCCGACATCGGCGGTCACTTTCTTGTAGAGCAGCTCGAAGCTCAGCCCCGAGAGCGAGCCGGCGTCGGGCCCGCCCAGCGCGATCAGCACGCCATAGAGATCGGGATCGTGGAGCACGAGCTTGAGCGTGACTGTGTCCATGATCGTGCAGTCGATGCCGAACAGCCATTGGCTGGCGGGATCGAAGCGCGTCTTGCCCGGCTGGATCGGCACCTTTCGCGGATCGTCGAACGGCGCCATTTCGGCGCGCATCGCGTCGATCACGTCGGAGATCGACGTATAGCTCGTCAGCCCGTCGAGCGAGACGTGCTGGCCGAGCCCGAAATAGCGCAGATCGAACAGCGACTGGCCCTTGCCGGGGACCGCCGGCGGCGCCTGATCGACCGCGTCCCAGGTGAGCGGCTTGCCCTGGGGATAGCTGGTGCCGAGCATCTGCCCGGTGAGCACGAAATTGACCCGCGGCGTGCCGCTGCTCCGGTCGTAGCGCAGCCCCACCGTATCGACGCGCGCGAACGCCAGATTCAGATTGACGTCATAGGTCAGCGTGACCTGTTCGAGCGTCGGGTCGATCACCAGCGCGAAGCGGCCGAGCTCGATCGTGTCGAGGAAATCCCAGGGCGGATCGAGCCGGAAATTGGCGTTGGGGTTGGCCAGGCTCACCAGGAAGCGCACCACGCCGCCGAGCGTCTCGCCCGACAGCCGCAGCGTCAGGATCTGGTGCCGCCCAGTGCCCTCGCCGATCCAGGCGGTGGCGCCGCTCAGCGTCAGCTGACGCCAGGCGACCGAGAAGGTGTAGGTCTTCTCATTCTCGCGGAAAGACACACTCGCGGTGAGCTTGAGCCGCGATATGGCGAAGCTGCCCGACAGCTTGCCGACGGTCACCATCGCGCCCTCGCCCTGCTCTGCCGGCGCGGGCATCCGCTCGATCTCGGCGGCGGCGGCCATCGCCACCGGGATGCCGAGCACCGTGTCCTTGAGCGCCGCCGCCACTGCCCCGGCGACGCGATAGGGATTGCCGGTCGCGGTGCTGTAGCTGACCGAGAAGGCGGTCAGTTCGAGCACGAAACTGTCGTTCTTGAGCCAGTCCGGATAGGGATAGCCGAGGAAGGCCAGCACGAACTTGGGCAGGTTGATCGGCCCGCCGACCAGCTCGCCGGTGAACAGCCAGCTGCCGTCGCCGGGATATTCGGCGCCGAACATCAGCTGCACCGGCGCCGAATCGGGCACCGCCATCGCGACCGTGCCGACGATCGATCCCGACACGCTGCTCTGCGACACCTGTACGCGGAATTCGATGCGATCGAGGTTGAACACGATCGTCCCGCACGTCACCGGCCATTGGCCGAGCACGGTCATCCCCGCCTGATAGGTCTTGCGCGGCAGCGAGGCGATGAAGTTGGCCTCGCTCACCGTCAGCGTCGTCGGCACGTCGGGCGGCTGGACCGAGAAATAGGCGGCGAATGCGTCCGAGATCGGCAGCGCGATCGGATTCTCGGTATAGGCGATGAACGCCATGTCCGGGATGTCCATCCGGATCGTCAGCGTGACCGTCACCGGGTCGTCGGTGGCGTCCTCGCTCCGCGGCGCTCGGGCGATCCGCTGGTGCCAGTCCGCCCAGCGCCGCGACACCGGCGCCATCGCGCCGAGCGACTGGGCCTTCTTGGCGCCGAAGGTCATCGTCCCCCAGATCGACGCGGTCATCAGCGTCGGATCGCTCTGCCAGTCGAACATCCAGCGCACGCCGACTTGGTCGATCATCGTGAACGGGATCGGCGGGTCCCAGGGCTCGGTCGATACGATGCCCACCGACGAATAGGAGACGCCGAAGCCAACGCCCGACATCGGCGGATCGAGGCCGAACTCGAGCTCGGACACGCCGAACAGGTTGAGCAGCGGGACCCCCGGCGGCAGCGAGAACGCCCCATCGGGCGCGCCGATCAGCTTGCCCAGCATCTGCGCCCCGGTCGACAGCGTCAGCGGGTGCTCGCCGAAGGACACATGGATCGGCCAGACATAGTCGCCGTAGAGCAGCGGCGCGCTCATATCCGCCACCGTCCGCGGAATCGTGTCGGCAGAAAAGGTGGCGTAGAGCATCGCCGCCGAGGTCGGCGCGTCTTGCTCGGGAAGCGGGCTGGGGTCGGGAAAGTCGTTGCGCAGCCGCAGCCCGACGGCGTCGAGGGTGATATGCGGCCCGAAATCGGTCGTCGCTCCGGGGGCGGGGGCGTTGAGGAACAGGATTGGCTTGAGCGGATCGGTGAAATCGATCGGTCCGTCGATCCGCAGCCGGCTGGTGCCGAAATAGTCGATATAGCCTGCCAGCACGCTATCGGTGAGGATCAGCCAACCGGCCAGGTGCGGCAGCGGGATCGCATCCGCCGGGAAGTTGACCGAGTTCAGCGCCGGGGTCTCGACAACCAGCGGCGCGACCACCGACGGCCCGAGCACCAGCCCGGCCCCGGGCGGCGGCACTTGCAACGTGCTCTTGGCCCGCCGGCTCTTGGGGAGCTGATCGCCCGGGAAGGCCTGGGCGAAGGTCCAGGGCGTCGTCTGGGTGGCGGTCATCGCCAAGGTCAGATCGGTATAGTCGGCCGGCTCCGACGCGCCACCGGGACGGCCAGTCAAGTTGAAGCTCCAGCTAGTGCCGCGAAAGCTGGTGTTCCCGCTCATCCAGGCGCCGTCGGCGGTCTGCCCGGCCCGACCGCCGGTGACCGGCAGGCTCTGGGTGCCCAGTTGCGCCAGTAGCGCGGCGAGCCCGACCGGCGCGTCACCCGTGATCGCGCCGCCGGCGATCAGCGCAAGGAAATCCTGATAGATGGCGGCGGGCGTCGTCACCCCGCGTCCCTTTCCGAAGTCGGCGGCGGAGCGCGCAGTATCTCGTCGCGCGGCGCCGCGGTGCGGCCGGCCATCGCATCACGCAGCCAGGGATCGTTGGCGGCGGCCTCGCCATAGCGCGCAACCAGATCATCGAGCGTGCCCAGCGGCTCGAACTCGAACTCGGGAACCTCGCGGGTCAGCGCAGTCGAATCGCGGATGTTGTAGAACAAGTTGCCGTACAGCACGGTGCCCTCGATCTGGAACACGGTCGTGCGGATGCCCTTGGTCGTCGAGAACTGCTCCCATCCCTCGACCTTCTTTGATTTCTTCTTGTCGAAGACATAGGCGACGTAGTTGCGCGAGTAGGATGTGGACAATGTCGGCACGAACACGTCGATCACTTCCTTGACGGGGTGAGCGTGATTGTTTCGCGGACCCGCGCTGGCGACCACTTCCTGTGGCGCGAGATAGGTGGCGAACGCAGTGATGATCGAAAAATCGAGCTCGGCCAGCGGCGTCTTGGCGGTATAGTTCTCGACAGCGGTTCGCAGCGCGCCGTGATGCGGTATCTCGAGCATGAAGACCGTCGGGATCAGCGGCTTCGTGCCCCATTTCTTGTAGAAACCGTTGACCTCCGCCATGGTGTGATAGGTCGCATCGCCGGGCAATATCACCGACCATTCGCCATTCTCGACCGCGACCACGGTGGACGAGGCGTTGCGGATGATGTCCGGCCCTCCGCTCGACAGCTTCAGGCCGGAGATGATGACGCGGACAAACGTGTTGCCGAAGCTGGTGATGTCTCCCAAGTCCTCGCGCTTCTTGGCCTTGGCATAATCGCTCTCGAACGGCGCGTTGAAGGAAACGTCGATTTCCTCGTCCTCGTCGACCATCGCTTCGGCGAATGCCTCGACCTTCTTCTTGTTGGCCTTCGACCAGTTTGCGCCGCCGGTGTAGATGTTGTCGCAAGTGACCTGGATGCCCGAGGTGTTGATCGCTTCGGTCAGCGTCGGGAGCAGCGACAGATGGTCGCCATCCTGGTGGGAGATCACGACCGCCTCGAACGACGGCGAGATGCCCGCGCTCGCCTGAAGCATCAGCTTCTCGACGACATAGGCCGAGGCCTCTTCCGCATAGCGCTGGTTGCCGCCGAAATCGATGAGCACGAGCTTTTCGGGAATGCTGTCCTTGTCGCCGTCGGGATAATATTCGATCAGCGTCGCCATCCCCTGGCCGCAGAACAGGATCGCGACGCGGGTAAGGGCGGTCATCGGCCGTCCTCCGCTGGCGGCCGAGCGAGCAGCCTGGACTGGCTCTGCGCGGCGCGGGCGGCGACGCGCGAATTGCCGGCGCCGCTCTTCGACTTCTCCTGCGAATAGGCGGCGTACCAGCCCACCTTGTCCGTCGATCCCTGGTCCGGATTGCCGAACAGCACGATATCGTTGTGCCCCGGCGGGAAGCTGAGCCCGAGCAGTCGCAGCGCGAAATCGCGCAGCCGCAGCGTATAGGTGCGCGGCTCGCCGTCGGTGTTGTCGACCAGGAACTCGATCGAGCGGAAGCCCAGCTTCAATATCCCCTGCAGCGGCAGATTGACGCCGAACGCCTCGCGCGTGCCGGGCAGCTTGACGCCGACATAGACGTTGGGCTCCTGCCCTCCCGGCCCCGGGCTCCACGCCGCCAGCACCGACAGCGCGATGCTTGCGCTCCCCGCCAGCGCGCCCAGCGTGCCTAGATCGATCGTATAGTTGAGCCCATACCAGGGCGCGCTGAGCAGCCCCTGGTCGATCGGCGCGGTGACCGAGATGAAGCCCATGTCCTGCGGCATCAGCGCCGCGCCGCCGGGATCGGTGTCGATCGGCTGGGCGAGCCGCGGATCGGGGGTGGTGATCAGGTTCGTCAGCCGCACGGGGAAGCGGCGTGCCAGCGAATCGGGGCGTGCGACGCTGTTCGACAGATCGAACGAGAGTGCCCCGTCGTTGAGCCGGAACACGGTGGTGTTGACCGGATCGCCGAGCTCGAACGCCATGTCGATCGACAGATTGCCGAAGCGCAGATAGCCGTCGATGCCGTCCGCGCCCTCGCCCCAGCAGAAGGGATCGAACAGGGGCGGCTCGTAGAAGCGCAGATTGCCCGCCATGCGGAAGGTCGCGGTCACCGTCGCGCCGCCGGCCTGCGACGCGGCGCGCGTCGTCACCATGTCGGTGGAGATCAGCTGCACCGACTGGAGAATCAGCCCGTCGAGCGAGAAGCTGTTCTCGCCCGCCATCGCGAACACATAGGTGTCGTGCCTTGTGCCGTCGGGGAGCGTCTGCACCTGATGCGCGCCGGTGAGGATGATGTTGTTGCCGTGCACCGTCGGGAACAGCCGCGCGGGCGCGCCGAACAGCCGGTTGATCAGCAGCTCGACGCGGCTCGCGAAGGTGGAGACGACCGAGTTCTGGAAACCGACGCTGAGCTGGAGGACGCGGAACGCGAAGGCGATCTCGTCGGAGAAATACTGGTCCTCCTCATTCTCGTAATCGATCAGCCCGAACAGCGTGCTGCGACCGAAATCGAGCCCCTGATCGAGCAGCTGATACGGCGTCGCGGCGATGCCGACATGGTGCGCGTAGAAGGCGCTGGGGTCGATCCCCGCCGCCAATGGCTGGAGGGGGCCTGGCAGCTGATCGAGCGGCACCTCCACCGACAGCGCCAATATCCCGCTCCAGTTCGGATCGGTGACGATCGCGTTGAACGCATTGTAGAGCGCGCCGCTCTCGCCCTGGCGCGATGCCGCCTTGGCGATGATCTGCAGGATGTCGGCGCTCGCGGTCCGGGGGTCGCCGGTCGGGCTCGCCGCTGCCGGCCAGGTCCAGCTGGACACGTCCGCCGCCATGTCGGCCAGGCTGCGGCCGAGGTTGAACTTGTAGATCACGTAGGCATTGGTCTGGCCGGCACGGCCCGGCACCGTCCAATTGTCGGGCGAGAGGCGGAAGGTCCAGCCATCGACCACCGGCGAGAGCAGCCCCGCATAGCGCTGGAACACCGCCATCTGCTCGGCGGTGATCCCCGCATCGGCGGCTACCAGCGCGGCCTGGAAATGCGCCAGGTCGATATAGGTCGGATAGCCCTGCGCGACCATATAGGCGCGCACGTTCGCCAGCACCGCGGGAGGCACGCCGAGCTCGGGCGGCAGTGTCGCGATCACGTCCAGATCGAGCGCGGTGAGCTGATACTCGACCGAACCGGCGGTGTTGAACAGCTGGGCATTGCCCAGCACCATGAACAGATTGTTGGTGAGCAGCGCCTGGCGCAGCGCGCCGCGTACCGATGTGAAGCGCAGATCGGGCTCGGCGCCGCTCGCCGCGGTCTGGCCGAGCGCGGCCCACAGCCAGCTCTGCCCGTCGCTGTCGATTCCCACCGCCATGCCCTGCGGCGTGACGCCGACCGTCGCCGCGGCGGGGAGTCGCTCCTCGGGGGTCTCGGGCGGGGCCGGCTCGGGCACGGAGCCGCCCTGCAACGCCATCTGGCTGAGCAGCGCCCGCCGCATCGGCGCCAGCGCGATCCGCTCGATCGTCCGCGCGTCGTCGAGCATGTCGGGCGGAATGTCGCGGAACGGCGCCATCGGGAAGGCGAGCTGCGGCGCGGGGGCGGCGAGGCTGCACGCCGAGACTTCGAGGAAATCGAGGAACGGCGGCGCATCGTCCTCGGCCAGCGCGGCGGCGACCGGCACCCCGCCCGACAGCGCGGCATAGAGCGGTGCGTCCTCGGGCTGGGCGAAATAGCGGATCGACTGGCCGGACGGCGCGACCGCATAGGCCCAGGCGGTGGTGCCCAGGCTGGTCAGCGACCCGGTGCCCCCGTCGCTCGGCGGCTGGGCAAAGGCGGGCTGCCCGCCGACGAACAGCAGCGCCGATCCGCTGGCGCTCGGCAGGCCCAGATATTCGAGCGCCGAAGCGCCGCAGATCAGCCGCTCGATGCCCGAAACGAGGTCCTCGGGATCGACGATGTTGAGCGAATACCCGCCCTCGGGAGTCAGATAATAGCCGTACGGCGGGGCTTCGGTCGCGTAGAAGGGCGCAACCGCGAACACCAGCCGCGCCGCCGGGAAGCCCGGCGCGCTGCTCGCCTGGGGAGTCAGGTCGACGGCATAGCCCTTGGCAGTGGCATAGCCCGATTGCAGCGTAGGCGCGGTCCCGGTGCCGCCCCAGCCGAAGAAGCCGAACGCGCTGCGGTCGCCGGCCAGCGGGCGTTGCGCATCGAGATTGGCATAGAGCGAGAAGGCGGTCGCGTCGGGCTGGCGCAGCACCTGGAAGTCGATCGCATGCACTTCGCCAGTGGTCGGCCGTGGCGTGAAGAAGCGGATCGCGCAGCCGAGCAGCACGAAGCCGTCGGTGCCCCCCGCGGGCGCAGCCACGTCGAAGCGGGCGCGCCAGCATCCCGCCGACGCATCCGCCATGCACAGCGAGGCGGTGCCGCTCGCGGCGTTGAACTGGCCGTTGGTGGTGTAGAAGGCGAGCGCGCCCGCTCCGGCGCTGTCGCCCAGCGCGAAGCCCCAGCCGGCATCGCCGTTGTCGGCGGGCGCGATCGTGCCGCCGCTGCGCACGATCAGCGTATTGTCGGCGAAGGCGAGATCGACGCGGCGCGCGACGATCGTGGTGCCGGCGGTGGCCCCCGCGGCGACGGTCAGATCCTGCGTCGTCCAGGTCAGATATCCCTGCGCCGGGTCGAGGATCCAAAGGAAGCGCGGCGCGCCCGACCCGAAGAAGGCGGCGAGATAGGCCTCGAGTGCCGGGAGGAAGGCATCGGCGTCGGCGACCGGCTGACCGAACAGCAGATAGGTCCCGGCGTCGCCCCAGGTGGCGGTCAGCGTCGGCGACGGGCCCAGCGCGGCGGCGTCCTTGGCGAGATAGCCCGTGATCCTGGTCGCGGGATCGAGCCAGTAGAGCGGTGTGGCGCCGGCTTGCGCGAAGCTCGGCTCCGCGCTCATGCGATCGCGTCCGCCAGCACGATGCGGTCGCCGTGGAGCAGCGGCAGGTCGAGCCAGTCGCTGGTCGGGGCATAGGCATGGCCGCCGGTCCAGTCGAACCGCACGTCGAGCCCCTCGCCCGGGCCATATGAACCGGTGGTGCCTCCGGCGAGGATCGCGGTGCCGGTCGGGCGCGTCAGCCGCACCCCGGTCAGCGGCAGCCCGGCGATCGGCGGCCGGCTCGCCCGCGCCGCCAGCAGGTTGCCCAAGGTGGTCCCGATCGCGACTCGCTCGCCCACGCCGTCCACGAACACCTCGATCGCGGCGCTGAACGCCACCCGCCCGCGCAGATAGACTGAGGCGACCGCGCCGCCCGGCGGATCGCCGAGTCGCAGCGCGTCGGTCGCGCCCTCGAGATCGGTGAGGCTCGTCGCGGCGATCAGCACCGGGTTGCGCTGCAGGATCGCCGATCCGGTGCTGTTGTTGGCGAGCAGGTCCTGGGCATAGACCAACCGCACGAACGGCTGCGCGAACTGGGTGAAAAACAGGTCGAGGATGCCCCCCCCGCCATAGGCCTTGCCCTGCGAGGGCGGCACCGGATTGACGTTGACGCCGTTGGCGGCGGTCAGCCCGGCGAGGAAGGCATCGAGCCCGACCAGCCAGTTGCCGCCGTTAGAATAAGACGAGATCGCATATTCCGCGACGCCGGTGGTGACGAACCCCGAGAGATATTGCGAATCGGGCACCGCGCCGAGCGACTGATAGCTTTCATATTCGGCGCGCAGCACCATCCCGGGCCGAAGGTCGAAGCAGCCCCGCGCGAAATCGGCGCCATAGGAATAGAGCAGGGTCTCGGCGAAGGTCTGCGGCATCGCCCGCGCGATCGCTTCCTGCACGGTGGCGATCGAGACGGGCGATGCGCCGGCCTGCTGGAGCGCCGTGAGGAATCCGCGATAGGCGGTCAGCAGCGTGGTGCGGATCGGCGCCGGGTCGCCCGCCGGAAAGTCCCAGGCGGCGCTGCCCGAGGCGAGCGTCAATTTGTACCACAGCCCCGGCTGCCAGCTTCCCTGCGGCGCGTCGCCGATCAGCGCGAGCGCGAACGGCGCGACGTCCGGGATTGGATCCGGGACGCTGGGGAACAGATCGGGGAGCAGGATCACCACGTCGGAGGGCGCGATCGGCGCGACCTGTGCGGGCGCGATATAGGGCGCGGTGTCGCCCGCCGAGAGGAACAGCCCCAGGCTGGTCAGCGGCACCTTCGCCGCCGGGCCGAGCACCAGCGCGGCAGCGGATTGCGGCTGCGCGGCGACCGCCTGGACGAGGATAGAATCGTCCGCGGCCCAGCCGGTGACGGGCAGCGCCGCATAGGGCTCGCTCACTTCGCCGAGGATGGTCGCAGTGCCGCCCGAGAGCAGCGAAACGCGATAGCCGATCACGCCCGCGTCGGGCACTGCCGCCCAGACGAGCGTTACCGTCGCCCCGTCGAAGCGGAGGGAGACGCCCTGCGGCGCGCGCGCGATCACCGGCAGCGCGACGCCCAGCGGGCCGGTGAGCGCGCAGCCTGAAGCGGTTGCGTTCGCGCCGATCGCGAGGCTGTAGCCATATTGCGGATCGAAGGTGCCCGCCGGGAGAACCGTGCTCATCGTCGCGCCAGATTGCGCTGTGACCGGATCGATCGCGACGCTGCCGCCGCTGCGCAGCAGCGCGAACCGGTAGCTTCCCGCCCCCGCCACCGTCGTCCAGGTGACGGTGCAGCGTCCATCGGCCGCGAACTCGATCGACTGGATCTCGGGCGCGGCGGCGATCAGCGCCAGCGGCGTCGATACCGGTCCGGCGCTCCCCGTCGCCACGCCCTGGAGCGTGACCGCCAACGCGCCTGGCGCGCTTGCGAAACTGCCTGTATCGCCCTCGAACTGCGCGCTCGATGCCGCGCCGCCGCCGTTGAGCAGCGTCGCCAGCGTCGCCGTCGCGGCGCCGCCGGCGGGCGTCCATTGCAGCGTCACCGCGCCGCCGTCGAAAGTCGCCGCAGTGAGCTGCGGCGTGCCCGTGATCACCGTCAGCGCCGTGCCGGCGGGACCGGTGCTCGTGCCGGCGACCGGGGCGATTTCGAGCGTCGCGACGGCGTTGGCGGGGTCCTGCGGCGGCGTATAGGCGATCACCGCTTCGGGCGCGGTGTAAGGGGTGGTCGCCGGCGTCTGGCCGGTGACGCGCAGCGTCGCGGCATAACCGCTGACAAAGCCGTCGGGGCTCGCATCCCAGCGCGCGTGGATCAAGGCGCCGTCATAGGCGATCGCCAGCCCGCTCGGCGCGAGCGTCGGCAGCACCGCCCCCGCCGAGGCCGCGCCGGTCGCGACGCCGTCGACCGCGCGCAACATGATCGCGGCGCCGTTGGGCACGCCCGCGGGCAGCGTGAATTTCGTGGGACTGGTTCCCCCCGCGGCGGGCAGCGCGAGCATCCCGCCCTGCCACACCGCCACCGGGCCGATCGCGGTGACGGTGGCTCCGCCGGCGACGCTCCAGCTCAGGCTGACCGCCCGGGCGGCATCGACCGATGCCGAGGAGATGGCGGGGACCGCTCCCTGCACCGGCGCCGGCGCCGAGGCCGGCCCGTCCGAATGGCCGACGATCGCAGTGACAATCAATGTGGCGCCGACCGGCGGCGGAGCATCGAGCTCGAGCGTCGCGCTCAGCGATTGCCCGGCCTGCTGGCTGGCGATCGCATTGCCATCCGCCGAAAGGTCCACACGATAGCTTATCGGCCCCTTCCCCGCCGACGACCAGGCCAGCTCGACGCGATTCCCGTCCACGCGGGTGAGCGATATCGTGGGCGCGGTAACCTGCGGCAGCGAGACCTGCGCCGTGGCCGAGACGAGTCCCGTCGCCGAGTCGCCAATCGGCTGCACCATGGCGGTCCAGCTCGGGCCCCAGGGCAGCCCCAGGTCGGCCTGCAGGAACGTGTCCGGGCCCGTGGTGAAGCTAGCCGGATCGCCGCTCGAGGGCGTCAGGGTCACGCGATGCCCGGTCACGCCGCTCCCGCCGCCGTTCCATTCGAGCGTCAGCAACACGCCATCCCACACCGCGACGAGCCCGGTCGGTGCCACCGCAGGCAGCGCCAGCGGGGTTCCCGCCGGCCCGAGCAGAGTGTCCGAAACCAACTGCGCCGAGAGCGCCGGCCGCGCCGGCAGCGTCGCCGGCAGCGGCACCGCGACCGAACCCGAAGTCCCGGTGAAGCTCGCGGTTTGCGTCGCGACGATATCGTCACCGTCGAGCACGCGGACGCGAAGCTGCGCCGCCGAAAGGTCCATGTTCGTGGCAAAGTCGGCAAGGCTCCAGGCGACGGTGGCAGTGACGACCGAGTCGGCCAGCGCCAGGCTGGCGCCTTCGAGCACCGGTACCGCGGTGAGCAGCACGGTGCTCGCCGCCGCTGCGGGGACTGCCGCGCCGTTCACCGTCGGCACCACCTGCGCCGACCAGCTCCGCGCAATATCGTCGATCGGCAGCGGCGTGGCGATCGCCGTCGCGGTGGTGAAGAGCGTTGCGGTGGCATTGCCTCCGCCGGGGGCCGCGCCGGTCAGCGTCACCTGATAGCCGTCGACGAAGCCGCCCGCCGACGGCTCCCATTGCAGCATCGCGGTCGTCCCCTCGACGCGCGCGGGGCCGAGCAGAGGCGCAGCGGGGCTCGGCACGCTATAGCTTGCTTGCGATGCCAGCCCCGTGCCCGCCGCGCCGAGCGCCTCCACCGTCGCCGAGACCGCCGCACCGGGCGCGAGCGCCATGGGCAGCGTCACGGCGGTACCGCTCCCGGCGATCACCGTCGTCGCGCCACCCGCGGTGATGCTGGCGCGATAGCCGCGCACCGAGGGGTCCGGCGCCGGCGCCCAGCTAACCGACAGCAAAGCGCCGTCATAATCGATCGCCGGAGTGCCGGGCGCGGCAACTACCACCGGCACCGCCGGCGATACCGGCCCCTCGATCGCCGGCGGTCCGGCCAGCCCCGCCTGCGCCGCGACCGCATAGGCCGCGCCTGCGACCGGCGTCGTCGTCAGCGTCGCGGTCGGGGGCGTTCCCGAGGCTGTCGCGGTGGCGACGGCGGCTCCGTCGCGCAACAGCGTGACCGCAAGCGACGCGCCGCCCGGAAGGCCGGTCGGCACCGCCAGCGTCGCCGCCACCGTCACGTCGCCGCCCGAGGGCGTGACGGAGGTGGACGCGACCGCCGGAGCAAGCGTGATCGCCGCGGCGGCGGTGCCGAGCGGCCCGCGCACCGGCCCGAAGCTCACCCGCGCCGCGACGCTGACGCTGGCGCCCGGCGCGAGCGCGCCGATCGCCGCAACTCCGCCGCTCGCGCCGGCGGCATAGCTGCCGACCGAAGCGCCATCGACGAGGACGTCGAAGCCATAGGCCACCGAGCTCGGGCCGGGCGCGCTGGGGACCGCCACTGCGCTCCAGCCGACGCTCAACGTGTTGCCGTCATAGCCCAGGCTGGTGATCGTCGGCGACGCGCTCGCTACCGGGATCGGCGGCGACCAGGGGCCATAGGCGAAGGGCGCAGTGAAGCCGCCCTGCGTCTGAGGATAGGCCGGCTGCACCGATTGGATGTAGGCGTTGTAGGTCTTGGCGGACGACAGCGTGATATTCTTCGAACCCGAGTTGCCGCCCGCCTGGATATAGCCCGCCGATTGCCCGCCCGAATCGAAGATTTGCAGGTTCGCGCCGCTCACCCCGCCCGCGCCACTGCCGAAGGTCCAGGTCCCGGCGACCGAACCGGCCGCGACGTCCATGCTCGCGATCGTCGGGATCGGCAGCACCATGGTGCAGGCGAGCATCGGATTGCTGGGCCAGACGAGCTGCGCGGGGCTGGTGCCCACCGGCACCCATTGCAGCCACATCTGATAACCCTGGCCCGCCGACAGCGGGGCGGCCGGAACCACGCGGACCATGTTGTTCGCCGCGCCGATCGCGCTGGCGATTGGAGTCGATCCGACGACGATCGCCCCGGCGAGCACCAGTCCGGCAGGGTTGCCCGACGTCTTGGCGACCGCGCCGGTCTGGAAGGTGCCCGGAGGGGTTATCCCCCACGGGTCGATATAGGCGATCGAAATCAGGGTTCCCGGCGTATAGCTCATCGGACCGCCTCCGCACCGCTCCAACGCGGGCGGCGGGCAGCGCGCCCGTCGCCCGCGATCCCATCAGGCCGCGTCCGCGATCGCGCTCGCGTAATCGGTGTGCAGCGCCTCGGGGATGCGCGCCTTCATGTATGCCAGGTCGCGCCGCGCCGAGCGATACTGCCGGCCGAGCGCGTCGAAATCGCCGACGACGATGCCGTTGGCGACGAAGGTGCTCGCCGAGAGCGAAGCGCCCGCGGCTCGGTCTGCCTCGTCGCCCAGCATCAGATTCCAGAAGCTCGCCGCGCTCGGCGACGAGGAGACGCTCGCCAGCCGCGCGGTACCGCCGTCGGTGGAGACCGCATCGCCTACCTTCAGGTCCTTGGCATGCACCAGCCCCGAAGGCGTGTGGACCGGATGGTGCGGCGTCAGCGTCAGTTCGTGCCCGGCGTCGGTGACCAGCGTAAGCGCCTCGCCCTCGTGCCGGCCATGCCAATTGCCTTCGATCGCCAGGTCGCCCCCGGCGCCGGTCCGCGCGCGCATCCGGTTGGTCGTGTCCTCGATCTTCGCGGTCGATCCGTCGGCCAGCGTCACCAGCGTGCCTGCGGCGACGCAATGCCAGGTGAACTGCAAATTGGGGATCTTGGTGCAGACGACGCTCTCGCCGGGCGTGCCGGTGCTGCACACCGCGAACACCAGCGGGCTGCTCGGATCGTCGACGGGCACCGTGAACTGGAAGAGGAATGCCGACTGGGTGTCGAGCGCACCGCTGGTCGCGGTGTAGACGATCGGCTCCTGCGGGTCCTGATAGGGAAAGGACCAGTGGATCGTATAATCGTCGCCCTGCTCGCAATAGCAGCCGATCGGCAGCGATTCGGGCAGCAGCGGATAGCTGGGCATCCCGGTCGAGAGCTGTACGTAAATCAGGCTGGTGATCTCGAGCCCGCTGATCCGGCCGTCGGAGCCGATGCCGGTGATCGCGTACGGCAGCTTGCAGCTGCCGGTGAACGGCACCAGCAGGTTCGGATCGTTCACCGGCGCGTCTTCGTAGAAGATATAATCGCAGTCCGGATTATAGCCGGTCGGTCGGCCGAGCCCGATGACGATACTGGTATGGCCCTGCACGCTGATCACAGGGTCGGTGACGTTCGCCGTGATCGGCTCGTCGGTGACGGCGACCGTCCTGGTCGTCGCGCCGAGGCGCGTCGCGCCGGTATCGTCGAGCGAATAATGGACGGTCAACGCGGTCTGGCGCTTGGCCGCGGGCGCCGCGGTGCCCGGATCGGTCGCGACTTCGGTGAGCCCTTCGCCCAGCACGGTGCTGGCGCCGACCGCCAGCGGCAACCGTGTATCGGCGTCGAGCACCAGCGTCGCCGCACCGGAAATCAGGGGCAGCCCCGGCGCGCCGATCCAGCTGCGGCTCGTTGCATGGCCCGACGCGGCGCAGCCCAGATCGACGACATGCGCATCGGCGTCAGAAGGCTCGGCTTGGCCGCCATCGAACGCGGCATGGAGGGCCGGGTAACGGTCTGCGGTACAGCCTACCAGATCGAACAGCGCCCGCGCGGCGTCGCGCAACGGTCCAGAAGGATCCAACACTGAGGAATCGCCGTTCTCAAGACGATCGACCAGCGTATTGATCGAATTCATCTGATTGGAATCAAGTTGAAGTGCCATGACGATTCTCCCTCGAGTCGACACACTTCGATCCTAGCCGATAGATTCTAAAAAAAGCAAGCAGCGTGAAACATAAATCATTATTATGCTCCATTTTGGTGGGATTTTAGCAAACGCGAAATCTTGAACTATCAATACTGGACTAATTTTCTGTTAACTGGATAGACCGGCATAGACCTTACTTTTTGCGCCACTTACTGGAGGGATCAAAAATTGTGGCATGTCCAATTCGTATTGAAATCGTGCGATTAGTATAAGTGCTCAACAGGAAGGGTTCGACTCTCAATCTGACTTCCCTCGGGCGGGGGACAGGATTTGGGCTTCCTTGCCCGGCGCTATTGCTTTCGCGCTTCAATTGAAGGCGATAGCTGGTCATCAACCATGCGCCCGCGTCGTCCTAACGTCGCACGAGACGAGTTCCACCTCGCCGCAGCGGCTCAGAACCTCCGGAAAAGGCCAAGCTCATCCCGATGGCACGGCCCGCACCGGCCTGATCGGCGTGGGAGGCAGTTCGCCTCAATCGCCGGCCTCGCCCAAAACGATCCCCCAGGCGAGTTTTCCAACGGAACAGGCTCATTTCCTGCCGTTCGACTTCCGTTAGGGTCACCAATCTTCTCAATGACTTATCGTCATTGCCTGGTGGCTAAATCGCGGACATCGTCATAACATCGTCCACGGTCGGATGCGATCTCGTGCGGATGGGCGTGACCGAAAATTTCGATGATTCTCATCGCGAGCGCAGTCTACGCTATTTGGTAGGAAACGCGCGTCGCTCGACCAGGGTCAGTTTGGGACTGCCAACCGCTTCGGCACGAGTCATTATCGCGCTGCAACGATCTGCCGCGGTACCTCCGGAACGCGCCCTCCATGCAGCCGTTCAGCGCAGTATCCGCGGCATCCGAAAGCCGACCTTCTCTCATTTTCCGATAAAGGCGGCCAATTCCCCCGGATCCCCGGTTGGAAACGCCGATTTGAGAAATTCGAGAAATGCGGACACTCGTGCGCTCAACAGACGCCGTGACGGATAGAGTGCCCATAATGCGATGTCCGGCCCATCGATGTCACCCCAGTGCACCAGGGTGCCTGCTGCGAGGTCATGACTAACCAGCGATATCGGAAGGCGTCCGGCGCCAGCCCCCGCGCGGACCGCGTCGCGGTGCATGATCATCGATGACACGCTAAGAACCGGTTCGACCGTGATGCGCAACGCTCCATCCGGCGTCTTCACCTTCCAGACCTCGGTCTGATCGAACGATCCGCGAACAACCGCGGGGGCCGCCACCCCATCTGTTGGCCGAGCGACGGAAGGGCTCGCCACCACCACAAGCCGGTCGTGCAGGAAGACACGACCGACGAGGCTTTCGTCCCGATCCGGATTGACGCGGATCACCAGGTCATAGCCTTCCTCGATCATGTCGATCAGCCGATCCTCGGTCGTTACTTCGAGCCGGACCTCGGGGAATCGGGCGGCGAACCCGGCAGCGAGCTTTCCCATCGCGATCTGCGAGAACAACAGGGGCGCGCTGATCCGCAATCTCCCGCGCGGCGTAGTTCCACCCGAAGCGATGGCAGTCGCCGTCTCATTGAGTTCGGTGAGCAACGCGCCCGTCCGTTGATGGAGCGCGCGCCCCTCCTCGGTCAGCGTGAGAATGCGCGCGCCGCGCTCGAACAGCCGCACGCCCAGGCTGGCCTCCAGCTCCGCGACCCGGCGGGACAACGTGGCCTTGGGGCGTCTGGCGGCGCGCGCGGCGCGTCCAAATCCGCCGTGCCGGGCGACGAGATTGAAATCGGCAAGCGCGAGCAGATCCATATGTTCCACCAGTGAGACGGTACGTCCAATTATAGCGACTATTGGTTCGTTTGTGGATCGCTAATTTCCGGGAGTGCCATTTGGCATCAACCAGGAGTTACCCACATGACCATCCTCGTTATCGGCGCTACCGGCCAGATCGGGCGCCAAGTCGTCGACCAACTCATCCGCCGCGGCGCCGATGTCCGTGCTCTCGTCCGCGATCCCGCCAAGGCCAACCTCCCCGCGGGTGTCGCCGTCGTCGAAGGCCACCTGCTCGACATCGACTCCCTGCGCGGCGCATTCTCGGGTGTCTCGACGCTCTTCCTGCTTAATGCGGTGGTGGCCGACGAATTTACCCAGGCGCTCATCGCGCTCAATCTCGCCCGCGAAGCCGGCATCGAGCGGCTGGTCTATCTCTCGGTGATCCACAGCGATCTTTACGCAAACGTGCCGCACTTCGCGGGCAAATTCGGCGTCGAGCGCATGATCGAACAGATGGGCTTTAACGCGACGATCCTGCGCCCCGCATATTTCATCCAGAACGACGCCACCATCACGGACGCGGTTACCGGTTACGGCGTGTACCCGATGCCCATCGGCAGCAAGGGGCTCGCGATGATCGACACGCGCGACCTGGGCGAGATCGCGGCGATCGAACTCGTCCGCCGCGAACAGGCGAGCACGCCGCTTCCGCTCGAGCGGATCGCGATCGTTGGCCCCGAAACCCTGACGGGTACGGACATCGCCGCGATCTGGACCGATGTTCTGGGACGCCCGATCGTTTATCCGGGCGACGATACCGTCAGCTTCGAGCAGAATCTGCGGCAGTTTGCGCCCCATTGGATGGCGTACGACATGCGCCTGATGGCCGAGCGCTTCCAGGCCGAGGGAATGATCCCCGCTGCCGGCGACGTCGAGCGCCTCACTGCGCTGCTGGGCCGCCCCTTGCGCACCTATCGCGAATTCGCCGCCGAAAACGCGGCGTGAAGCAACGCACGACAAGGAGAACCGTCATGATCTATTCGACCGCCACCGTCCCGGTGAACCCCGAGGGCGAGATCAGACTGACCCGCGCGCAGGCTTGGGCCGGACTCGATCTGAAGGCGCGCGATGCTCGCTTGTTCCTTCCGCCCGGCCTCTGCACCCGTTGCGATGTCGTGGAGGAAAGCGCGACACATTTCGTCCGTGAAGCCACGATCGGCGGCGCCGATCTGCGAGAGATCGTCGTGTTGGAACACGAGCGCAAGGTAACCTTCTTCCAGGCTGCCGGTCTGCGCGAAGGCGCGATCGTCAACGAGCTCTACGAGGATGAGGCGGGCGGGCTTCAATTGCGCTTCTATTGCTATCTCGGCCTGCGCGGCAAGGAACCGAACGGCCCTGAAGAACAGGCCGAGCAAACACAGTTCGACAGCGAAAATGGGTACAAGGCCGCGCTGCTATCGACGCTGAATCGCACCCGCGAACTGCTCGTAGAGGGCAAGCTCTGATCGTCATGTTTCCATGAACGGCGCGCCTTCCGATTCGCTGAAGTCGCGCCGTTCATGTCGATTATGCGCCCCAACAAAGGTCGTGATCAGGGCTTCGAACGCGCTCATCCCGGCAGTCTGTCTGCTACCTGGTCAGTCGGGCAGCGCATAGGCGACCAGCGCGTCGCCGATCGGGGTTTCCATGAAGTGATGGCCGCCGGCCATGATGACCAGATATTGCTTCCCGTTGACTTCATAGACCGAAGGCGTCGCCTGCCCGCCTGCGGGCAGCGCGTCCTGCCACAACGTCTTGCCGGTGCGGATGTCGATCGCGCGGATCAGATTGTCGGTCGCGGCCGCGATGAAGATCACGCCTCCGGCCGTGACGACCGCGCCGCCGTTGTTCGGCGTGCCGATGTTCACCGGCAGCATCGAGGGGATTCCCCAGGGGCCGTTGCGACGCGCGGCGCCGAACGGGCGATCCCAGATCGTCTTGCCCGTGCGCATGTCGATCGCACGGATGCCGCCATAGGGCGGGCGCTTGCATAGCAGACCGGTCAGCGGCAGCCGCCAGCCGGGGTTGACCGCGATGGCATAGGGGGTCCCGGCCTGCGGGTCCTTCGACCCATGTCCGCCCTCGCCCATGTCGCCGCCGCGTGCCGATTCCTGACCGCGCGGTGCGGGAAAGCCCCGACGCTCCGCCTCTTCGCGCGGGACGAGCCGGTTGTAGTTGGGCATGTCGTTGTAGTTCGCGACGATCACGCCGCGCACCGGATCGACCGCGATCCCGCCCCAGTCGGTCCCGCCATTATAGCCGGGATATTGGACGAAACGCCGGTCCGCAGTGGGCGGGGTATAGGGGCCGTCATAGGCCGCCCACTTGAACTGGATACGGCAGATCATCTGGTCGATCGGCGACATGCCCCACATGTCGCTTTCCTCGAGCGCCGGGAAGGCGAGCGTGTGATAGCTGGAAAAAGGCTGGGTGGGACTGCGCAGCTGCGGCTCCACGCCCGTGCGGGGCACGGCGCGCTCCTGCACCGGGAACAGCGGACGGCCGGTGCGGCGGTCCAGCACATAGATATCGCCCTGCTTGCTCGGCAGGATCAGCGCCGGGACGCTGCCCTGTGCGCTGGGGAAATCGACCAGGGTCGCCTGCGCCCCTAGATCATAGTCCCACACGTCGCGGCGTACGGTCTGGAAGCGCCAGCGCGGCTTGCCGGTGTTGACGTCGATCGCGACGAGCGAGGTGGAAAAGGCATTTTCCTGCGGGCTGCGGCTGCCGGACCAATAGTCGACCGCGCTGTTGCCCATCGGCAGGTATACGAGGCCGAGCGCCTCATCGCCGCTCGCGATGGTCCACATATTGGGCGTGCCGCGCGCATATTCCTGCCCCTCGGGCGGGAGGCCGTTCCAGTCGGGATGGACCATGTCCCATGCCCAGCGCAGTTCGCCGGTGACGGCGTCGAACCCCTGGATCACGCCGGAGGGTGCGCTACGCTTCTGCCCGTCGAGCACCTGGTGCCCGGTCACGATCACGCCCTGTACGATCGTGGGGGGCGAGGTGATCGAGACCATGCCCGGCTCCACCGCGCCCATGCCGCGCTTTATATCGACCGCGCCGTTCGCCCCGAACTCCGAACAGGGTTTGCCGGTACGCGCATCGACCGCGATCAGACGACCGTCCAGCGTTCCTTCGACGATGCGCGCGGCGCATTCGATATCGGGACTCGCGCCGGGGGTGGCGTAATAGGCGACCCCGCGACAGGCGGCGGTATAGGGGATGTAGTCGTCCGAAACCCGGGGATCGTAGCGCCAGCGTTGCTGGCCGGTCGCCGGATCGAGCGCGATCAGGATGTTGGTCGCCGAGCACAGATACAATGTGTTCCCGACCTTCAGCGGCGTCGTCTCCGCGCCATATTTGCTGTCCGTGGGATCGCCCTGCGGCATGTCGCCGGTATGATAGACCCAGGCACGTTCAAGCTTGTCGACATTGTCCGGCGTGATCTGGTCGAGCGGCGAATAACGCTGCGCGGCATAGGTGCCGCCATAGGCCGGCCAGTCGGTGCCGGCCCGCATCGGCGAGGGGTCGGCATAGCTTAACGCGATCACCCCGGGCAGCGCCCCCGCATCGGTTCGATTGATGCGCGAGATCGCAAAGCCGGCAACCACCAGCGCGAGGATTGCGACACCGGAAGCGCCAACGGCAGTGCGCCAGCGAACGCTGCCGAGTTGCGGCAACGTCAGCAGGACCAGGACGAGCAGGACCGTTGGCCCAACCGCGAAGGGGATCAGCGCCCAGCCATCGAGGCCGGCCTCGACTAGCCCCCACAGGATCGAGAGTGCCCAGGTCGCGACGTAGATCCATGCGCCGAGCACGCGCCCCCGGATCAGCAGCACGCCCGACGCGATGAGCCCCGCGCCGGCGATCAGATAGAAAGGCGACCCGCCAAGAATGGTGAGCCAGGTGCCTCCCACGGCCAGCACGAGCCCTGCCAGCGCAAGGATCGCCCCCACGATAGCGGCATAGAGCGGGCTAGTGCCGAGACGGGGCGTTTCTTGCGCGTGCATGGGGTCCCTCCTGTTTGCAAAGGGAACAGACCCGGCCGTAATCGGTTCCGGACAGTGTCCGGCGATTGCGAGGGGGACGGTTTCGAGCGGCATGGGCGGATCGACCATCTGGATACCCTATTGCGGGGCTGCTCCCGTCCCGGCCGAGCTGGCAGCACGCTGGAATCTCGATCCGCTGCTGATCGCGTGCCTCGCCGCGATGACGCTGGCGTGGTGGCGCTGGGGAACTGCCCGCGCGCATCAGCGCCGCATGATGCTTGGAGCGGTCGCGCTGCTCGCGATCCTGTTCATCTCGCCCTTTTGCGCGCTCACGTCCGCGTTGTTCTCGGCCCGCGCGGTGCACCATATCGCACTGACCGCGCTCGCCGCGCCGCTGCTGGCGCTCGCGCTGCCGGTCCGCCGCGTGCCGGGAGGATGGGGTCTGTGGACCGGCATCCATGCCGCGACCTTCTGGCTATGGCATGCGCCGCCCGCCTATGAGGCCGCGCTCTCGAACGACGCAGTCTATTGGACGATGCAGCTCAGCCTCTTGCTGACCGCGCTTGCGCTGTGGCGCGCGATGCGTGCGGCGCCCGTTACCGGTGCGATCATGGCGCTGCTCGCGACAATGGTGCAGATGGGGCTGCTCGGCGCGCTGCTCACCTTTTCCAGCTCGCCATTCTATGCCCCGCATTTCCTGGGGCCGGTCGCATGGGGGCTTACCCCGCTCGAAGACCAGCAGCTTGCCGGCCTGATCATGTGGGCGCCGGGCGCGGGTCTCTACCTTGTCGCCGCGCTCGCTCTGCTCGGCCGCTGGTTCGCCCGCGAACAGGCGGCAACCGCGTGAGCGTCGCCGGGGCGCTGCGCAGATGGGCGCGTGGACATACCGAGCAGAGCCGTTATTCGCCCGTCGGCATCGCCTTTCACTGGGTGATGGCGTTCCTGGTGCTCTTCCAGCTCGGCTGGGGCTATTATTGCAGCTGGCTTACGGCCGGTGGCGAGAAGCTGCTCGCCTATCAGGTGCACAGCGCGGTCGGATTGCCGATCCTGGTGCTGGCGCTCGGGCGGTTGGGGTGGCGCATGATGATTCCCGGGCCGGTCAACGACGCGGACAAGCAGGGCTGGCAGACACAGGCGGCCTATGCGATCCACTATGTCTTCTACATCGCCTTTTTCGGATTGCCGCTGAGCGGATGGGCGATGTGGTCGTCGATCGCGGAGCCCGGGCCGCTGTATCTGGCGGGCGTCGTTCCCTGGCCGCAATTGCCGTTCGACCAACTCCCGCTCACGACGAGATGGTGGATCATGGATATTGCCGAGGACGTCCACCTCGCCCTCGTCATCGCCTTGCTGGCGGTGATCCCGCTGCACGTCGTGGCGGCGCTGAAGCATCATTTCTGGGATCGGCACGACGTGCTTCGCGGGATGCTGCCCGAGATTCCGGACGCGGAGGATCCCCGGGAAGAGACGAAGCATAAGCCGCGAGAGCCACGGATTCCGCAGGAGACAGCGCCCGGCTGATCCGCTGCATCGCGCCTTCGGGATCGTTGCGGCGCGCGCCTTGCCGCCACTGGGCGAGCTGATGACCAAGATAGGCGGAAGGCTGGCCCGAAAGCGGCGGATTGGCCGCGCCCACGCCGTCACCCCGATCGCCGTGGCACGATGCGCAGGCGGCCAGCCCCCGCGCCGGGTCGCCGCGATGATAGAGCGTTTGCGCGGCGGTCGTGCCGCCTGTCATGCGCGGTGCAGGATCATAAGGGAGCGCGGCATAATGGGCGGACACGGCGACCCGTTGCGCGGGCGTGAGCGCACGCGCGATCGACTCCATCTCGGGATGACGCCGCCTTCCGCTGGCATAGGCTTCGAGTTGCGCGGCCATATAACCCCGATCGAGACCGGCCAGCCGCGGCGTACCCGCGCCATTGCCGCGCCCGTCGATGCCGTGACAGGTGATGCAGGCATTGGGCGCACCCGCATCGCCGCCGCTGACCGCCAGCAGTTCGCCACTCGCGGTGAAGCGGTCGGCCGATCCGCGTTCGACCGTGCCGCAGCCCGCCAGGGCAATGCCCGTCAGAACCCAAAGTGCGCGCCAATCCATCGCGACAGGGAACCGTCGGGGCGTGGCGACGGTTCCGGACGTGAAACGTCGGTGACGGCGTATCGCAAAGGGGGATCATTGCCGGACGTCCGAATCCTGCTGCCCATGGTGCTGCCGATGCTGATGCTCGGCGGGTGCAAGCCCCCACCCGATGCCGAGCATCACATGCCAGAGGCGAGCGCGCAACGCGGCCTGCTTGCCGTGCAGCGGGCAGGATGCGGCGCATGCCATCGCATCCCCGGCCTCGCCTGGCCGCAGGGCAGGAGCGGACCATCGCTGGAGGGGTTCGCCGACCAGGGCCTGATTGCGGGCAGATTGCCCAATCGGCCCGACACGCTCGCGGCCTATGTCCGCGATGCGCCCGCCACGCTTCCCGGCACCACGATGCCCGCCATGCCGCTGACCCCTGCGGAGGCGCGCGATGTTGCGGCCTATCTCTATTCGACGGGAGATCGGTGAAATGAACTTCGCCTCGATCGTGCCGGTCTTCGACCCCGCCGGACCCTATGCCGGTTCGATCACGACCCTGTCCTGGGTGCTGATCGCGATGGCGGTGGCGGTGCTCGCGGTCGTGCTGGCGGCCTTGTGGATCGCGCTGTTCGGCGGGAGGCGGCTCAAGGCGCGGCTCGGCGGCGCGACGGTCGTCTGGGCGGGCGGCATCGTCTTCCCCGTCGTGGTGCTGTCGGCGCTGCTCATCTACGGCCTGTCGCTGACCCGCAACCTGACCGCGCCCGTTCCCCCGGACGCGATGCGCGTTCGGATCACGGGGGAAATGTGGTGGTGGCGCGTCGCCTATCTCGATCGCCAGGGGCAGCCACTCATGATCGACGCGAACGAGCTGCACATTCCGGCGGGCCGCCCGGTGCTGGTCGAGCTCGAATCCAACGATGTCATCCACAGCTTCTGGGTACCGCGCCTGTCGGGCAAGCTCGACATGGTTCCGGGCCGCCGCAACACGCTGCCGATCCAGGCGGACGCGCCCGGCGTCTATTCCGGGCAGTGCGCCGAATATTGCGGTGGACCCCATGCGCTGATGGGGTTCGTCGTCGTCGCCCACGCCCCCGACGAATTCGACGCATGGCTCGCCTCCCGGCGCACGCCCCGCCCGGCGATCGCGATGGAGGGCGCCGCGCTGTTCCGCTCGACCGGATGCGCGGCCTGCCACCGCATTGCCGGGACCGACGCCAACGGCACCGCCGGGCCCGACCTGACCCATGTCGGATCGCGCCGCTCGCTGGGCGCGGGCATCCTGCCCAACAATCGTGGTACGTTAATGGGGTGGATCGGCGACAGCCAGTCGATCAAGCCGGGCAACCGAATGCCCCCCTACAAAATACTGTCGGCGGATGAACTGGCGACGCTCGCCGCCTATCTCGAGATGCAGAAGTGAAGTCGGAGACCGGCTTCGATCCGGCGCTGCTCGATCGTTTCCCGACCAGCGAACCCCGCCCCGACGGGGAGGTCGAGGAGCTGGAGCGCATCTGGGCCGCGCCCAGGGGCTGGGGCCTGCTGACCGCAGTCAACAACAATTATGTCGGCTTCTTCTACGTCGCGACGGCGTTCCTGTTCTTCCTCCTCGCAGGCATTCTTGCGCTGGTGATGCGCGTTCAACTCGCGCTGCCCCTCCAGGGCATCCTGCCGCAGGAGACCTACAACCAGTTTTTCACCATGCACGGCACGGTGATGATGTTCCTGTTCGCCGTGCCGATGGTCGAGGCGATCGGGGTTATGCTGCTGCCGCAGATGCTCGCGGCGCGCGACCTCCCCTTCCCGCGCCTGTCGGCCTATGCCTTCTGGGCCTATTTCGTCGGCGGGCTTTGCTTCTTCGCCTCGCTGTTCGTCGGCCTAGCGCCCGATGGCGGCTGGTTCATGTATCCGCCCTATACCAGCCTGACCTACTCGCCCGGCATCAACGCCGATTTCTGGCTGCTCGGGATCGGCTTCATCGAGATTTCGGCAATCGCGGGCGCGATCGAGATCATCGTCGGCGTGCTGCGCACCCGCGCGCCGGGAATGAGCCTCGACAAGATGCCGGTCTATGCCTGGGCGATGCTGGTGATGGCGGTGATGATCATCATCGCATTTCCCGCCGTGATCCTCGGCACATTGCTGCTGGAGGTCGAGCGCGCGTTCAATTGGCCCTTCTTCGATCCGACGCGCGGGGGCGATGCGCTGCTGTGGCAGCACCTGTTCTGGTTTTTCGGCCATCCGGAGGTGTACATCATCTTCCTGCCCGCCTCTGGCCTTGTCTCGATGATGGTCGCGGCGCTCGCGCGCATGCCGCTGGTCGGCCATTCGCTGGTCGTGCTCGCCTTTCTCGCCACCGGCTTCATCAGCTTCGGCGTGTGGGCGCATCACATGTTCACCACCGGGATGCCCAACATCTCCATAGGCTATTTCTCTGCGGCGAGCATGGCGGTGAGCGTGCCCGCAGGCATCCAGATCTTCGCGTGGATCGCAACCTTCGCGGTGGGCAAGCCACGCTATAATGTGCCGACGCTGTTCGTGATCGGCGGGCTCGTCACCTTCGTCATCGGCGGCCTGACCGGCGTGATGGTCGCGATGGTGCCGTTCGACTGGCAAGCGCATGACAGCTATTTCATCGTCGCGCACCTCCACTATGTCCTGATCGGCGGGATGGTCTTCCCGCTGTTTGCCGCCTTCTACTACTGGACCGGAATGACCAGCAGCCGCGCGCTCAGCGAGCGGCTGGGCAGATGGGCCTTCTGGCTGATGTTCACCGGGATGCAGGTGACGTTCCTGCCGATGCACCTCACCGGCCTGATGGGAATGCCGCGCCGGGTCTATACCTATCTGCCCGGGCGCGAGTGGGAGGTCACCAACATGATTTCGACCGTCGGCGCGTTCATGCTCGCGGCGGGGGTGCTCGTGTTCCTGATCGATCTTGCCCGCAACTTCCGCTTCACCGTCGATGACGATGCCGGGAACGTCTATGGTGGCGGCACGCTCGAATGGCTGCCGACCGGACTCTATTCGACGCGCAGCATCCCGGTGGTGCGCAGCCGCGAACCGCTGTGGGACGATCCCAAGATCTGCGACGATGTCGAGCAGGGGCGTTACCTGTTGCCCAATGCGCCGACCGGGCTGCGCGAGACGATCATCACCAGCCCGCTGCGCGCCGAGCCGGAATATATTCAGATCATGCCCGGCCCCTCGCCCTGGCCGCTGCTCGCCGCGATCTTCACCGCGGGCTTTTTTCTGCTGCTGACCGTGCAGGCGTACACGCCCGGCTTCGCATCGGGTATTCTCGCGGTGCTGTGCACGTTGCGCTGGCTGTGGGACACCGACCGGGTGGTCGGGCAAGAGGAGGTGGATGTCGGCGCGGGCATCACGCTGCCCACCTATGTCACCGGACCGCGCACCCATGGCTGGTGGGCGATGGTCATCCTGCTGATCGTGATCGGCATGATCTTCGCGATGGCGGTGTTCAGCTTCCTCTACCTGTACGGCGTGCAGCCCGCATTCTGGACCGCCCCGGCGGGATGGTCGGGCGCGGCGGTCGCGCTTCCGCTCTATGCGCTGGCGGCGGGGCTGGCGCTCTGGTCGCGGGTGATGCTGGCGCGGGAAACGACACGGCTCTGGACGCCGGGAGTGCTGTTCCTGTGCGCGTCGCTCGCGCTGACGGCGGCGGTGGGCGCGGATATCGCCTTCTGGCAAGCGTCGGGCCTGCGCCCCGATGCGAGCGGCCAGGGCGCGATCGTCTATATGTTGTTGACGCTCACGGCACTGCTCGCATTCATCGGCCTGTTGATGGCCGCCTATATCTCCGCGCGAAACAGCCGCGGGATGATCGTGCGACCACGCAACAACAGCCTCGACCTGTGCGTCCTGTTCGTCACCTATGCCGCGGGCCAGGGGGCGTTGACCACGATCCTCACCCGCGCGTTCGGGGCCTGACGATGCGGAACTGGCTCCTGCTTCTTGGCGGCTTGCTGGTCTGGGCATTTCACTTCTTCGCGCTCTACGCGGTGGGAAGCATCTTTCTCACCACCGATCTGGCGCGCGGACTGACGATCGCCCTGACGCTCGCCTGCCTGGCCGTCGTCGTACTGATCGCGCGGCGCGCATGGCACGGCCGCCCCCGCGACACCGAGAGCCAATGGATACGGATCGTCGCACTATGGGGGGTGGTGATCGGCGCCATCGCGATCCTGTGGCAGGGTCTGGTCGCGCTGCTAATCTGATCCCATCGCCCGATCCGCTCGCCAGCGTCGCGCCGGGCGGGAACACCTGCCGCGCGATCGTCGTTGATGCAGCATCCTTTTAACGGAAACCGGCCTTGCCGACCCGCCGGGGGAGAGGAACGACGCATGACGGAGAAATGGTCGCAGGAGGTGACGGAAGACTCCGACGCGCTCGATCTGGAGGATGGTCTGTTCAAAAAGGACGACCCCAAGGAGATCGCCCGGTCGCTTAAGCGGTCTGCCGAGCAAAGCGATCGCCGCAAGGGTACGCCACTCCAGTCCGCGATGGGTATGCTCACCTTCTATATCAACCGCGCTGGCGACAATCTGGCCGAAGACCGGCGCAAGACCCTCGAGCAGGCAAAGGACGAACTGCGCGCCCTGTTCGACAAGGACTGAGGAACGAGACGACGCCCGACGGTCGATCCGCGGGTACAGAGGCGCGCGTTGGCGAAACGGCACACTTCCTCGTGCAGCGGGGCAAAGGTGTGCGCGCAGCCTTCTCCCGGCTCATCGCCCTCGAAGAGAATAGCGCCCTCGAAGAGAATAGCGACATGGTCGCGGCCCGTTTCGCGGTGCGGGTCGAGGGAGTTGACCGACAGGTTCAACTCGCCATCGGCGAACCACGTCGCTCTCGTCCGCCTGGGTCGGGAGCAGGCTCCAGTCGAGGCGGCGCGGCTACAATCCAGCGATGCCTCCATCGCGCGGATCCGGTCTGTCGTCTTCAGAATCGCTATATCCTCTCCTCACACACGCAGCGTCGGATGAGGAAGCGCGTGCCCGTTCCATTATCGAGGCATGCCGAGCTCCGTTTCCGGCCAGCAGTGCGGCCCAATCACTCCGTGGCTCGACATGCCTCCTGCTCTTACTGCGTCATGTCGAGGACCACGCGCCCTTCGATCTGGCCCTTGTGCATCCGGTCGAACACCGAATTGATATCTTCCAGCCTGGCGGTGGAGATCGTCGCCGCCACCTTGCCATCGGCGGCGAAATCGAGCGATTCCTGAAGGTCAAGCCGGGTGCCGACGATGGAGCCGCGCACGGTGATGCCTTTCAGCACCATGCCGAAGATGTTGAGCGGAAAATCTCCCGGCGGCAACCCGTTGAGCGCGAGAGTGCCGCCGCGCCCGACCATGCCGACCGCCTGTTCGAACGCCCTTTCGCTCACCGCCGTCACAAGCGCGCCGCGCGCACCGCCGCCGGTCAGTCGCTTGACCGTAGCGGCGGGGTCACCGTCAGTCCGGGCGTTGACCGTTTCCTTCGCACCCAGCCTGCGCGCCAGTTCGAGCTTGGCATCGTCGACGTCCACCGCGACCACGTTCAGCCCCATCGCGACCGCATATTGCACCGCCATGTGCCCGAGCCCGCCAATGCCGGAGATGACCACCGCGTCGCCGGGCTTGGTGTCGGTCATCTTCAGCCCCTTATAGACCGTAACGCCTGCGCACAGCACCGGGGCGATCTCGTTGAAGCCGATATTGTCGGGCAGGTGGCCGACATAATCGGGGTCGGCGAGCACATAGTCGGCGAACCCGCCATTGACCGAATAGCCGGTATTGAGCTGGCTTTCGCACAGCGTTTCCCATCCGCCGAGGCAGTGCACGCAATGGCCGCAGGCGGTGTAGAGCCAGGGCACGCCGACCCGGTCGCCCTCCTTTACATGGGTGACGCCCTGCCCCACCGCGGAGACGAAGCCGACGCCTTCATGGCCGGGGATGAAGGGCGGTTCGGGCTTGACCGGCCAATCGCCCTCCGCCGCGTGCAGATCGGTATGGCACACGCCCGAGGCCTGGATCGCGACTTGAATCATGCCGGGCTGGACTTCGGGGACCGGGACGTCCTCGATCCGCAGCGGTTCGCCGAAGGCGCGCACGACGGCGGCTTTCATAGTCTTGCTCATGATGTTTCTCCTGGGGGTTGCGCGCGGGGCGGCGGCGGACCGCCGCACCGCGCCGGGGGGAGGACAGGCGCCGCCTCAGAAGAAGCCCAGCTTCTTCGGGCTGTAGCTGACCAGCATATTCTTGGTTTGCTGGTAATGGTCGAGCATCATGCGATGGTTTTCGCGCCCGATGCCGGACTGTTTATAGCCGCCGAACGCGGCGTGGGCGGGATAGGCGTGATAGCAATTGGTCCACACGCGCCCTGCCTTGATCGCACGGCCGAAGCGGTAGCAGGTATTGGCATCGCGGCTCCACACACCGGCGCCCAGACCATAGAGCGTGTCGTTGGCGATCTGCAGCGCCTCGTCATGATCCTTGAAGGTCGTGACCGAAAGGACGGGGCCGAAGATCTCCTCCTGGAAGATGCGCATCCGGTTGTTGCCGCGGAACACGGTCGGCTTGACGTAATAGCCGTCGGCGATCTCGCCTGCGAACCGGGCCGCTTCGCCGCCGGTCAGCAGCTGCGCGCCCTCCTGCTTGCCGATGTCGATGTAGGAGAGGATCTTCTGCTGCTGTTCGGAGGAGGCCTGCGCGCCGATCATGGTTTCCATGTCGAGCGGATTGCCCGCCTTGATCGCTTCGACGCGGGCGACCGCGCGCTCCATGAAGCGGTCGTAGATGCTCTCATGGACCAGCGCGCGGCTGGGGCAGGTGCACACCTCGCCCTGGTTGAGCGCGAACATCGCAAAGCCTTCGATCGCCTTGTCGAGATAATCGTCATCCTCGCGGCACACGTCTTCGAAGAAGATATTCGGGCTCTTGCCGCCCAGCTCCAGCGTCACCGGGATCAGGTTTTCGGTGGCATATTGCATGATCAGGCGGCCGGTGCTCGTCTCGCCGGTGAAGGCGATCTTGGCGATCCGGCTGCTGCTGGCGAGCGGCTTGCCCGCCTCGACGCCGAAACCGTTGACCACATTGACCACGCCTGCGGGCAGCAGGTCGCCGATCAGTTCCATCAGCACCATGATCGATGCCGGAGTTTGTTCGGCGGGTTTGAGCACCACGCAATTGCCAGCGGCCAGTGCCGGGGCGAGCTTCCACACCGCCATCAGGATCGGGAAGTTCCACGGGATGATCTGCCCGACCACGCCCAGCGGCTCGTGAAAATGATAGGCGACCGTATCGTGGTCGATTTCCGAAATGCCGCCTTCCTGCGCGCGGATGCAGCCCGCGAAATAGCGGAAGTGATCGATCGCCAGGGGCAGGTCGGCGGCCATCGTCTCGCGCAGCGGTTTGCCATTGTCCCAGGTTTCCGCGATGGCGAGCTTCTCGAGATTGTTCTCCATCCGGTCGGCGATCCGGTTCAGGATCAGCGCGCGCTCGCCCACGCTGGTGCGGCCCCAGGCGTCCTTCGCTGCATGTGCGGCGTCGAGCGCGGCCTCCACATCCGCCGCCTGACTGCGCGCGACCTGGCCGACCGGCTTGCCGGTGATCGGGGAGATATTGTCGAAATAGCGCCCGTCCTTGGGCGCGACCCATTTGCCACCGATGAAGTTGTCGTATCGCTCCGCAAACGGAGCGGTCATCGAAGCGGCGGGGCTGGTCTGCATGTCCATGATGTCATCCTCTCGAAATCGCCGGGCACTCCTGGTCGTGAGGATGATGGTTTCGCGAAAATACCGTGCTGAAAAGTACCGCCCGGCAGATGATCTGTGCACCTGTCTCGCTATCGAGACAGTTTGAAAAACGAAGCGTCAGCCGCGCGTCAGGCCGACCTTCTCCATCCGGCGATAGAGCGTTGCCCGCCCGATTCCGAGCGCCTTGGCAGCGCGGGTGGCGTTACCATCGGCCTGCGCAAGCGCGCGCCGCAGGACCGCCCTTTCCGAGTCGTGGAAGGACGCCGTCTCTTCGCCGCCCAGAATGTCTGCCGCGCTGCGCGATCCGGTGAGGTTCGCATCAGACAGGTTGAGGCGATGGCGCGCGGCATAGGTCGCCCCGATCACCAGATCGTCGCGGTCCACCGCCAGCAGCGCCGCCTCGCCGCCCGGCAGGTTCGCATCGATGATGCGATGCCCGGCGAAGAACTTGCGGAACATGCCGCTTTCGATCCTGCGCGCCGCGTCCTGGACGATCTTCTGAATCAGCGCCCCCATCGCCGCGCTGTGATCTTCGCGGCAACTGGAAATGTCGAGCGCCCCGACGAGCCGTCCTGCCGCATCGCGCACGGGCGCATCCATGCAGCTGATCCCGATATTGCGCGAGGCGAAGTGCTCGTCGCGGTGGATCGTGACCGGTCGCCCTTCGACGAGGCATGTACCGATGCCGTTGGTGCCTTCGCGGCTTTCGCTCCACACCCCGCCCGGGGTCAGCCCGACCCGGTCGAACATTGCGCGGTCGCCGGTCTGGCTGCGGGATTCGAGGATAACGCCGTCATTGTCGGACAGCATGACCGCGCAGCCGGTGGCGGCGACGGTCTGATACAGCTGGTCGAGCAGCGGGCGTGCCACCTCGAGCATCAGGCCATGGCGCTGTCGCCGCTGGGTAAGCTCGCTGCCGGACACCAGCTCCGGCACCCGCGCGGCCCCGGCATCGAGTCCGTGCTTAAGGCCCGAACGACACCAGCTGGCCGCGACAAAGGACTGCGCGGCGCTTGAGGAGGACTGCAAGACCTCTTCGACGGAGTCTGCATGTCGATCTGACATAGCGTTTGCATACGACAACTTGCTCAGTCTGGCGACCCCGACGGCAAGAGTGCGACCTGACGACGCGTCCGCTTGAAGGAGTGAGTGCAAGGCGCCAAACCCCCATACCTCCCCAGCTGTACCGACGACCGCTCTCGGGATCACGCGATCGGCTTCGGAATATCCGATAATAGGGCGCAAAGCCGACCGGGCTTGCCTCTAGGGTCCGGCGTCACCGAATAGCGGCATTCGGGCTTTTGA